>CAZIPJ010000001.1:0-57294 GCA_964541365.1 uncultured Lachnospiraceae bacterium
ACAGTACCACTCTTTGGGTTTGGCATCAAACCTTTTGGTCCAAGGATTTTTGCGATTCTTCCAACAACGCCCATCATATCAGGTGTTGTGATTGCAACGTCAAAATCCAACCATCCACCATTGATTTTTGCAACGATTTCTTCTGCTCCAACGAAGTCAGCGCCAGCTTTTGTAGCTTCATCAGCTTTGTCACCACGAGCGATAACCAAAACTTTAACAGACTTACCTGTTCCGTTTGGAAGTACAACAACGCCACGAACTTGTTGGTCAGCATTTCTTCCATCAACACCAAGTTTCACGTGCAATTCAATTGTTTCGTCAAACTTTGCTGTTGATGTTGCAATAACATTTTCAAGTGCCTTCTTTACGTCGTATGAAGCTGTTCTATCATAACTTTCAAGGCTCTTTACGTATCTTTTTCCTTTATTCATAACGCACCTTCCTAGTCCACAACTTCCACGCCCATACTTCTTGCAGCGCCAGCAATCATAGACATAGCACTTTCAATTGAAGAAGCGTTCAAATCAGGCATCTTTGTTTCTGCGATTTTTCTGATTTGTTCTCTTGTGATTTTTCCGACTTTTGTTGAGTTTGGTTTTGCAGAACCTTTTTCAAGACCAATTGCCTTTTTGATAAGGACTGCTGCAGGTGGAGTTTTCAATTCGAATGTGAAACTTCTATCTTCATAGATAGTAATCACAACTGGAATTACATAACCTGCTTGTGATGCTGTTTTTTCGTTAAATTCTTTAACAAAGCCCCCGATATTGATACCGTGTGGTCCAAGTGAAGAACCTACTGGTGGTCCAGCAGTAGCTTTGCCAGCATCGAGTTGTAATTTAACAACTGCTTTTACTTTTTTTGCCATTTTTTCTTCCTCCTAATGTGGTTTTATTGAACTTTGGCTAGTTCTCCCACAAAACTAGCAGTTTAATGTCGTGCTGGGGACAAATATTTTGATGGATTTTTTCTAAAATCCACTAAAAACCCACAACTATCAGTTGTTTTTATGGTTTTTAAATAGAAAACCTGTCCTATTTAACACCCCATAAAAAGTGGCAAGCCACTATTTATTGATTTTTCTAACTTGACCAAATTCAAGTTCAACATTGTTTTCTCTGCCAAACATCTCAACAGTAACAACAACTTTCTGAGCGTCTGTGTCAACAGAAACAACTGTTCCAACCATTTTGTCAAGTGCACCTTCAACGATTTCAACTTGGTCACCAACTTCGATATCAGTCTCAACCTTGATTTTTTCAAGTCTGTTTTTAATTACTTCATCTTCTGTAAGTGCCAAAGGGCGTCCTTTTGGACCAACGAAACCTGTGATTCCACGAGTTCTCGTTACATTGTGCCAAAGGTCATCACCATAAATCATCTTTACAAACAAATAGCAAGGCATACTTTTTCTTGTAACCAATTTCTTCTTGCCATTCTTCTCTTCAATAACATCTTCTTCTGGGATGATGATATCAAAGATTCTGTCTTGCAAATTAAATTTTTCAATAACTGTTTCAAGATTTTCTTTCGCAACATTTTCATATCCTGAGAATGTGTGAAGAACGTACCATTTTGGTTCTCTTGAATGTTCCATATTAAATACCCCTTAATTTTTGATTTTTTTCATAATATGTCTAATTCAGACTGCCAAAAGAGAAACAAGGCAATTTCCGAAAGTTTCTCTTAGAGCCATTTGCCATTGATGAGCAAGTTTACAAGTCCACCAAGCAAATAGTTCACACCATACAAGAACAAACCAAAAATGAGAACGAATGCAATAACAATTCCTGTTTTCTTGCAAACTTCCCCAAAGCTTGGCCAAGTAACCTTTTTAAGTTCAGAAGCAGTTTCCTTAACTTTTCTGCCGAAGCTTTTGCGTTCTTTCTTTTCTTTCTTCTTTTTCTTGTTTTTATCTTTATCTTTGGATTTTTCTTGATTTTTTTCTTTTGTCTTCTTTGGCTCTACAACAACGCCTTCGCTGATGTTGTCCTGAGCGTCAGAGTTCTTTTCTGCAATTTCTGCTTCAAGAGCTTTTTGCTTTTTAGACATATTATCCTCCAAAATCTTTATTTAGTTTCTTTATGTTTTGTACGTTTGTTGCATCTTGGACAAAACTTGTTGATTTCAATTCTTTCTGAATTGTTTGATGTATTTTTTTCACTTGAATAGTTTCTTTCTTTACATTCAGTACATTCCAGAGTAATGATTTTACGTTTTGGTGCTGCCATTATTTTATCTCCTAACAAAAAAACTAACACCCTTTGAAAGTGTCTAGATAAATATACCACACAAGGTTCTTTAAGTCAAGTGTTTTGCGGAAAAGTTCAAGAATATTTTTAGCACCAACAGAACATCCATCCCCGCGTAAAATAAAAAAGACAGTCTTTGTGCGGCAGTCTTTTCACTCCACGGCGACCATCTATACCCTGATTATAAAATTGCCAAAGAAAAATGTCAACAGCAGAACAAAAAAACTGCAACTATTTTGCAGTTTTTGTCTTTTAAACTAATTTACATATGCGTCAACAAGAAGTGCAGTTTCGTTTGCTTTGCATTTCTTTGCAAGCACTTCAAGCTTTGTTGGATTGTTGTATTCAACTTCGTATTTATGTACATACGAAAAATAAACACGCAAAAGTTCTTTTGCAGCAAGATATGCTTCGGACAAATTATTTCCATCAGTATAAATGTCTAAATCTGGAAAAATAACTTGATAAGCGCCTTCTTCATCTTTAACAAAAATGGCAGGATAAAGGTATTGACTAAACTTTTCCATTACAAAATCTCCAAAAATCCATTATTTATATGATTATGATATCACATAAAATATTATTTTCAAAATGATTTAAAAAAAATCGCGAAATTTTCTCGCGATTTTTAATTAGCATCTGTTCATTCCTATTCCACTTGCTTTGAATTTGGTTGCTGTTGGTGTTGTTCTACCTGAGACATCTCTATATTTTTCTGGAACACCAGCAGTTGTGTTTTTAGAACCTTTCACTTCTCCAATTTCAGCTTTACAATTCAACCCGTCAATACTGAGCTTTCCATCTTCAACTTTAACAGTTGTTGAAGGCTTTGCGTGAATATTTGCTGCTTCGTGGTCAATTTTCATTAAACCTTCAACCACGCTATTGTGGAATCCCAAACTAACTCTAAATTCAGTTCTATATGGTCCGTGTGGTGTATTGCAGTCAACACTCAATACAGAAACATTAGAATCACTTTTTAATTTTCCCATATGTTTATACCTCCGTCGGTTTCGTTTCTCTATGCCCCTATAATAGCACAAAACTTTCCGTTTGTAAATACCCTTTTTAAAAAAAGTTTGAAAGAATTTTAGGGATGAATCCCCTTCTATAACACACGGCATTTGCAATCGCTAAAAAGAGCCACAGGCTCACATCTTTTCAACAGCTTCAATGCCAAGAGTGTCAAGAGCTTTTTCAAGACAACGCTTAACGAGTGCACAAATTGCAAGCATATTTTTCTTTCTTTCAACATTAGTTTCTGAAAGTATCTTGCGATTGTTGTAGAATGTTGAAAATGCACTTGCCAAATCAAAAGTTGCAAGACAAAGACTGTTGAGCGAATAGCTGTCATAGCAAACAACATAAGAAGAGTTAAGTTTCAAAATTGAAAGCACAATATTTCTTTCTTCTTCCGTGCAGACATCAATCACTCCCACCTTCTCATTTGCTTTTGCCAAAATCGAATTGATACGCGCGATTGTATATTGAATGTAAGGACCAGTCTTTCCATCAAATGCCAAAAACTTGTCAATATCAAAAACATAATCTTTTGCGACTGTGTTTGAAAGGTCTCCGAATTTCATTGCCGCAACACCAATTTTTCTTGCAAGCTCTCTGTCACCCACAATGCCATTTTCTGCAAGTTTCTTTTCTGCACTTTCCACAAGCATATTCACAACATCTTTATATTTGTCTTGAAAGGTTTTCCATCGCTTCCATTCATCGTTCCAAAAGCAACGTGCACAAGCTTTTGATTCTCCGGAGAGATACCAGCAAGTTTTGAGCATCTAAACACCTGCTCAAAATGCCCAGCTTGACGATTGTCAGTCACATAAACAATTTCGTGTGGTTTGAAAGTTCTGTTTCTCATCAGAATTGACGCAATGTCAGTTGTTGCATACAAGTCTCCACCATTGTATTTCCTGATGATTGCTGGTGGCATAGGATTTTTGTATCTCTGTGGTTCGTCTGCACTCTTCTTAGGGATTGGAATATGTTCTCCTTCTTTTGCAATATCCACAACAAGCGCACCTTCACTCTCTCTTGCCAAGCCTTTGTCAACAAAGATTTGAATTGTCTCATCAATATATGGATAAGCATCACTTTCACCGAGATAGAAATTGAATGTGGTGTTGAGAAGTTCGTAATTTTTCTTAATTTCAGCAATTGAAAGTTTTCTTATCTTATTATAAATGGAAAAGTAAGGTTCTTTATGTTGTTGAATATAAAGTGTGTATTCGTCAGCACGTTTTTTGAAATCTTCATCCACATCTTTGCGCTTGCTTGCCTTTGGATATTCTTCGTTCAAAAGGTCGAGTGTGACATTTTCAAGTGCGATATTATCATAATTTTGAACAATGTTCTTAAAAAACTTATCAAGATAGCCATCTTCTTTAAGTTGCAAAATTGTAAGCCCCATTTGAAGTCCATAATCCCCCAAATGCACATCGGAAACAGTCTTGTCTCCCATAGCGATATGTAGCCTTTTGAGTGCTTCACCGACAATTGGAGAACGCAAATGTCCCACGTGCAATTCTTTTGCAACATTCGCACCGCCATAATCAAACATAATAAGTCTTGGACTTCTTTGTGGAACGCCAAGATTGCTATCTTGCGAAACAAGATTTGCATAGTTTGACAAGCCTTTGTTTTTCATTTTTACATTTATAAACCCAGGATTTACAGCAGAAAATTCAAAGATGTCATCTTTATCTATATTTTCAACAAGCTTATTTGCCACATCAACAGGATTTTTACCCATTGTCTTTGCAAGAATAAGAGCAATGTTTGATTGAAAATCACAAAGCTCTGGTCTGTTTGAAAAAGAGACAGAAATGTTTTCACTTCCAGTATACCCTGCTCTTGTCAGGCTCATTGCCAATCTTTGATAAATTTTAAGTTTAATATCCATATTTTCTCTCCAATATATTGCCAGTATAACAGAACAAAAAAAAATAATCAACAAAATTGAAAGTGCAAAATTTTCAAATATAAGCTTTAAAATGTTTATTCGTTTTCTAAAACATTTTAAAACCACATATTGACAAATTTACCGCCCTGCGATATAATTAGTAAAAGGAGAAAATAAAATGGCAGAGATTAAATTGATGGTGTATCCAGTCAGCGAAATTGAACAAAAAGGAATTCTTAAAAAATTCCCTGCTTATGCAAGTGCAAAGCTTTCTGAAAGAGCACAAAAAGAAGGTTGTTGGAAAAATGCTACTTATGGAACTGGTTGGTATTTCACTAGAAGCGCACTTATGGATTCTTCACCACGTGTGTTGTGCGGTTTTGATGACGGTGACCTTCTCTACCGCCACAATTATTGTGACCACGGCAGTGTACGAATCGCTTTACAAATAATCTACAATCCAGAATCTAACGTTGTAAAAAGTTGCGAAATGAAAACTAAAACAGAATTAATTTTTAACAGAGATAGCGCACAAATGGAAAAAGTAACAACCACAGCACCGATTGTTGTCTTTGGAAAGAAAGAATATGTTTGGCTTAATAAAGAAGAGTGCGAAAATGGTACAGCAAAAACAATGGAACTTGTTAGCGTGAAGTTACTTGCAAGAAGCGTTCCATTTGACAAAGATGGGAAAAGTACCGATTTTGCAAAAGCTGTTGAACTTCAAAAACAATATTTTGATGTAGCGACAGAAAATTGCACAGAAGAAGAGTTGGAAATGCTTGTGCCAGTGGTTATGAATGACAAAGACAACTACAACAGTGCAACACCAATCCTTGAAACAGAAAAGAAAACAAACACCACCCCTTCGTCAAACAAAGTTGCTGACAAAGACAAAGGCGGAAAATGATATGGCAGAAATCCAATTAAAAGTATATCCAATAAGCATTATGCAAGTAAGAAAACTTAGGGAAAAGCACCCTACTTTTGCAGGTGCAGATGTTTCTATCAGAGCAGAAAGAGAAGGAGTTACAAGAACTTGGTATCGTTACAGTTCTTTTTACACCAGAAATGCGTATAAAAATTCTCCGTATTATGTAACTATTGGAACTCTTGACGGCAAACTCCACGAAGCAACCACTACGCAAAGTGACAACGGCCTAAGACTCTCTTTACATATAGTTTACAATGCAGAGTCCGACATTGTTAAAAATCACAAGCAATTAAGCAAAAAAGCAATAGTTTGGAATAAAAGAACAGGAAAGGGCGAACCTGTAACCAGCACAGCACCAGTTGTTGTATATGGGAAAAAAGAATATATTTGGCTTAATATGGAAGAATGCGAAATCGACAAAGCCAAGACAATGGAACTTGTAAGCGTGAAATTGCTTGCAAAAAGTGCACCTTTTAACCGAGATACAAACAGCAGTGATTTTGCAAATGCCGTTGAGCTGCAAAAACAATGCTTTGATGTTGCGACAGAAAATTGCACAGAAGAAGAGTTGTCAATGCTTGTGCCAGTGGTTATGAGCGACAAAGACAATTACAACACTGCAACTCCAATCTTTGAAACAGAAAAGAAAACAAATACCACCCCTTCGTCAAACAAAGTTGCTGACAAAGACAAAGGTGGAAAATAATACAAAAAAGAAGACCTACTTAGGTCTTTTTTTATTGCACTTTATGCAGCTTATATAGTTAAATCAAACAGAAAGTGTCGCCGACACAAAAATAAAAAGAGCCAATGGCTCTTAAATTTCTTGTCTTGCGCGAAGTGCTTTTTCAAGAGTTATTTCATCAGCAAATTCAATGTCACTGCCCATTGAAATCCCTTGCGCAAGGCGTGTAACCTTGACCCCAAGCGGTTTAAGCACTTTTGCAATGTACATTGCGGTCGCTTCCCCTTCAACATCTGGGTTTGTCGCCATAATCACTTCTTCCACTTTGTTTTTGCTTACACGAGAGAGAAGCTCTTTGATTCTTATGTCATTTGGTCCTTTGTTTTCAAGCGGATTGATACATCCAAACAAAACGTGATAAACTCCATCAAAACTTTTAATTTTTTCCATTGAAACAATATCTTTTGGCTCTTGCACAACACAGACAAGCTTTTGATTTCTTGTCCTGCAAATTGGGCAAATTTCGCTTGCAGAGTAATTTCCGCACTCACTGCAAAGCTTAACCTTTTCTTTTACTTCAACCATCGCCTTGGCAAAATTTTGCGCCTTTTCTTTGCTGTTTTCAAGAATATAAAAAGCATAGCGTTGTGCAGTTTTCTTGCCAACGCCTGGAAGTGCCCTAAAATATTCAATCAATCTTTCAATTGGTTCTTCAAATTCGCTCATATCTTTCTACCATTCTTTTTTTGCCGAGAAATTTCTCAAAAAATACACTTTTCAACAATAAATCCCAATAGCAAAGCCACTGCCAGCCAACCAAATATGGACATTTTCTTACATACCCAAGTTTGGAAGTTTATTTTTCTCATCTTGTGCGATTTTGTTTAAAGCATCTCCAATGGCAGAAGCAACCAAATCTTCAAGCATTTCAACATCATCCGGGTCAACAACTTCTGGCTTAATTTTTACACCCTTGACTGTTTTATTTCCATACAGTGTAACTTCAACCATTCCACCACCAACTGATGATGTGTATTCTGTGCCGTCAATCTCTTCACGAATGCGTTTCATATCTTCTTGCATCTTTTGTGCTTGGCGCATAAGTGCCTGCATATTGTTTCCACCGCCAAATCCACCAAATCCGTATCCCATAATAATCTCCTTGTTATTTTAAATTTTCATTTCATCATAAGCGATTTGCTTAATTGACTTATTTATAAAATCCACAATCGTAATTGTTTTTTCCCAAATCGTGCACTCTGTTAAATTAATTTCAATCAGAACTTCACTTGGCAAATTTGTATATTGCTTATAACTTTTTAAGTGCTTTGCTTTAAACTTCTCCACAAATAATTCATTATCTTTTGGTGAACCAAGAATTTTAGCTTTCCCTGTGAAATTAAACGCTCCACAATTTATTGCAACATTCTCATTCTTTTGAATTTGTTCAACTTTGTGAAAAGTTTTGTCAGTTTGCATATACACTTTAAGTCCGTCATTTACCAAACACATCAATCTTGTATTGATAGTTCCATTACTGATTGTCGCAAGCGTTGCAAATTCAGTCTTTTCCAAAACGTTTTCTATTTGTTTTATATAATCCGCATATTGCTTCATTAGTCTTCTACCTCAACACCTTTAAAAAAGTTTTGTACTTTTTTGATGTCCTTGTTTATTTTTTGCTCCGAGCTTTCAAACTTAACAACTTCAAATTTAAGTTCCAGCCCCTGCCATCTGATAGCAGTTTCGATTTCTCGTCTGCCGTTTTCCAAGATGTCAATAAGAAAATCATCACTTGACCTGATTACCAATTTCCCATCTTCAATCTTTGCATTTGTAATGTCCCCGCACGCAACGTGAAGTGCAACTTTCTTATGTTCTTTTAAGTAAAGTACAACTTTTCCCCAGACATTGTTTGCAGTAAGCTTTGTCAAGTCTTTCTCAATTTTCAGTTTTTTTTTGCATCAAAGCCAAGCATAGCGGCAAGGCAAGTTGTTTCCAAAAGCAATCTGACTGAAAGTGTGTACCTAAGTTCGCTCTCAGCACCAGAGAACACTTGCATATACTTGATTAAATCTTTTTCTTCAAACTTTTCCGCTTGCCCTTGATACATCGCAAAAACATCGTCCGTAAGATTTAAGATTTCATTTGCAGTTTTGCAAGACTTGCAAACAAGCAAATTTCTTGCGTGTTTTGACAAATCCTTTGAAAAGACAGCCAAGTTTTTGCCTTCCTTTTCAATTTGGTCGAGCATTGAAAGGACTCCGCCAACATCTTTTTCTTTTATATGCTCAAAGAAATTGATAATAAGCTCGTGGTCTGTCGTTCCAAGAACAGACAGCGTCTTTTCTTTTGTGATGTCGCCTTGGCAATATGAAGCGATTGAATCTGCAATTGAGAGTGTGTCTCTGACGCTGCCTTCGCCCGCACTTGCAATAATCTTCAAACTCTCTTCATCATACTTTATGTTTTCTTTGTCAAAAACTTTCGCTAAGCATTTCATCAAGTTTTCTGTTGAAACAAGCCTGAAATCAAATCTGACACATCTTGACAAAATCGTCTGTGGCAATTTGTGGACTTCGGTTGTCGCCAAAATGAAAATCACATATGATGGTGGTTCTTCCAAAGTTTTAAGTAGTGCATTGAACGCACTGTCAGAAAGCATATGCACTTCATCGATGATGTAAACTTTATATTTCGCACCGACAGGTGTAAATTTAACTTTATCTCTGATTTCTCTGATGTCGTCGACTTTGTTGTTTGACGCAGCATCAATTTCAATTATGTTTATGTCGTTTTCTTGTTCAAGTCGCTTACAGTTTTCGCAAGTCCCGCAAGCAGAACCACCGACTGGACTTAAACAGTTGACAGCCCTTGCAAGAATTTTTGCAACACTTGTCTTTCCTGTCCCACGAGAGCCCGTAAAAAGATAGGCGTGTCCAATTTGGTCACTGCTGATTTGGTTTTGAAGAGTTTTTGTGATGTGGTCTTGTCCAATCACTTCTTCAAAACTTTTTGGTCTATACTTTCTGTAAAGTGCAACGTGGTTCATTCTTTCTCCGTTTTAATAATTTTCTTTTGCAATAATTGCAAAACTGTCAACATCCAAACACCCTGTTCCAACCAAAACTCCGTTCAAAAATTCAAGTGAAAGCAGTTTTTTATAGTTGTTGAGTGTCACACCGCCACCATAGACGATTGTAATTTTTTGCCCAGCCTTCTCTGAGTAAAGGTCAGTAATTTCTTTTCTTATTGTCTCAGTCATTTTCTGAATATCTTTCGCAGTGACATTCTTTCCAGGTGTGATTGCCCAAATAGGCTCGTATGCAATGACAACGCTTTCAAGTTCGTTTTCATAAATTCCTTTAAGGTCATCATCAAGTTGTTTTCTTACAAAGCCGATTGCGCCTTTGTTTGCCCTAACTTGCATACTTTCGCCGACGCAAAGCACGACTTTAAGCCCATTTGCAAGAGCAGTTTTAATTTTTTTGTTGACAAGCTTGTCACTTTCCTTAAACTTTGCTCGTCTTTCTGAGTGACCGATTATAACATACTCTGCACCCAAATCCTTAATCATCTTTGCACTGATTTCGCCAGTGAAAGCACCGTTTTCTTCGTCTGAGATGTTTTGAGCGCCAAACTCAACCTTGCTTGCTGAGAAAATTTCTTTCGCAGCTGAAAGATGAGTGAAAGGTGGACAAACAACAACAGTGTTTCTCGTTCCCTTTGCTTTTGTTGCAAGCGCCATTGCATATGATTTAAACTCACTCACAGTGGTGTTCATCTTAAAGTTTCCGATAATCAACTTTTTCATAATTCCCCCACAAAAT
This sequence comes from uncultured Lachnospiraceae bacterium, assembly GCA_964541365.1. GTDB lineage: Bacteria > Bacillota > Clostridia > Christensenellales > UBA1242 > Caccovivens. The sequence goes on from CAZIPJ010000001.1 coordinate 10,616, forward strand.
TTTTATTTATTGGCAATAACTTCAAGTGCAGGCAAAGGTTTGCCTTCCATAAGCTTCAAACTTGCACCGCCACCAGTAGACAAGTGTCCGATTCTGTCCGCAAATCCACAAGTTTTGATTGCACTGACGCTATCTCCGCCGCCAACGATTGAATAAGCATCTGCTTTTGCAACCGCTTTTGCAATTTTGGTTGTACCTTTTTTGAATCTGCCATCTTCATATTTGCCGACAGGTCCGTTCCAGATAATTTGTCTTGCGTTTGCAATTTCTTTTGTAAAGAGTTTTATTGTTTCATTTCCAATGTCAAGCCCAATCATTTCGCCATCAAGAGTCTTCGTCTTAATTACTTTATCTTTGCTCTTGATTAAAGCAAGGTGGTCGACTGGAAGCAAAATCTTGATTCCTTTTGCCTTGGCAGTCTCCAAAATTTCTTGTGCGTCATCAACTTTGTCAAGAGACACGATTGACTTTCCCACCTTTCTTCCCTGCGCTTGAAGGAAGGTGTAAGCCATTCCACCGCCAATGATGATTGTGTCTGCTTTATCCATCACATTGTGAATAAGGCTAATCTTGTCATCAACCTTTGCCCCACCAAAGATGGCAACAAAAGGATGTTTTGGAGATTTTAAAGCTTCTTCAAAAATATTTATCTCCTTTTCAATCAAGAAACCAATTGCGTTTGGGAGTTTGACTGAAAGTCCATAAGTTGATGCGTGTTTTCTGTGGCAAACGCCAAATGCATCATTAACATATATGTCTGCAAGCTTAGAAAGTTCCTGCACAACCTTTGGAGAATTTGCTTCTTCTCCTTCAAGAAATCTGACATTTTCAAGAAGCAAAATTTCACCATCTTTAAGTTTTTCAACTTCTCTTTGTGCATCAGGTCCAGCTGGTGCTCTTGAAAATTTAACCTTATTTGGAAAAACTTTCATCAAATAAACTGCGACAGGAAACAGGGAAAGATATTTATCATAACTGCATTTTGGTCTGCCAAGGTGAGAGCACAAAATCACTCTTGCTCCCTTGTCAGCCAAATACTTGATTGTTGGCACTTCGGCAGAGATTCTTGTGTCGTCCAAGATGTCACCGTAATTGTCAAGTGGCACATTGAAATCACAACGCAAGAATACGCGTTTTCCTTTTATATCCTTTAAGTCCCTAATCGTCTTTTTCATTTTCGCAATCCTTTATCATAGTTTACAACATTTGCTTTGATATTTCAAAACATTTTAAGGAAAATGTTTTACTCCCCAGCCATAAACACATCTTTCAAAATACAAAGGCACTGGTCGATGTCATCACAAGTGGCAAGTTTCAGTCTTACGCTTGCTGACATTGGCATATCTGATGCATACCACAAAAGGTGTTTTCTTATATAGAGTTTGAGCCAGTTTTCATCAAAATGTTCTCGAAGAATTGCAATATGCTTCTTGACAACTTCAAATTTGTCAACTTTTTCCGTATTTCCTTTAAGCTCTGCAAAAAGCCAAGGTCTGCCCATTGCACCGCGTCCAAGCATAACCCCGTCAACGCCGGTCTCTTTCATTTTTGAAAAACTATCCAAATCCACAACATCACCGTTGCCAATGACTGGAATAGAAAGTTTTGCCTTGACAGTTGCAATCGCTTCATAGTCAGCCTTTCCAGAATAGCCTTGCGCGACCGTCCTTGCGTGGAAAGTGACAAAGTCTGCACCGCTGTCTTGACACATTCTTGCAAACTCCAAAAAGTTTTCTGTGCTTTTGCCTTTCCTAAACTTAACGGAAACTGGTCTGTCCGTTGCATTTTTAACTGCGGTAATGAGCTTGCTTGCAAGCGGAAGATTGTCCATAAGCGCTGAGCCTTCGCCGTTTTTGACAATTTTTGGTGCAGGACAACCCATATTTATATCAAATGAATCAAATTTTTCAAGCAATGGATTTTGAACAGCGCGCTTCAAAAATTCTTCTTCAAAACCAAAAATTTGAGCAATTTTGATTTTTTCTGCATCCGTTGTCAAGGTCATAAATTCTGTCTTTTTTGGATTGTGCTCCATTGCCCGTGCAGAGAGCATCTCCGTCACTGTTGCATCTGCGCCAAAAGAAGATGCAAGGTTTCTAAACCCCACATCCGTCACCCCAGCCATAGGTGCAAGAATAAGCGGTTCTTCTGAAAAATCAAGTTGTCCTATTTTCATACTGTTATCTTAGCACAAAATCAAGAAGAAAACAAAAGAAAAAGCAAGTTGTTTCAAACTCGCTTAATTCAACAAAAAATTCCACGTGTCAAGCATTTAATTGATGCCATACTTGAAATTATCAAACCCCTTAAAACCAACCACTTTCTTAGGTTTGCAGAAATAGTATCTCTTTGTCTGTGGATTAAGGAATTTTCTTGCCTTCTTCTCTTGTAAAGAGAATTTACCAAAATTTCTTATGCTGACTTCTTCACCTTTTGAGCAAATTTCCAAGATTGCAGTTCTCATTTCATCAATGACAGAAATACACTTACTCTTTGACAAATTTGTTCTTTTTGACAATACTTCAACAAATTGAGCTTTATTCATAATCATACCCCCAAAAGAAATATTGCACAAAAACAAACTCTTAAACCACTTTTTTCTTCTTTTTTAAAATTGAGTACACAACCGGTGCACAGAAAACTGAATAAATAAGCACGCCAAGCACAATGGCAATCAAAATATTTATCACTGTGTTGAAATAATCTTTTTGAATAAATGTGTAAACCGCAACGGCCATAACAGCACTTCCAAGAAGCATCAAAACAAGTTCAAGGAAGTTAAGTTGAATTTTGAAGACACCTTTAAGCTTTATAAGTGCCGCCACTGCAATAAACGCTGACATAAGAATATTTCCAAACACCAAAGCAAAGACATTGACTTGTGGCACTCCTGCAAGAATTACTGTGGCAAGTCCCTTGACCATTCCACCAATGGCAGTAATCACAACAATAAACTTGAAATTTCCGTTTGCCTGCAACAACATAATAAAGTATTGCATCAGAGCAGTGAAAACGATTGAAAACGCACCAAAAAGCATAAGCTCAAACACAACTTCAAGCATCTGCCCAGACAAATCTGTGTAAACAAATGGAAGCGCTTGCTTTGAAATTGCCACCAGTCCAAAGGTCGTAGGAAGCACCAACAAGAGCAAGAGCTTAATGCCCTTTTCCACAATATGTTTACTTTTGACACGTTTTGAAATCAGGTATGAGATGTTTGGCAAAAGAGTTGTTGCCACAGCCACTGAAATAATGAGTGGAAAATTTAAAAAAGCACCCGCAATTCCACTTTGAAGTCCAAACAGCTTTGTGGAAAGCCCACTTGAAAACCCCGCATCCACAAGTCTAGGGACAATCACAATCCCGTCAAAAGCGTTGACAAGTGGCAGAATACTTGCTGAAAGGGTCAAGAGAAAATTGACTTTGTCAAACTCGTGGTAAGCAAATTTAATACTTCTCAAATCTTGAAGTTTTGAAGTTTCGCCTTTTTTAAATAAAAAGAAAACATACAAAAAGATTATTGACACCACTTCACTAATGACAATGCCCAAAAACGCACCAAAAACACCACTGTTTATGCCGTGCTTTCCAAAATAAAACGCAAACAAAAGTCCAAATCCAAACTTAGCAACTTGTTCCAAAATCTGACTTATTGCAGTCGGAAACATATTCTCATATCCCTGAAAGAAGCCCCTGAAAACTGCAAGAATTGCCCCCAACGGCAAGAGTGCAACAAAAAGATAATAACCACTTCCAGATGTTATTCTTTGAAAGGAAGCAATGTATTTGCCACAAAAGAAGAAAACGACACCAATCCCAAGTCCCACAAGCACAGAAATAAGCATCGCTCTTTTTAGATAGGTGGAGATTTTGGCTTGTTCTCCCCTTGCCCTTGCAGAGCTTATCAGTTTTGAAAGGCTGGATGTTACACCACCACAAGTAAGCACCAAAGTAAAGGAATACAGAGACATAATAAGCTGGAATACACCAATCCCTTCGATTCCCAAAAGGTTTGTCAGTGGAAGCCTGAAAAATGCCCCAAGACACTTGCAAATCAGTCCACCAAGCACCAGAACCATTGCACTTACACCCAGCCTACGCTTCTTTTCTTCCATAACCACCCCACAAAAACCCAATAATATGAAATAGAGTGCCGCAAACAAAGCGCAAATATGCAAGCAAAATTTTTTTAAAAAGGGTATTTACAAATGCAAAGTTTCGTGCTATAATAGTGCCAACTAGACGACGAAAAGGAGAAGGACAATAATGATTGGCGCTATAAAATCAATACAATCAATTCTTGAAGAAAATGATTTGATAATTGGTTCCCGCAAAGAAGATTCCTCTTATATCAGTGAGCCAGCCGGTGGTGGGGACTCATATCCTTACAGAATTATACAAGATGGAACTGATGACTATTTTGTATATGACGAAACACTCAACTGGGATTTAAAAGCATTAACAAGTTATTTGTCTAATGTAAGAAATTATAAGAGCTTGGTAAACGAACTTGAAGCATATAAAGACTGTAAAAATAAAGCAACAAGAGATGAGGCTCAGACATCATTGGATGGCGAATGGAAAACAATGATTGATCAACTTGCAACCGTCGTTCCATATGTAGTATGTGAAGGCGGGATTGCAGCAATTCCAAACTTGGACTATCTCAAAGAAGTAATGGCATCAAAGAGTCTTACTGATGCAAGAAGAAGTTTCTCTTCTATTATGAGGGCATGCATTACACACAACTACAAAGAAGCAGAGAGAATCAATGCAACTTTGGATGGAAATAAGAAAATTAAATGTTCAGAAAAGTGGAGAGAAGTTACAAAAAGAATTATAGCCGATGAGAATAGAGAAAAAAATAATGGCGGAAAAAATGGTATATAAAAAAGATGTGTCAACACATCTTTTTTTTGAATTATATTTAAAATATTTTTAAACTTAAACTCTTAACCAATTAAGAGTTCTCTTAATTTCCAAGTTCTCTAATCTGTAACTCATCTGTTCCTAATTCATCACTTAATGATTCAGCAACCAGTGAATCTTCGGCCGATAAATCACCATATTCAGATGCACCTTCATCCAATAATTCAGGTACCAAACCATCGTCTAACAATGATACCGAATCCAATTCATCTCTTGATATTGCAAGATTACCATTGTCCAATGATTCACGATTCAATTTATTAGTATTTGCATTCGCCATCTCTTGCAATTCTCTACGGATGGCATCAGGGTCATAAGCTCTCTTTCTTTCTGTATGCTTTGGTGGTTCATTTTTCTGTTCAACTTCATTCCTTTTTGGTTGTGCGGCATTACCCACAGCTACTGTCGCAGTTGGATTTATTGATGGTGAAGGAGCAAATTTCTTCGCTTCTTCCACTGACGTCAAAACTTGTGGGTTATAATTTTTGATTGCATAAACAAAAGGTTTGACTGAATCCCCTCCCTTTGATTTTGCTTTTTTCTTCTTTTTTTGCTCTTCCTTCTTTGCTGGTGCGGAAGCTGTTTTTTCTTCTTTGTTTTCCTTCGCTTCAACAAGCACAGGTGCAAGCTTTCCCCTTACACGGTCAATAGGTTCAGCATAGTTTTTCATAATCTCTGCGCCACCAGGCATACTGGCAATCACATCAAAACCGTTGTGCTTTGCAATCATCTTGTCAAGGAGCTGTTTCAGTCTTGTGTGGTCTTGTGCAAGCGATGGGTCCTTGCGTATAAGCTGTTCAACAAGCACACGATAGTCCCCTTGGATTTTAAGCCCAAGAGTTCCACACCCTTCCAAAAGTTTAAGAAGCCTGACAATGTAAAGCTGAGACAAAATTTCAATAAGTTCTTTATTAAAGTTGTATTCGCCGTCAAGGTCTCTCAAAGTTCTAAAAACTGCACTATCCTTATCAAGTGGAGTCTCTTGCAAATTGATGTTCCAAGTTTTGTAAACATTTTCTTTAAACCTTGGAGAATACATCTCAACAAAGTTTCCAAGCGATGTAAGATGTTTAATATCTTCGTCAGGAGTGTTTTCAATTTCAATTAAAAACATTTCTGCTGAGCAGTATGATTCTGAAATGTCAAGTTCAACTTTGAAATTAACATTCAGTCCCTTGTATTTTGTGTGTGCATAAACAACATTGTCAACTCTTTCTTGAAGTACCTTTGGCATTGAGACCAAGTCTTGCAAAAGTTTTTCATCTGTGAGAGAATATTTCCCGTCAGCAGAAAACTCTCCAAGAAGCAAGTTTGCTCTTTTTGCTTGATAAAGCGACACTTCTTGAAAATCTTTTTTAAGTTTTTCAACATTTGGATTTGGTTTTTCATTTGTTTCAGGCTTTGCAGCATCCAAATGTGAAATATTTTTTCTTTTCTTATCCATAGCTGTATTATACAACACATCTGTCTCATTTGCAACATATTTTTAAAAATACAAAAGTCCTATTTTCTTAAAAATGTAACGCAAAGTGGTTTTTCTTTTATATCATTCAAGGTTATCCCATTAGCCACACATTTTCCGTCTTGGTTGAAAAGACAATGTGCTTTGCACCCAATCTCAATTGTCTTTGAATCTCTTTGTGGTGCATACTTTGGTGGCTCGTCTGTGAAGATAAGCTTTGTTTTGTCTGAGACCTGTTTCCCCGGATTTTTTTCATATTGCTCACAATCGCAGCCTTTCTTAATCAAAATCCCCTTTGCTTTGCAAGTGTAACTGTCATTAAATTTGCACAATGTTTTTCTACATCTGATATCCATAATTTCTCCTTGCCAAAATATTGCCCAAACCTTGACAACATAAACATAATTATTGTAAACTTAGGCTATAAGGAGCGAGAAATGAAAGTAGTTTTACTTAAAGATGTCAAAGGCACAGGAAAGAAAGGAGAAGTGAAAGAAGTTTCTGACGGCTTTGCAAAGAATTTTCTTCTTAAAAACGGCAGTGCAAAAATCGCAGACAATAGTGCTTTAAATGAAAATAAAATCCAAAATGATGCAGCAAAATTCCACAAACAACAAGAAGTTTTGGCAGCGAAAGAGCTTGCAAAGCGTATCGAAGGAAAAACTGTCACTCTTCAAATCAAATGCGGAAGCAACGGAAAGACTTTTGGTTCTGTAACAAGTAAGGGAATCGCTGACGAACTTGCAAAAATCGGAATCACTCTTGACAAGAAAAAGATTGACCTTAAAGAGCCAATCAAAACCGCAGGCAGATACACTGTCGTTGCAAGAGTTTACCCAGAAATCACAGCAAAATTTAATGTAATTGTTGAAGCAATCTAAACACAAAAAAGACTGAAAACTCAGTCTTTTTTTCTTTTTATGACACAATATCTTCTTGTAATCAAGTTTGAAACAGAACAAGAAATCTGATTTACGAAATTTCTTAAATCTTCAAGCTCGTCAACATCCAGTCCCCTTGCAAGTTCCATTGCAATTGAAGTGGCAAGCATAATCATCTCTTCATCCGTACATTTCATATTCTTTTATATTAAAATCTTAAAAACTTTGTGAAATTACAGGCTCTGACATTTTTTAAAAAGTTCAACAAATTCTTCAAGAGAAAAACTTTCTGCTCTTCTTGCAAGCGTTTCTTCTCCCAAAACGGCTTTAAGTTTTGTCTTGTCATAAAATGAGCTGAGATTGTTGAGAAGCGTTTTTCTTCGCATTGCAAAACAAGCTTTGACAAACTTTGAAAATTTTTGTTTGTCAATCTCTTTAAATTTGTTTCTGTCAATTTCAATGTGTAAAATTGCAGAATCCACATTTGGAGCGGGATAAAACATTTGACGCTTGACAATTCTGGTGATTTTTGCACTTCCATAAAATGCCGTCATAACTGTTGGGATTCCGTAATCTTTGTCTCCGACTTTGGAACAGATTTTTTCTGCAACTTCTTTCTGCACCATAATCGTCAAACTCTGCACTTTCTCTGATTCTTCCAAAAGTTTGAAAAGGATTGGAGTGGTGATGTAATAAGGAAGATTTGCAACCACCTTAAACTCGCCCGCAAACATACCTTCGATTTTTTTCAAATCATATTTCATAAAGTCGTCAAAAACAAAAACAACATTAGGCAGAGCAAGAGACAAAAGATGCTCTGACAAATCCTTGTCAATCTCAAATGACACAACTTTTTTTGCCGCTTGGCTCAAAACTTCTGTCAGACTTCCAGCACCCGCACCAATTTCCAGCACTTCGCTCGCCACATCAACTTCGGCGTCACCGCAAATCGCTTTAAGCAAATTTGTGTCACTCAAAAAGTTTTGACCATACTTTTTCTTAAAAACAAAATCTTTCATAAATTAAACAACCTTTTTGCATTTTCTGTGGTAAAGCGTGCAACTTCTTCAATTGAAACGCCTTTAAGCCTTGCGATTTCGTCTGCAACATAAACAACATTCTTTGGCTCGTTTCTTTGCCCACGAAATGGCACTGGCGTCAGATATGGGCAATCAGTTTCCAGCAAAATTCTCTCCTTTGGAAGCATTTTCACAACATCAGGCAAGCTTTTTGCATTTTTAAAAGTCACAACTCCGCCGATTGAAAACGAAAAGCCAAGTTCAAACAAGATTTTTGCACTTTCCACGCTTCCGCCAAAGCAGTGAATTAAGCTTGGCATCTTGGGTGGATTTTTCTTTAATACTTCAATTGTGTCACCCATCGCATCCCTTGAATGAACAACAATAGGCTTTCCCAATTTGTTGGCAAGTTCAATTTGTTTGATAAAATACTTCTTCTGAGTCTCTTTATCAAAACCTTCCCTATGATAGTCAAGCCCAATCTCTCCAATCGCCACAACTTTGTCGTGTCTTGCAAGATTCTCAATTTCTTCAAGTGATGATGCTTCAATTTCGTTTGTGTTTTCTGGATGAAAGCCGACATTTGCATAAACACAGCCAGTTTTCTCAGCCAAAGCGACCGCTTCCCTTGACGATGAAAGATTAAAGGCAGAACAAACAAGCCTTTTCACCCCAGCGACTTTCGCTCTTTCAATCACGGCATCCACATCATCAAACCATTCGTCAGTGATGTGACCGTGTACATCAATCAATTCCATACAAAAATTATACCAAATTCAATCAAAATAAGCAATAAACAAAGCCTTTTACACAAAATTTTTGGTGTTGAGTCTTCTTTGCAAGATGTAATAAAAAATCCTTGCCATTTGTTCTGGGGTTTCTTTCATCCCATTTCTGACCCAACTCATTTCAAAATTGAAAAGCTCTCCAATAAACATCTGATTTGAATATTCTCTTATGCGAGAATTTTTCTTGTTTTGAGCAAGATAATCAAATGCTTTGCAATAACAACCAAACAAAAGCCAATCCAGTTTTTTATCCAAAAACAGCTTCATCTTATCCGCATATTGTTTGAAAGTGGTCAGCGTCGTAACCATAATATTGCTTACCTTGAAACTTAACGCCCTTTCAGTCTGGATTTTCTCAACTGTTTTGACAAAAATTTCCAGAATATAGGATTCAATGACTTGCTGTTTGCTTTCATAATTGCGATAAAATCCCATTCTGCTTACGCCTGCTTTTGTGATGATGTCAGTCACAGAAATATCTTCAAACTCTTTCTTTTCAAGAAGTTTGAAAAGCGATTGACAAATACACTCTCTCACAAACAAATTACTTTTGTTTTTTCTTTGCACTTGCTGGTACATTTGACCCCCTTATGTCACAGTTTCAACAAACCTACGCATTTCCACTTTGCTGATGAATATAAATTTGTTAAACTAACCACTGTTACAAGTGTAACATATACGAACGGTCAAATCAAGTAAAGGAGAAAGAAAATGTTAAAAATTATTGCGGACAGCACTTGCGATTTAAGTTTGAAAGAAGCAAAGGAGCTTGGCGTTGAAATCATTCCAATGAAAGTGCTTATTGATGATGTGGAATACATTTCTGGGGTTAATTTGTCGCCAGAAGAATTTTATGAGAAACTTGCAGTGTGCAAAAAGTTTCCACAGACCAGTCTGATTTCTGCCTATGAATACCAAGAAAAAATCAATCCGCTTCTTGAAAAGGGAGATGAAGTTTTTGTTATGTGCCTGTCGAGCGGACTTTCAAGCTCGTTTGAAAATCTGCAAAAAGTCTCTGCCGAAATCAATAAACCAAATTTGCAAATCTATGATACGAAAGCCGTAACCTTTGCTTATAGAGCCTTGGTTTATGAAGCAGTGAAATTGTCAAAAACTTGCAAAAATGCAAAAGAACTTAAAGAAAAAATGCAAAACGCATCTGAAAAATTGAGACTTCTTGCAGTTGTTGATACTGTTAAATATCTCGTCAAAGGCGGAAGATTGTCTATTACAAAAGGCCTTGCAGCAACCGCACTAAACCTCAAACCTATTCTCACATTCAAAGACGGCAAGCTTGATGTTGTGGCAAAGGGAATCGGATACGCAAGCGCAGTCAAAAGCCTTATTAAAGAAATAAAATCTATTGATGAAACAAAACCAATATACTTTGGGCACACAAATGATATTGCAAAACTTGCCATTCTGAAAAAAGCAGTAAACGAGAAATTTGATGTAAAAAATTCTGACACAAGCATTGTCGGTCCTGTCATCGGTGCTCACGCTGGACCAGGCTGCGCTGGAATCGTTTACTTTGAAGCCTAACCTTCATTGACGGTGTCCTATGGACTTTCTTAATGTCGTTTAAGACCATATGCAAAATGGTCTTTTTTATCGCCCAAAATCATAAAATTTCTTATGAATATTTTTTGGACAATAATGATGTTTGGGGGCGTGCTTGTGCTGCTAATCACAAACCCATCAGCTGTGCTTTCAGAGATGATTGGAGCTTCTGCCAGTGCTTTGAAACTGTGCATAGAACTTTGTGCAATTTATGCAGTTTGGCTTGGAATTATGGAACTTGTTGAAGCAAGCGGGCTTGCCGAAAAACTTGCAAAACTGCTTCGCCCACTAATTAGAAAAATTTTCAAAGTTGAAGACAAAGAAACACAAAAAATAATTGCACTCAATGTCTCCGCAAATATGCTTGGCATAGGCAACGCTGCAACGCCAATGGGAATCCGTGCAATGCAAGCTCTTGACGACAAATCCGGAAAGGCAACCTTTGCAATAATTATGCTTATCGTGGTCAACGCAACATCAATCCAACTGCTCCCAACCACCGTCATCGGACTAAGGCAAAGTGCAGGCTCTGCAAACCCCGCTGACATAATCTTGCCAACTCTTCTTGTCACCTTTTGCACAACTGCACTTGGGATTGTGCTTGTCCACTTGATTGACAAATTCAAAAGAAAATTGGACAAGCCTTCCACAAGGAGTGCAAGATGAGTGTATATATATTACCCGCCTTATTTTTGCTTCTTTTCGTCTATTGCATCTATAAACGCATAAACACCTATGACCACTTCGTTAAAGGCGCAAAAGGGGCAATAAAACTTGTTGTGGACATTTTCCCATTCATCGCATCCATTCTGATTGCCGTTGCACTTTTGAGAGTGAGCGGTATAACAGTTCTCTTGGGCAAACTTCTCTCTCCGTTTTTCAATCTGCTTGGCATCCCAACAGAGCTTTGCGAGCTTGTACTTCTTCGCCCCTTTACTGGCAGTGGCAGTTATGGAATTTTGGAAAATATTTTCACCACCTACGGTGCAGACAGTTACATCGCCCGCTGTGCCTGCGTAATTATGGGATGCAGCGAAACAATCTTCTATGTTGCCACCGTTTATATCTCACAAACCAAAGTGAAAAAACTTTTGTATGCAATCCCCGTTGCACTGTTTTGTTCACTTGTCGGGACAACCCTTGCCTGCCTAGTTTGCAAAGTGATGTAGGAACTCGTTCCATTCTGTGCGTGACTTTCTTTATTTCACACATTTTTGAATAACAGAAAGCAAAAAATATACACAAAACCATTATTTTCAGATTCTTTTCATTTTTTCCAAAGAAGATATTGACAACTCCCCCCCCGTGTTATACTGAGAAAAATTAAGGGGGAATTTATGAAAGCAAAAGTGAAAAATATTGATATTGAGACTTTAACTGATGCAGAACAAGAGAATATAGACTCATTAGGGTCAGAATGTAAAGATGCTCTTGAAGAAAGAAATTTTGGCAAATACAAGAAATTGCAAAAAGCACTTTCAAGGTTCAAAACTGAGAGCGGCGACATTGTGTATGCGTATGACTTTTATGAACAATTACATTTTATGATTTTGCTTGTCGACACCTATTATCGACGAGACAATGAAAAGCCTTTCAGCGAAGGTAAATTAGTTAGCCTAGTAAAAAACGCACTAAAATATGCACCTGATGAATTAGATGTAAATTTCTCAAATTGTTTTTGGATGGTTTTCCACCCAAACTGGCTCATACTCTCTGAAACAAGATTTAAAATTATGGATGAATGTTTGAAACATTATCCAAAGACTAATGAATATGAGTGGTCCAAAATTCTCGCAAATGCTGCATCTTGTGAATTTAAATACAGCCAAAGCAATCAAGAAATTATAAATGAGCTTGTTGAGCGTGGTGCAAACATTAATATTGCATTGTTGGAAGCACTCAAAAAGGGTAACACTCACTCAATAATGGTATTGAATTCTCTTGGAGCAAAGATTAAGCCGGAACTTATTTCTGATGACATGAAGTTGAGTAAGGCAGATTTTGAATCAAAACTTAAAGAAGCAAAGGAAAAGTTTAATGAAGAGTTTTTAAGCCTAATAAGAGACGATGAGACATATAATCCTTACACTATTGCTAGGTACATTAATCTTGGTGCAGATGTAAACTATTGCTCGGAAAAACACCACCGCAAACTTGTACCACTGTTTGAAGCTATAAGGGGAGAAAAAGAAGCAATTTTTGACCTTTTACTTAAATCGGGTGCAAATCCAAACATAAAAGTTGGTTCTATCTCTGCTCTACAAAAAACAATCGACTTTAAAAATATAAGAATGGCGAAGAAGTTGCTTAAAAATGGTGCAGACCCAACTGATGTTGTTATAGATGACTCAAAAGTAGAAAAAAATTAAAGAAAACACTTCAATATGCCAGAAATGCCAATAGCAACATCACTGATAATAAAACGGACGAATCAACTGCCGCCAGAAAAGAAAGTGAAGTAGTAAAGATTACAACTCCAAAATCAACAAATACAGCTGGCACACAGAAAGAATCCCAAATTACAAGTTCCCCAGAAAATAAAGAATCAAATACTGAACATTCTGCTAGAAACAAAGTCAATCCAGACGGCGAAGGAAAATAAAGAAAAAGACTGAAAAATTCAGTCTTTTTTTATTAAAAAGCTAGCATTTTCAAGTTTTTTCACTTTTTTTGAGAAAGATATTGACAACTCCCCCCCCCGTGTTATACTGAGAAAAATTAAGGGGGAAAATATGAAAATCACTGATGAATTATTTACATTAACTTTCGAAGACATCAAGCGTTGTGCAATCTGCGATGACGCTGACGAACATCTTGATAAACATATGGTGGAAACTTTTTGGGTATATGCAGAGGGATTTGCAAAAGATAGCATATATAAGTCACTCAGCAATGAAGAAAAAGCTTTTGGGACACTTTGTGCGGGACTTTTGGCTATGTGTTATCGTACTCAGCGATACGGTGGCTCTGATTCGTGCAATTTATTCAACGAATCAAGTCCACTATTATACAAAGATGGTGGGTTTGTGTCAATATCAAGTCTCGCTCCATTAGAGCGCGATATAGCAGTAAGAATGATGCTAATTTCCATTTGTAAGATTATGCAAGACGCTCTTGTATGGGAAGAAAGTAAAAATGAAAAAGGTTCTTATACTGCTGTCGGTATTTCGCTCTCTGAAATTCCTTATGATACTAAAAGATTTTTAAGACCCGAAAGTCTTAGCTTCATATCACACGCAGTTTTTGGACAAGAGATAGACTTTAAAACATATGACCCTAAGGCTGGAACTTATAAATTTAAAGAGCCTTCATCTATCTCCGTTAAAGAAACTATGGAGTCACTCAGCCGAAAAATAGAATCTGGAATAAAAGAGTACAAAGCATATATGAGTGCAGAAAAGTCAAATAAAACTGAAAAACAAACAAAAACAAAAACCGACCCAAATGGTGACGGAAAATAAAGAAAAAGACTGAAAAACTCAGTCTTTTTTATTAAAAAGCTAGCATTTTCATATTGTTTTCACTTTTTTTTAAGAAAGATATTGACAACTCCCCCCCCCGTGTTACAATGAGAAAAATAAGGAGAATCAATATGGGAATAAAAAGAAAATCAAAAAAAGATGATGTTTTTGAAAGTCTTAGCACTCTCTATGAAGACGCTAAAAATTCACATAAGAAAGTCGAGCAAGTGGTACAATGGATTCGTTCTGTTGAAGCACAATGTCACACTGTAAGTATTAGTGTAGAAGAGATAACCCGCTGTCTTGCACAGATTGATGAAAAAATTGATGGGCTCAACTTTGAAAAAGCACTCTGCAATAAAAATATTGAGTTAATCAAAGAAATGAAATCAAGTAGACGCGGAACAGCGTGCTTAAAAAAATTCGAAAATTCTTTAAAAGAAAACAAACAGGTTGGATTTGAATCACTTTCAGTTTGTGTGCGTGATGACGCTTTTGCTGCACAAATTGAACTTAATATGTCGCTTAAAGGACTTCTCAATCGCACCAAGCGAGATTTAACAGAAAAAAGTGGAACATCTACCGCAACCCAATCTGAAACGCCTACTAAAACCAACCCAAATGGCGATGGGAAATAAATAAAAAGACTGAAAATCTCAGTCTTTTTTTATTTGTATATTTTTAGTGTGCAAGCTTTCAAGATAGTTGCCGTCGGCGTCATTTCTAATAAGATTTGGCAAGACTTTACACCCTGCCTTTCCGCCTTTCACCGCTTTAAGCACAGCCAAATTGATTTTCCCTTTTCCATTTTCGGTGAAGAAAAGCTCTTTCACTGTCAGTTTTTCGTTTTGCAAAACAGAAATCAGCTCAGCAATCCTTTCAGCACCATACACACAATAAAAACTTCCGCCGTTTTTAAGCATCACACTTGCAGTCTTTGCCAAGGTCTCAATTGGCAAGCAGACATCTTCTTTTGCAATCTTTTTCACTTCGCTTTGAGCAAAATCGGTCTGCTTGTAAAATGGTGGATTCGAGAAAACAACATCCACGCTTGCGGGTTTTACATATTGTGCAAAATTTTTAACATCGTCCTGCACCAATTTGATTTTCTCTTCCAAATTGTTCAGTCTCAAATTTTTCTCGCAAAGCTGAGCCATAGGTTCTTGCAATTCAAATGCAACAATATTTTTTAAGCCGGTCTTTGCTTGCACAAGGATTGAAATCACCCCACAACCTGCACCAATTTCAACAGCAAGTGCATCTTTTTTTGCTTTGACAAAATTTGCCAAGATGACACTGTCAGATGTGAATGTGTAGAGCTCTTTGTCCTGAATTATTTTCAAGCCATTGCACTGCAAATCTTCCAGTCTTTCACTCTCTTTCAGTTTCATTTGTCTTCCTTTTTAAATGACACTTCTTTAAGTGGATAAACCTTTATGTCTGTGTCATCGCCATTGACAAACTTAACTGACACTTCTCGTTTGAGAAGATTGTTGTACACCACTTGTCCACGACCATCTTTTGTGTTTACAAATGAGTTGACCTTTGGCATAACTTTAAGTGCTTCTTGGTATACTGGATTTTCGTAAGCAATGCAACACATAAGTTTTCCGCAAAGCCCGCTTATGCTCGCAGGATTGAGTGAAAGATTTTGAGTTTTTGCCATCTTCATTGAAACGTGGTCAAACTCTCCCATATTCTGCACACAACAACAAATCTTTCCGCAAGGTCCAAAACCGCCAAGCATTCTCACTTCGTCACGATTTCCAATCTGACGAAGCTCCACTCTCTTTTTCATTGTGACAGCGAGCTTTTTGACAAGTTCACGAAAGTCCACTCTGTTTTCAGAAGTGAAATTGATAATATATCTTGTGTTGTCATAACTTGCTTCAATCTTGACAATTTTCATATCAAGCTTTTCTTCCTTGGCAAGTTTTTTCACCATAGGATAGAATTTTTCTGCTTCCTTATCATATTCTTCTGCTTTTTTAACCGTCTCATCAGAAGCGACTTTAAGCACGCGTTTAAGGGCAGAAACAAGCGTGCTTGCATCCACCATTTCTCTTTCTTTGATGATGCATCCAAGGTCTGTGCCTTTTTCAGTATCCACCAAAACATAATCCCCAATCTTCAAATCAAGTCCGTTTGGGTCAAAAGAATATATATGGTTGCTGTTTTTAAATTTAACTCCAACAACTTCTACTTGCATAAGAATTTAACCTCCAACATTTTAAGCAAAAAATTGTCAATCGCAACAGTCAAGTTTGCGTTGAATTCCAATTTTTCTCTAAGTTTTGAAATCAGCCTAGAAATCTCACACAGTGCTTCCACTGAAAACTCTGGCTCAACATCTTTAAGCTCTTTTTTGTAACCTTTAAGTTTGCAAATTTCTTCACTTTCACATTTAAGCTTGATGATGTCTTCAATGCAAAGTGAGACAATTTCCAAAATCAAATTGAGTTCTGCTTTTTCATCCAACAAACGCTTTGAAAAAGACAATACCTGTTTGCTGCTTTTAAGCTCTGTCAAAAGACTGACAGCAAGCGCAGTAATTTCTGCAAGGTCTCTGTTTTTTGCCAATTCCAGAGTTTTCCCAATGTAGCCCCCACCAAGCGTGCAAGCAAGTTCATCCAAGCAAACCGCATTCATCTCTTCTTGTGAGAGTGGTGCTATTTTAATCTTGTCGCATCTGCTTTTGATAGTTGGCAAAACCTTTTCTTCATTTTTGACGCTAATTACAAAATAAACATTCTTTGGTGGTTCTTCCAAAATCTTCAAAAGTTTGTTTTGTGCTTCTTCTGTGGAAACATCAAAATTGTTTATCAAAAAGATTTTGTATGGCAAGTTGACAGGCTTGATGTAGGCTTCGCTGACAATTTCATTTGCATCCGCAACCAAAAGTTTTTCACCTTTTGGATAAGTTTTCACATCCAATTCAATTCTGTTTTCAATTTTTAAAAACTCTGCACTCTTTTCATCAAACAAATCAAAAGTTGGATATTCAAGAAGTAAAGCTGTCAAAATCAAGGCTTTCTGGCTTGTCAAACTGTCTTCGCAAAAAAACATTATCGAATTTGAAAGTGTGTTATTTGCTTTCTTTTTCAATATATTTTCAAAAAAACTCTGTTTTTTTATTGTTTCAACAAATCCCATATGTTGATTTTATCACAAAAGCGCACAAAATGCAAAAATAAAATTGCATTATTTCTAATGCAATTTCTTTCTCTCGATTTTCCTTTCAACAAGCTTGTAAATTTCGCCTATGAAAATAATTGAAATTGAAAGCCCAAAAACCACAAGCCAAGAAAGTGGACTCAGGGATTGAAGTTTCAACACTCCGCCAAACCCAGTAAACATCATAAGCGCCAAAAGTCCAAACCCAACCAAAAGTGACAGATTGAAAAACTTGTTTTTGAATGGATTTGTCTTGAAGCAACTCTCTTTTGTGATTGCCGTAAACATATAGAAAAGTTGAATCAGGTTGAGCGTGTAGAAAGCCATTGTGATTGCGACAGTTTCGTTATGCAAGAAGAAACCATAAAGATATGCACCCATCGTCAAAAGTGTCTGAACAATTCCAAGGCAAAGAATACTCACTCCCACACCATCAGAGAGAAGTCCGGAAGACTTGTTTCTCGGTTTTTCGCTCATTACACCACGCTCTACTTTTTGAGTACCAAGTGCAATCGCCGGCAGAGAATCAGTAATCAAATTGACAAACAAAATCTGAACTGGCAGAAGGAATGTTCTTCCTGGAAGCAAGATAGTAATCAAAAACAGTGCCATAATCTCAGCCATATTTGCAGAGAAAAGATACTTAATGGTCTTTTGAATATTGCTGTAAATTTTTCTTCCTTCTTCAACTGCAACCACAATAGTTGCAAAATTGTCGTCCGTGATGATAATATCCGCAACATCTTTCACGACATCTGTACCAGTCTTTCCCATTCCGATTCCGATATCTGCTTTTTTCAAACTTGGTGCATCATTGACCCCATCGCCAGTCATCGCCACAATATGTCCATTCTTTTTAAGCGCTTGCACAATCCTAACCTTATGCGATGGGGAGACTCTTGCAAATACACTTTTCTCTTCAACAGCTTTTTCAAACTCAGCATCATTCAAAGCATCAATCTCTTCTCCCGACAACACTTGCTCAATGCTCTTTGCAATCCCCACTTTTTTTGCAATTGCAAAAGCGGTATCTTTATAGTCGCCAGTAATCATCACAGAGCGCATCCCAGCACCGTGACATTTCTTTACTGCATCAAAGATTTCTTTTCTTGGTGGGTCTTGAATCCCGCAAAGACCAAGAAATACCAAAGCATTTTCATCAGCCAAACGCCCTTCGCATTCTTTAAAGGCAAAGGAGATTACGCGCAAGGCTTCTTGACACATCTTTTTATTTTGTTCTAAGATTTTTTCTTTTGCACATTCATCCAAAGGCAAAATCTTGTTGTCACAGGCATAGTATTTACACTTTGCAAGCACCCTGTCGAGTGCGCCTTTTGTGAAACAAATGTTTCGTCCATCCACAACATTGAGCGTGCTCATCATCTTGCGTTGGGAGTTGAACGATATTTCATCAACCCTTTTAAACCTGTCAAAAATCTCTTCCCTGTCAACACCGCATTTTTTTGCATAGTTTAAAAGTGCAACTTCTGTTGAGCCGCCAACATAACCTTTTTCTCCAAGCTTTGCATCGTTACAAAGCACCATATTTTTCAAAAAAACATCGTTGTATGCACTTTTTTTGCCGAAAAATGTGAAAATCTTTTCAACTTTCATCTTATTTTGAGTAATCGTTCCAGTCTTGTCCGAACAAATCACATCACACGCACCAAGCGTTTCGACTGCGTGCATTCGTTTGACAATCGCTTTCTCTTTGGAAAGTTTTGCAATTCCCAAACTCATAATAATCGTAATAACCGCTGGCATACTTTCAGGAATTGCAGCCACAGAAATTGCAACCGCTGTCAGAAAGGCGTTCAAAATATCATTTGGATTTGAGATAACTTCCAAAACAAATGTTATGCCTGCAATCAGCAAAATCAGATAAGTCAAAATCTTTCCAACAGTCTGAATGTCTTTTTGAAGCTTTGTCGTCTCTTTTTTTGTTTCTTTCAAACTTTCGGCAATCTTGCCAATTTCACTCTCTGTGCCAAGAGCGTAAACAACACCTTTGCCGTGTCCGTTTTCCACCACACTGCCAGAGTACGCAAGGTTCTTTCTGTCCGCAAGCGCGACATCCTTAACATACATTGCATCCGCATCCTTGCTTACCGCATCGCTTTCCCCTGTAAGTGCTGATTCGTTGATTTTCAAATTAACACTCTCGATGAGTCTCAAATCCGCAGGGACAATACTTCCCGCATCAAGACAAACAATATCTCCAAAGACCAGTTCGCTGGTTTTTATTTTTACAACTTTCCCTTCACGCAAAACATTTGTTTCTGGCTGAGTCATTTTTTTCAGGCTGTCAATGGCTTTCTCGCCCTTTCTTTCTTGAAACACTCCAAACAGTGCGTTCATCACAACAATACCCAAGATGATTGCACCGTCAACAATCTCACTTGAAGACTTCTCGATAATTCCCATTGTGATTGAAATTATGCCAGAAACAAGCAAAACCAGCACCATCAACTCTTTTATTTGGCACAAGAATTTCACCAAAAAAGACTGGTGTTTTTGCGGTTTAATAGCGTATTTCTTACATTCCACCAGTCTGTCAGAGACTTGTTTCTCTGTCAAACCGTCACTCGTTGTGCCAAAGCTTTCAAGGCACTCTCTCACACTTTTTTTGTAATATTCTTTTTCTTTCACAACTGCTCCTGTGGTAATCTATTTACAGAAAATTTCACTCATTACTTTTCGACATTTTTCATCACAAAATAAACAGCGTAAGGACAGAAATGAGAACAAGATAATAAGCAAAATATTTGAGTTTGGATTTTTTTGTTAAATTGAGCATCAGCTTTATTGCAAAAATTCCAGTCGCAAAAGCTGTCACAAAAGAAAGCACAAGTCCAACGATAGAGACCTTGATGACTTCTTTCCCCATCACAATTTCAAATACTTCCATAAGTAATGAAAGTAAGATGATTGGCACTGACATCAAGAAAGAAAACTTTGTCACATCTTCCTTTTTATTCCCCGAAAATAGTCCCGCGCTGATGGTTGTCCCAGACCTTGAAACCCCAGGGAAAACCGCAAATCCTTGTGCGACACCGATTAAAAAAGCGGATTTATAACTAAGTTCTTTCATCGGTTTTTTCTTTGAAGCACTTTCACTCAACAAAAGCAAAACTGCGGAAACCAAAAAACATACGGGCAAAAGCATCCCCGAAAACGACATCTTGATTATTGGCATCAAAATTAAACAAATGACACAAGTTGGTATTGTTGCAGTGACAAGCATTGTCGTCTCTTTTGAAAACGGATGACGAAGCATTTGCCACACATCTTTCCAAAAAACGAGCAGAATGGACAAAAGTGTTGCACAGTGCAAGATTATGCTGACAAACAAACTTTCTTCAATTCCAAACAACTTTGAAAAAAGCACTAAATGCCCAGATGAAGACACTGGCAAAAACTCAGTCAGTCCTTGGACAAGCCCCAAAAAAAATAAAGCAAGGATTTCCATACAAGCCCCCCTTGCTTTATTTATATTTGATGAATTTCCAAAATATTTTCACTCTTGGAACAAGCTAAACTTTTGACATTATCTATTTGCAAGTTTTTCTCTACGCTTCTTGCGTCTTACTGAAATAATGATGAACAGCACAATGAGCAAGAGAAGCAATCCAATAATTCCGATGATTAAATAAATGTACCAACCAGCACCCTGTTTACCTTGCAAGATGACTGCGTTTTGTGAAAGAACTCCAAACAAACCGCCATAGCTTACTGTCTCGTAAGTGAATGCGTTGTAGATGCCTGAAACTCTGTGTCCATTGAAATTAAAGAGACCATTGAATGGGAATTCTTCTGTTCCGATAGGTGTCCAGAATCTGTCTGAAAGTTCTAAATCCTTTTTCAAGATATAACTTGCGCTTCGATATTGCTTACCGTTTCCATAAGTTGCCCCGCTGTTGCAGAGCCTCATCATAAGCACCAATTCATCCACTGACGAAATCTCAAAAGGTTCGTCATCTGTGCCAGAGCCAGCAAAGCCAGAAGCACTAACAGCATAATCTTCCCAAAGAAGTCTGTAATACTCAATTTCAATTTGAACAGTTCCAAGAATTCCTTTTGCTTCTATGAAATCCTTTGTCAAAATAAGGTTTCCTTTGTCGGTGAAAACAAGTTCATCCTTTGTCAAAGTCAAATCATAATTTTTTACAGTAATAGAAGAGATTGCATATCTTTGGTTTGTAACAAGTCCAATTTCAATGCTTTGTGCATCAGCAGAAGCAGAAATTAAGTCTGCTCTTCTTCCCTTGAAAGTTGTGTAACCAGCAGCATTTACAAAGTTGTTGTCCATTGCATTTGTAGCTTTATCTGCATCAGCAAAGCGTCTGTTTACATAAATTGAAATTATTTCATTCTTGAACTCTGGCAAAATTCTCATCAAGTCGCCTTGTGGGCAGTTTTCAATGGCAAGGTCAAAATATGACAATCCGTTTTCATAATGAGAGAATTTGATATCGTCCCTGTTCCAGATAATTGCAAAGCCATAGTCAACAGCAACTGCAAATGTTACTTTGTCTCCAACTTTGACATCAATTCTATCAAGAGCTGGGATAAATTGTCCAGCACTGTAATTTCCAAGTCTATAAGCCCTGCTTGTGCCATCAGTTGATGTTGCAACAACATTCAAAATCTGTCCAAAAGTATAGTCATAAAGGTTTCCACTTTCGTCAGCGAAACTCATTCGGAATGTTCGTCCTTGAAGGTTCAAAATCAGTGTTGTTTTAGCAAGCGCCCTAAGGTCTTCCCAATCCTTTGTCCAACAAGTTTGACCTGTTGTGACATTGTTCCATCTGACAAACTCATAGTCTTGCTCGTTGAACTCTGCAATAAGATTGAAGTTCTTTGTCGTGTCAACATAGTTTTGTTCGTTCAATGCTCTTGCCTGTGGGTCAGATGCTTCTTGCTCAACCTTGAAACCACCTTCTCCGCCATACACAACAACATCAACAAGCGCAAAGTAAACAACTTGCACATCGCACTCAACAATCTTGTCAAGTTCGTTTGTTGACCAAGGCACTTCTTCTGAGAAAGTCACCACATCTTCAAGCCAATTTCCATTTATGTCTTTTTGCTTGATGACGAATTTATAGAATTTGTAACCTTGAAGTTTTGGCGCTTTGATGTAAATATTTGTGTTGAAAGCAACTTCAATATAAAGTTTTGATGTTGGATAATACCAAGAATTTGTGTAGTCCACACCAGAAACCATATCTTGTGCAGTTGCATTGATTGAGACATTTGGAACAACTTCAAAATGAATTCTTGTTTTGTAATAAGACCAGTAGAGATAGAGCGTAATTTCCATTTCCCCAGTCTGAGAATTGAAGTAAGCATTTTCAGTAAGTTCGTATTTTGAAGTTAAGCTGTTGAGCTGATAACCGCTTTCATTCCAAGCTTGAAGCACTGTGCCGTCACTGTCGATGTACATCACGCCAGCGCCATTTTCACTTGTGAAGAAACCGTCAAAGTGATAGTTTTGTCTGCTCATCAAGAATGCAAGTTTTCCATCGACAAACGCAAGCTTGTCTTGTGAAGTAAGGATTTGAATGTTTGCTTGGTTTATTTCTGAAAGTTCCAATCGAGAACCAAACTCAACATTTTTAACCACTGCCAACACATTTCCTTCTTCAACAAGCTTAACTGTGTAAGTTGTTGGATGAACAAGGATGTAAATTTCATTTTCAAACAGATAGTCTTTTACAATGAAGCTAACTTTCGCTGTGAAACCATCAAGTTTGATTGAAAGTTGTTCAACTTGAATTGAATCTCTGTCTATGATGTCGTTTTCGCAAACAAGTTCAACATTCTTTTCGTAAATATAATAGCCAACTCTGATATAAGCAACTACTTCAAAAGTGCTGTCTGTGTAAGCTGAAACAGTGATTGAAGAATAGTCTCTACCAGAAGCAAACACCTTGTTTGCATTTTGTGCGTCAACCACATAGTTTATTGCACCAGCGTTAGTGTCAGTATCGGATACCTTGAAGCCAATTTTGATGTCATTTAAGTTTGGTCTAAACAAAACATCAATGTCCACTTCCGTTCCGCCAATTGCACCCATTATTGTATAGATTGCATAGTTTTCGCCTTTCTCGATTTGATAAACAGTCACAAGCATTGAGTTTGAAACCACATCAAAGAATTTGTAACCAACCTTTTTGGTGTTTATCTTGATGTAAACATCTTCACCTGTGTATCCAACAATCGTGAAAGCTCTATCGTCGACAAGTTTTCCGTCTACAAAATCTTCTGAGCTGTAACGAGTTCTTGTCCCTTCAATATAGCCATATTGATTTACGCCCAAACCGTTTTCACTTTGCAGTTCAACTCCACCAACATCAATGTTAGGCTCTCTCACGCCTTCAATGTCAATTTCAGTGTTGATATTGATGTTGAAACTGTAAGCCTTGACAATGACATACAAAACAAAGTTAACAACATCTTCATCAAGTTCAAGACTTGAAATTGTAAACTGAACAGTGCGTTCTCCGCTTTCAGCAGTTTCAAGAATTACAAAATTGTTTCCGTTGTAATATCCAATACCATAGTAACGATACCCCGTTGGAACAACATAAGAAATTGTTTTGCTTGCACCGTAATAAAGTTCAAGTGAATAGATATCATTTTCGGTGTCAGCATCCAAATATCTTTCTCCAAATCCCGCAATTTCTTGATAGATAGTTCTTTCAAGTGCAGGTTCGCCATATTCGGAGTTGAGAGTGTAATTGTTGTAAGTACCAAATCTAATTGTAAACTTCATTGATGAGAAGATTGCATAGATTGTTTCATTGTCTACAAGCTCATAGTCCAAAATCTCATCAGTGCTGAATACATTTTCTCCATCTCTGCTCCAACCTGCAAAACTGTAAATTGAAAGCATCTGGTAAGAAAGTGTAAGTTTTGTACCAAAATCTGCAACAATGCTTGAAAGTGAATTTTCTTGAATATATGCTTTGTTTTCTGGTTCGTCAACAAGTTGCTTCAATTCGTTGTAAGAAAGAGTTTCAACTTTCAAAGTAAATTGAGATATCTTGCTTGTGAACAAGATTTGTCCATCTTCTTCAATATCTGAAACGACAATCTTGTAATAGCCTTCCTGTGCGTACAAACCTTCTGTTGCAAGAGCACATTGAATGATATACTGAGAATCAGTTTCAAATTGAGCAAATTCATAACCGTGCTTGTATTTTAGATACATTTCAAGTGTTTCGCCAGCCACTCTTCTCATCGTTGGCAATTTATCAAAATCTCTGTAAGTATTGCCATCAACAACAAGAGCTTCCACTTTGTCGTTTTCGCTGAACTTGACAACTATGTCATTGATAACTTCAAGTGTGCTAAGTTCAATTGAAACATCTCTCAAAACATTTGAAATTTCAATTGTCAACACATCGCTGACAACAGATGTTTTGACAACAACATCAGCGTCTTCGCAAATTACTTCTTCAAGCATCTGGAAGCCGTAAGAAGCAGAAACAACAAGTTTCAGGGCTTTTCCAGTTTGAAGTCTGACTGCGTTTGATTCAACAGAAAGAGCTTGTTCTGTTCCATCTGTTATGTCGTAAGCTAAAATTTGTCCAATATTATCGCCCAAAACTGAAACCGTGTTTGTTTTTGCGGTTGCAGAAATTTTGCAAACAAGATTTTCTGCTGGCATCTTAAAGCTTACAATGGCAACACCGCTTGAAACTGTCACCTTGAAGTTTTTATTCCAAGACTCAACATTTTCCAATGTATAGCCAGCATCTGCGGTAACATTGAATTCAATCTCTGTTTCAAAGTCAACACCATTGAGAGTGTAAACATTTCCATTCTTCACAAAGTTTGCAGAAGATGAAATTGAAACATTTTCAACAGTGATTGAAATATCAAAACTTGCGATTTGCCATCTCGCAGTAAGAGTGTGGTTTTGAGTAGTTGAAAGCACGCTCTGTCCATTGATTTTGTTTCCACTTGCGTCAAACCAACCAACAAAGTTGTAACCTGTACGAAGTGGAGTTTCAATCCAGTCAGAACTTTCTGCATAATTTTGTTTGAAAGGAACAGTAATCTTTTTGTTCTCAGTCTTTCCGTCAGCAAAGTCAAGAGTAACCACCACACCAACAGCTTCAAAATTTGCAGTCAATGTAAGTTCTGTCTGACCTTGTGAAACCAAAGCTGAGAGCTTTGTATTCTCAAAATCGGAAGCAACAGTTGTTCCGTTTGAAATTGAAACAAGTTCAAAACCGTCTCTATGCAAACCAATGTTTGCAAGAGAGAATTGTTGAAGTTCAAGATAAGTTGCTCTCCAAGAATACTTGTTGTCAGAGCCTTTCACAAATTTTGTTGATGAAATTGTTGCGTCAGACGCATCTGACAAATCAAATATAACATTCACTTTTTCAGCTTCAAATCTTGCAACAAAGTTGTATGTTGTTGAAAGGTTTGCAACAGTCAACAGAGCTCCGTCAGCACTAGTTGAAACTGAAACTCCACTTGCTGTACCGTTGTCATAGTGGATGCTTCCTGTCGCATTGTAGAAGCCATAATATGTGCAATGTTCATTTGCAATCGCTTTAAGAGTAAGTTTTGTGCCGTAGTCAAATCTTCCTGTGAAGCTTGCAGATGAAGTAATTTCAATTTCTTCTCCATTCCCTGCCACAAGCAAAACTTTTCCAAAGTCGGCATCAGCGCCGGTCTCATCAGCGACTTTAATGCTCACTTGATATTTGTTTATATCCCAGTTTGCATCAAAAGTAAATTCAATGTCGTCATTCTTGTAATAAGTTCCAAACAAGTCTGTTTCATTGTTGAGAAGGGCTTTCAAAAGTTCAACTGTGTCAGCGTTGTTTCCAACATCAATCTTAAACTCTTGGTTTTCATAACTGTAATCTTGTCCAAGTGTCTTTCCAAGTTTTTTAAGAACAGAAGTAAGGAAAGTGTGTTGCATTGAGCCTTCTGCCACATTTTTGAATGACAATGTCCATTTTTCAAACACAAAACCTGTTCTTCCAGTAAGATTTGTTGGGAAGTTTCTAAGAGATGTTGTATTTGCATTTGCTGAGTTTGCAGTCAGATATGAATCTGACATAAATGGAAATGCAAGTGCTGAAAGCTGTGGCAAGTTGCTATTTTCAACATTTGACTTAACATTGCTTCCATTTGCATTGTAGTTGAAATTCAATTTCACTGTAACGGCTTCAATCACACCATATTCCCAAGAAGAGAGCGCGTAATTTCCTGCATCAGCCCCGCCCAAGCGGAAGTTGATTGTGATTGCTTGCCCAATAAATTCTGTTGCATAAGTTGCACTTTCAATTTTCACATCATCATAGGCGTGAATTGTGGTTGTTCCGCCAAGCCCGTCAGAAACAACTTTGTCTTTGTCAACTGTGCCGACAAGCAAGATTCTTTCTTCGCCTTCTTCGTCAAGCAAAGCCACATCTTTTGTTCCGTCATACTTCTTTGTGAAGATGTCTTCAATTTCTTCCTTGACACCTTCAAGAGTAAGCGTTTTTGCAATGATTGAAACAGTTGCATCGTTCAAATTGTTTGCTTCTTTTCCATTGACAACAAACACTGGTCTGAAATCTGGTGTACCAACAGTGCATACCATTGAGTAGTCACCGACTTTAAGAGAACCGCTTGTTGAATACTGTTCTTCTTCTGCGAAAGGCATAACTTTGACATCAACACCTTTCTCGTACCTGTTAAGGTTTACATCAGAAGAATATTCAAAATCGATGTCAACTGACTCACCATAAACGAAAGTTTGGTCTTTCACCGAAACAGTCAAGAGTGCAGGGATAATTTCTCCGACAAGAGCATCCCCGTCACTTGTGCAAAGATTCAAATTATAGTTTGTCTGTCCGCCGATGAGAGTTGCTTCAACATCATAAGAGTATCCAACATATTTAGCTCGTTTGCCATCTTGTGTCAAACTGATTGAAAGAGTCAAGCCTTGAACATCGTCCGCCAAAATGCCTGAAAGCATTTGCGTTGGCTCATCATAGACAATATCTGAATCGTCATTGTCAAAAACTTTTGTAATAGTTGAATTTATAAAGTAAACTTCTCGTTTTGTAATGCTTAAATTGAAACTGTGTTGTCCGTATTTTCCAAGAGACACTTGGAGATTGTCCGCAGTCTCATCTGTTGCATTAATAACATAATTTCCAAAGTTTCTTCCGCCTGTTCCATTTGCAAAAGTGATGTTTGCTTTAAGTCCATCAACAGTCACATCACTAAGAAGCGTGTATTTGTCTTCTTCGGCATTATAAGAATAGTAGTTAAGGTCATAGTATTGTTTTGCAGATGTTCTTGCTGTGCTTTCAAACACAAGTTGATATTTTTTGCTTCCTGCCTTTTGTGCAACAGTAACCTTATCATAAAGGTTTCCATCATAAACAATTGTTGCACTTTCGTCGTCTGTGCCCAAAACTTCTGGGGAATTGCTCATCAAGATATAAATCATTTCTTGCGCTTTTGCAATTCTGAATGCACCTTCACTTCTGTCTGTGACGCTTGCAACCTGATAATTTGCAGAAAGTGAGTTTGCTGACAAAACTTTGTAATAGCCAACTTCAACGCCATCTTCTCTTGTGAAGTTAAGTCTAATCACTTCGTTGAGTGGAGTTGAGAAGTCGCCAACAAATTCATCCGTTGTTGTTTCGCTTGCACCATAAACATAAATAAATTGTCCACTTGTTTGAAGAAGTACAGAAATTTCAAATGGTGAAACTGTTATGCTTTGTCCACTTGCAAAAATCAAATTATAGTTTGCAGAGCTTGAACTTTCATCAAGTGAAACCAAATATGTATCACAATTTAAGTATCTTGCAGTGGAGTAAGTTGCATCCACCACATTTAAAACAATATTGTATTGTGAAGCTGAGATTGCAAAGCCACCTGCTGTCACTGTGAATGGAACAACATCTCTTGATGTCAAGTTTCCATAAACAAAATCTGTTTTTGTAAGAGCGATGTAAGCATCAGCCTTTGTGATTTTTCCTTTAAGTCCGTCAGTGTTTTTAAGTTCGTAGTTTACACTCTTTACGCCTTGCAAGAACATTGTTACATCAATGTCTTCCCCGACATTCGCACTGGCAAATCTTGCAACAAGTGAAACCCCGTCTTCTCCAACTTTCCCATCAAACTCATTGATTGTGAAAGTTGCAGAGCCTGTGTATTGCCATTCAAGAGCAAGACTGCTTGCATCAATTTCTTTCTTTGAAATTACAAAATTGTATTCTTCTGCAAAAGCAAAGTTTGAGTGAGTTGAAGAATTTGCACGAAGTGACAATCTGAAACTTCCCGCATCAACAAATGAAGTTGTGTTTGTTCCTGAGAAGATTTCAAGACTGTTGAAAGCGACATCTTCCACTTCGGAGCCATCGCTGGCATAAGTAAATTGCAGGTTTGCAGTTTCCGTTACGCCGTTGTTAGCAACTGATAAAGTTTTTGCAGAAGCATCCACAGTCAAGCTGTATGCAAGTCCATTATACACACCAGACAAAAGGTCTTTATCCAAAGTTATGTAAACAAGATTTTCTTCTGTCTTTACTTCAAAACCATTATTTTCTGCTTCAATGCTCAAAACAATGCTTCCGTTTACATATTCTGTTTCTGCCAAAGCCAGAGAATAATGTCCAACAACTGCTGGACTTCCAACGGTTGCACCAACAACACTGTAAAGAATATCAAATGTGTCGCCCGTTTCACTGAAAGTGTAGGTTTCTTTATAAGTTGCTTCAATATTTTCGCTTGCAAGAATTGAGAACTGTCCAACTGAGATTCCTTTATTGATTCTCTTTTCAGCAATCACAACTGTTGGCAAGTAAAGATTCATATTAAAATCATCAAATGAAGCTGTTGCTTGAAGTTGATAACTTCCTTTATATACATAACCATTTGCATTTGCAAGAGCAGTTGTTGGCAAAGAGTATTGAATATTATAATAACCGTTTGCCAAAATGTCAGATACATCATTCCCGTTCAAGTCAGAAATAGTGTAGTTTTTGTTCACATTAGAGTCAAGATTGCTTATTGAAATTTCACCATATTCATAAACATCCTTGCTCATTGTTGCAGTAAGTCTTGCAGACAGTTTTGAAATTGTCGCTTGTGCACTGCTTTCTGAAAGTTGATAGTTTGAGATTGCGTCTGATGAATTTGTATCCAAAAGACTTAAATCAACTCTGGTCTGTCCAGCGTGTGCACTTGCATAAGTTGCCAAGATGTAAACGCCGTCAAAACTGTCAATGTCTTCAATTTTTGTGCCACTAACATCAAAGTATTCTGTTGCTTTTCCGTCGTACACTTTGTCCAAAGCAAGTTCTGATGCATCAATCAAAATCTTTCCGACAACAAATTGATAACCTTGTGCAAAAGTGAGATTTGAATAGTATTTTGAGATTTCTTCCAACCCTTCAAAAACATAAGTATATGTTCCACTTGCTGTAACAGTTTCGTGTGACGCAGTGTCAAACAGTTTAAGCTCAACGTTTTTGAAACTATCCAAGAGCAACGACAAAACTTCTGAGTTTGAAATTTGTGCATCAGCAGTTTCGTCAAACAAATTCAAAGTCAAAATCTTGATTGGCAAGCTTCCATTGTAAATTTTAAGCGTCAAGTCATCGAGTTCAACTCTGTATCCATCCGCACTGTAACCCACTTCAATTGTTTCTGGATTTGCATCTGAAACCTTGTAGGACAGTCTCAATGTTCCACTTGTCAAAATTTCAAAAGTTCCAACGCTTGTTGTTTTTCCAAGTTGTGTAAGTTTTCCATTTTCAAAGAGAACAACTCCGTTCATCTTAACAGTGTAGTTGTCTTTCAAAGCTTCTGTCAATGAAGCAACTGTCAAATCATAAGTTCCAACATCTTCGCCAAAGCCCCTTACAAAGCTGAATCTAACTGTCTCATTTGCAAGATAGATGTCTCTGATAAGTTCTGGTTCTTCACCGTTGAAGTTTTTGCTGTACTTAATCTCATATTCTGAAAGTTCAACTTCATAAGGTTTAACAACAACTTCAAAAGTCAAAGTGCCAAACTCTGCTGAATTTGAATATACAACATCGCTTCCTGACACTGTGATTATATATGTGCCAGCGTCTTTCATTGATGTAGTCAAAACGCCATTTCTTGTGATTTGGATGTTTAAATTTCTTGCGCCAGCATAATATTCAAGCAAATAATTTGGATTTTCTCCATACTGTCCAAGTTCGGTATCATAAATTGCATATTCAACTCTGAAATACCAATTATTGAGCTTATCTTGTCCGTCATAATCAAACTCTGAGTCACCAACAAAAGTGATTTCATTGAGTTTATTTTTGATAAACTCCATTTCAAAGGTCACTTCAAAGGAATTTGTTGCACCTTCACTGCTTACAAGTGCAGTTGTCAAAAATTCTTTCTTAACATTTGCGGTTACAACAAGTTTGTAAGTCCCGTTGTCATCAACTGTTCCATTTCCATCAAGAGTGAATCTTTCAACTCTTGAAATAAGTTCGTCGCCCTTGTACCATTCATAAGTGTAGTTGAAAAGGTTTTCGTTTTTGTTATAGATGCTTACAACATCGTCAACAGACAAATATTCAAATCCATAAACACTTGTCTTATACTCTGTCAAGCTTTGTCCATAAGTCATCTCTTCAATCATCCACTTAGCTTCAAGTTCAACCTTTGCGTGTCTGTCAGATGAATTGATTCCTTTAAAAGTTCCATCAGTGCTGTCAAAAAGCTTTTCATAAGAAACTTTCGTCTTTGTTGAAGTCAAAGAAGCAAGCTTGAAACCATTTTCGTTTGGCATAAGCAAGTCTTCAACAGTTGAAGCACCAAGTTTAAGCAATGAAGTTGTTGCAGAAGAAGTTGAGTAGTTGCTTGGGAAATTTAAGTTGTAATTTACCAAGACCATATCTGTATAAACTGCATACAAATTGTAAGTTGTCACCATTCCGGCTTCTTCTGATAATGAAGCTTTTTCAATTGTGAAACTTGTGTTGTTTTCCATCGTTCCGTCGATATTGAAAGTCTCAGTTTCGCTCCACTTGTAAAGAGCCAAATAGTCACTTAAAGATTTTTCTGTTGTTGAAACAGTTACTGTCAAAACAAACTTAGACAAAATCGCTGAGATTTCGTTTGCGTTGTTGTTTTCGATTTGACAAATAATAACGCCGTTGTCTTCATAGTTTCTTACCTGCAAGTAACCATTTGTTGAATCTGACAATCTTCTCACCCCAAGTCCATCGTTCAAATCATAAGTAACTTGTGTGATTCTAAGCAAGTTTTGAGAAACTGTTGTTGGCAATTCTCCAAAGTTCATAAAGCCATTAAGATAGGTCAAATATTTTGCAGAAATGTCAATTGTTGCAACCCCGTCAACATTCAAAATTGAGAAGATATCATCTTCGCCAAGGATGAGTTTATAACGGTTTGTGACATCAGTCATCACAATCTCGCCATTCAAAACGCTTCTTTCATAGATTGAAACATTTGTGTAATACAGATAATTCTTATCAGAAACAAAGCTATAATCTACATCCTCCTTTTCTTTTCCATTGTTTGAAGTAAGAAGATTTGCTTTTGCATACAATGTGTCGTCAATCTTGTAATAGCCTTCAAAGCCTTCAAGCATAAGTTCTTGACGATTTCCTTGCCAAGCTGATGAAGCACTTGCAAGATTTGCGTTGTAATAGGCAGCTTTTGACGCAGCTCTATTTTCAACTTCCAAAAGCTCTGGCAAAATATAAACTTGCCCAAGGTTGACATACGCATCACCATTTTCGTCGTAGTTCAAAACGAAATTGCCAAGGCTGTTTTGTCCATCAGCATTTCTTATGTAAGCTCTGAAATAATAAGTTGTGTCAACATTTATGCTTGTTGCAGATATTTCAACTCTGTCGATTTCAACTTCTCGTCTTGGGTTTTCCACAGTTGGAGAACTGAACACAATCGAATTATTATAAACAGAGAAATCATTTATTGCAGAATTTTTATGGTTGTAGAAATCGAAGAAATACATTCTTGAAACAACATTTTTTACATCATTTTCAATAGTTGCTCTCTGCTCTGCAAAATCAGCATAAGTCATTTCTTTGTAAGTTTTGTAGTTTGTTGAAGTGAGCATATAGAAGTATTTGTACATCACAAACTCATACGCTTGCTTGTTTGTCACACCTGATGTAACAGTGCTGTCGAGCGAACTTAAAACATTCTTAACAAACGCATCAAAAGTGTTGCAATTTTCAATACGTGCCATTGTTGCACTTGGCACAAACTTAGACATAATTCTCTTGACATTAACAAGCCAAACATCTTCGTTGTCACTTTCAATTCCAACAGAAAGAGTTGTTTCTGAAATCTGTGCGTAAAGACTGATTGTTTGTGTATAAAGTGTCACGCCTTCTGAAATCAGGTCTTCCAATGTCAATACAAGCGTCACATTGTACAAGCCGACATTCTCAGCAGAGAAAGCAGAATTTCCAATTACATCAACCATAGCGGAAGTGATTTCAACATTCACTTTTGCCCCAACAGCATCGTTTACAGTGATTGAAATTGTTTGGTCGTCAACAATTTCCACGATATACCCATCTGCATTAAACCCATTTTCAAAGAACTCTGCAATGTAGAACATTACATCATTTGATGTGTACTGTTTTGAAATCAAATTTTGTGTAAGGCTCAGAGCAAGATGAGTTGAGTCAAATTGCCAGTCGATGAAGATTTTAAGTGATACGTCTTCATTGTCACTCAGCACGCATCCAGGAAGAGTCTCACTAAACAAAGTTGAAGATGTAATTGTCTGAGTGTAAGTCCCGCTTGCATAAACTCCATTGAATACAAACCCTTCACGAGTTGGTGCATTTTCGCCTGCCATCAAACCGTAAGCATTAAAGGCTTCCGCAAATGAAGCACCATATGCCATTTCAAAATCAATTGTGCTTTCGGCTTCATTCCCAGCAATTGTGTTTGCCCCATTTGTCACAAGTTGAACCTTGTAAGTCTTTGGAGTCCAAAGAGCATAGACATTTAAATTGTTTGTTGAAATATAATTTCCAAATTCATCAATAATTGCTTCGTACGCTTTGCTTTGTCCGTTTTCATCAAAAACGATTGTATCTTTGTCGTCAATTGCAAGTGTCCAACCGGCAAGCGCATAACCAACTTTTGAAATGTCATTAAATGTCAATACGCCTTCCACTTTTTGGTCATAGTTTACTGTGATTGAAACACTTTCGTTTGCAACATTGTCTCCGCCAAACACACCTTGGTTTCTTGAAAATTGAATAATGTATGAGTTTGGAGTCCAGTTTCTGTAAACGACAAGCTCGATAGAAGTCTTGTCGTCAGTTGTGCCGACAAAGTAAGAACTTGCAACAAAGAGTTGTGAGCCGTTCAATGCCCCGCTACTTGCACCGTTTGACCAATACCAATACGCATTTGCTGGTGTTGTATAGCCAACTCTGCCAGCAAACAACTCGTCAATAACAACACTCTTTGCTGTTCCGTCAACCATTGTTTCAAAATTTGGATTTGTTGTGTTTAAGTAGATTGAACTTCCAACACCAACATCAGAAATTGTAACAATTGTATTTGCTGTCTCGTTTCCATCCACATCAAAAACTTTTCCATTCTTTCCATCGGTGTAAGCACCATCAATTCCATTTCCAGTGCCTGAAACAAATGAGATGTTTGCGGTCTTTCTTGTCAAAATAGGAACAAGCGTGTAAAGAGTCAAGTTTTTCATTGTTTCATCATTTTCCAATTTGTCAATGAAGAAACTCTTAACTGACGCCCCAGTGAATGCAACCCCATCACCTGAATAAATTGTGTCCACCACAGCATTTGATGAATTCAAAATTATAAAGCCATTGAAATAGTATGAATCGCCGTTTGTTCCACCTTTACCAAATGACACAAACAAATCTTGCTCTGCATCATTTGCAGTATCAACACTGTAAGAATAATTGATTCTGTTGAATGATATAACAACACCCAAACTTCCTGCGGTTGTGTAAGAGTCATCACCTGTCACTGAAACTCTGTCGCTAAGAGTTATGTCGATTTCTTTTCTGATATAAACAGCGTTTATTTCAACTTTGTAATTTCTCTTTCCAACAATTTCTGCTGATGTTACACCTGTTGCAACATAGTCATAAATTGATGAGAAAACAAACTCAATATCCTGACTTCTGCCTAGATTAGCATCAAAATCTTTCAAAAAGCCTGACCACTTTTCACTTTCAACATACCAGTCAAAGAATGTGTAACCGTTGTTGTCTCCAAGTGCAGTTTCCATTGAGATTTCATCGCTGAAAAGGATTGTATCATCTCCGCTCTCAATTGCCTGTGCATTTTTCTTTGCAACGACAGTTGGCAAACCTTGAACCAAATTCTCATCAGTAAGGATTGTCTTGTCTAATGCGACCATTGCAGAATAGTTTTCGCTCTGGTCATATTTGATAAACTTTGTACCAAAATCGATTGAGTAATTTACCGGCTGACAAACAAATTTGATTGTGTATTTTCCAGCACGAAGCTCATTTGTGAATGAAAGTGTAAACTGATAATTGTCATATGCAGTTTTGTCTGCATTGTCATACATTGACAACTTTCCATTTTTGCTTACACTGCCCACGCTGAAAAATTCTGCATTGTTTTCATTGAAATTATTGAGCCAACCTTGTCCATTATCACTTTCAGAAACTTGTGTTGCAACAGTTTCTGCAACAATCAAAACATTTTCCTTTGCATTTGGAATATTTCTTCCAGTCAAAACAACTGAAATCTTTCCATCCAAAGTTGTTTCCAAAAGTTTGTAATAATCAGACGCTGTGAAATTTATTTTAACATCTTGCGTTTTTCCATCATCTGGCAGCCCCAAATTTGTATTTCCATCTATGTAAGCTGTTGGCAAAATTCCCGTTCTGATTGGATTTCCGTCAACATCGACAAACTTCAAATCAAACGAAACTTTTGTATATTTTGAAACAAGTGTGATTCTTGAATATTCTTCATACAAATCACCTGCAACAGACCATCCAATTTGTGAAGTTAATCCGTCTGCGATTTCATCAATTTTGATATCGTGTTGAATTTTCTTAATAGAATCTCCATCACTGAAAGCTTTTGTCAAAACTTTTGTGTTTGCATTTTTATAGACATCATATTCTCCACCATTTTGGAAATTGTCATAGTTTCTGTCTGGGACAACAATCTCAGAAGCATCATCTTGCACACTTCCCAAAAGCACGAATTCCGCACCAGTCAAATAAGAGATTTTTCGGAATGTCGTTTCATCATCTGACAAAACCAAAGTCGCAATAAGGTCAATCTTTTCCCAGTTTTCGTTTTGATAGAGCATTTCATAAAGCACATACGCTGGATATTCAACTGTGTTTAAACCAACTTTCTCCAAATAAGTTTCTTTAACAAATTTGAAATATCTAGTTTTCTCTGTGCCATTGTCATCAAACTTATATCCAAGCAAAACATCGGTGTACGCTGACATATCAATATCAAATGCGTGTCCGTTTGAATCATCTTCTTTTCCGACAGTTTCAGCAGAAGAAACGAAACTCTTGTTGATTACATCATAACCAACAAACAGCTGTTCAACAACTTTTGTTGTGGCAAGCATTGCTTCTGGCGCACCATCAAAACCATTTGCAAAAACTGAAAGCTCTTTTGTATTTGGAATGTTTGGAGCAAGTGCAAAGTACAGTTCATCAGAGCTTACATTGAGTTCTGTACTGAACAATTTTCTCTGTACAAAAACATCAAGAGTATAGTCTCCAACAAGATTCAAGAAAGTTTGTCCGTCAACTGCAAAAGCTGAATAGTCTTGCTCAACACCCGCTTCACTTGTCACACTGCTTCCTTTTGCGTAGCTCATATGACCAAAATTGAAGTCTGTTCCGCTTGCCAAATCTCTCAAAATGATATTACCTGAAATATCATAACCACTCTTAAAATTGAATTTAAGACTCAGTCCGTTTGTTGTCAAGTCACTGAATGTTGTATCAAAATCAAAGGATACGATAAGTTTTCCATTTGCATCTTCACTGCCGAGCAAGCCTTGCTTTGTCCAATTTTCAGTTCCGCCATAAGAAGAAAGTGTCACACTCTCAATTGCATCAGCCAAATCAAGATTTCCAAGAATTTTGTCATCAGTCTTATTGAACGCAACATTAAATTGATAATTAACTTCGGAGCTTCCGACCCACTTCACATAAATCTCTGAGTGTTTAAGATTTTCATCATTTGCAAAGGCTGTTCCGTCAACCAAAGTTCCAAACAAGTCTCCGTCTTTCTCAAAGTAGAAGCCTTCAATAGTGAAGTCCTTTCCCCTGAGCAAGTTGCTTCCATCTGCACTTGCAACCTTTCCGTCTTTCGTTGGAGTTGTATTGAAAATGTGTGGATAATCAATGCTGAGAATTGAGTCATATTCCACTTGATAAACTTGGCTTCTTACATAGCTTGCGGTGTTGTCAGCCTTGAAATTGTCCACTTCATATTGGTTGTAAACAACTTGAAGACTTTTCGCTTGTTGCACTTCAAAGTTTGCACGAAGTCCCAAAATCAATGCACTGTTTAAAGCACCAAAATTTGTTGCATCAAGAGCAAAGGTTGAATGCGCACCACCAAGCATTGAGTAACTAGTAAGTTTTGAGCCTTTCTTAACCAAAATGTCAAAATGGTTGTCTTTTTCAGAAATTTTGTCAGAAAGTTGTGGAAGTGACATCCCCCAACTTCTGTCAGGAATATTTACAGTTTCAATTCCGTCAGCGTCATATGTTGCTCTTGAAAGCAAATCCCCTTCGGCATCAACCATCAAGTGATATGTGCCAGAAATTATTTTTCCGTCTTTGTCATAGAAAACACCACCATTTCCGTCGAGTTCAACATCATATGCAGTTTTTGCTCCTGTCACCGAGAGAGTTTTTATTTCCCCGTCAACAAGGTTATTTTTCCCATAAGCAACAGTAAGAGCATCGCTTTCTGCTTTTCCGACTGTTTTAAGTCCATAAATATTTGAGTTGTCGACGCAGTTTGCAAGGTATGTATTTGCCCGAGCATAACCTACGAGCGCTCCCATAACACCTGCACTTGTCGAGCTTTCAAGACTTCCTGTACCGCCATTGATAAATCTTACATCTGCAACAGTGAGATTTTTAATAACAGCATTTGATGTCACACCAAAAAGTCCGTGGTAAGAATATTGGAATTGAAGAGAACAAGTCATTCCATAGATTGTGTGACCATTTCCGTCAAACACCCCAGAGAATGCATTGTCATTTGAAGCACCGATTGGTTGCCAAGTTCTCCCCGTCAAATCGATATCATTTTGCAAAGAGAAATATTTCCCTGACCAGTTTGCATTCCCTTGTTCACTTGCATCATAATTTGCTGACACATAACCAAGGTCAGAAGCGGTAAAAATCAAATATGGATTTTCAAAACTTCCATCTCCTTCAAGCTCTGTTGAAAAAGATGTGTCATTATTTGGATTTCCAAGATTTTGAGTTTTGAGAAGATAAGGATAACTGTTGTTGATTCCTGTTGAAATCCCCCACACTGTTTCAAAATCCCAAGTAGCATCCGCGAAATATTTTTCATTTGAATAAAAACTCTTTGTCTTTGCAAGCGTTGCAAGCCCAATCACAGCAGTCGAGTCTGCAACATAAGAGTCCACATTATGCCAAACATTTGACACTCTCACTGTGCTTCCGTTTGGATTTGCATAGATTGGAGAGTTGTTTCTTGCTGAGCGTGCGGTATCAATATTGAAGCAGTTTGAGATTGTCTTTGTTCCGCTTCTTGCAAAAAGTCCAAAAAGACCACTACAATACTTGCTGTCATCGTCAGAGTTTTTCCAGTCAAGCTTTCCAGCATTGTAAAGATATGACATTTGAAGAGAGCCAGTCACCCCTGCAACATTTGCAACAAGTCCAGCTGTGTATGTCCCTGAGTTTTTCACACTTCCAGCATTGTAAGAATTTCTGAAATTTCCAAAGGCATCAATTTGACCAAGAAGACCGCCAGCATAAGTTGCATTTACATCAATGCTGCCCTTAAATGCAATTTCTTCAAGCGTACCGTTACCGACAGCGTATTTACCAAACACACCGCCAACTGCGGTTGATGCACTTCCGCCTGCCTTTGTTGAAATCTCCACATCTGAAAGGATGTTTGAAACATTACGAAGTGTCGAACCAACACTTTCACCAACAGCACCGCCGACATAGTTTACACCGTCGACTTCAATCTTACCTGTCACTGAAAGGTTTCTGTTTGCACCGGTTGAAGTATTGAGATTTCCGACAATACCACCAACAGCTTCCTTTCCACTTGCCTTAATATCAACATCGACAAGGTTAAGATTGGAAATCGTTCCAACAGTTGTTCCAAACAAACCAACATAGTTTGAAGTGGAATTATGAATTTTTAAGTTGTATATGTAATGACCATTTCCGTTGAATCTACCTTTAAACATATGGTTGTCGTCATAACCAATAGGAGTCCATTCATTGCCAGCCAAGTCAATATCACAGTCAAGCACAACGTCTTGGTCCATATATTGCGAAATACCAGTTCTCACTCTTTCGGCAAAGAATCCAAATCCACTTGCAGTCAAGATGTGGGATGTCCCATCAGCCACATAAAAATCAGCCGCATCAACTTCTGACAAATATTCCCCATCCCAAACACTTGCAGTTGTGCTCTGGGCATATACTTCATTTTTTCGGACTGAGAAAAATCCGAGAGTGGTAAACACTCCCAAAATCAAAACTGACAGAAAAACAAAAATTGATTTCTTTCTCACTTGATTTTCTCCTTGCCCTAAATGATGTTGTCAGGCTTTATCATTTTCATTTTACAATAAATGTCACTTCTTATGCAAACGAATATAAAAAATATATATATTTTTAATATATATATAAATTAAACTTTTAATCGTCAACCCCAACATTTTTACTTCCATTTTTTCAGTAAAACCTGCTATTCTTAGTTGTATTTTGCTCAGAAAAAATAAAAAAAGTGCAAACGAATGCACTTTTTATTTCACTCCAATCTTTTTTCTGACATCTGCAATGGTCTTTTTTGCAATTTCTCTTGCCTTCAAAGCCCCAGCTTTCAAAATCTGGTCCACTTCATCTCTGTGTGCCTGATAATAGTCAAAACGCTCTCTCATTGGGCGGATGTACTCATTAGCAACTTCAAAAAGTTCTTTTTTTGCTTCTCCCCAACCAAGGCCAGCTTTCAATCTTTCTTCAAAATCTTTTGCCTTTTCTTTTGACACAAACAATTTGTAAAGCTTATTGACTGTGCAGTCCACATCTTTTGGTTCACCAGGAAGTTTGCAGTCTGTGACGATTTTGTTTATGCTTTTCTTCAAAATGTTTTCAGTTGTGAAAAGTTGAATTTGATTTCCATAACTTTTGCTCATCTTTCTTCCATCAAGTCCAACCAAAGTGCAAACATCTTCTTGAATAAGTCCATCTGGCAAAACAAATGTTTTTCCGTATTTGTTGTTGAAACTGTTTGCTATGTCTCTGGCAATTTCAATATGTTGTTTTTGGTCAAGTCCCACAGGAACAAGCCCTGTCTGGAAAAGCAAAATATCTGCGGCCATCAAAATAGGATAATTATAAAGCCCCATATTAACGCCGAAATCTTTTTCATTTTGTTCTTCTTCGTTCTTCTCAACCATCGCCTTGTAAGCGTGTGCCCTATTCATCAAGCCCTTTGGTGTGACATTACTCAAAATCCAATTAAGCTCAAAAACTTCTGGAATATCTGATTGCTTATAGAAAACAACCTTGTTTGGGTCAAGTCCACAAGCAAGCCAAGTGCAAGCGATGTTGTAAGTATATTCATCCATTTCTTCTTTTGTTTTAAGTGTGGTCAGTGCGTGATAGTCTGCGATGAAATAGAAGCAATTAAACTCTTGCGTTCTGCTAAGCTCAATTGCAGATTTTATTGCACCAAAATAGTTGCCCAAGTGAGCATAACCAGTTGGTTTAATTCCAGTTAAAACAATTTTTTTCATTTCTTACTCCGAAAAACATAAGTTGCGTTTTTGATTTTACCAAACGCCTACATTACCGTATTTACCGAATGAACAGCACTCTTAGCAAAATTGCGAAAGTCTTTCAAGAACTTCTTTTTCTCCAAGCAATGTCATAATTTCATAAAGGTCTGGTGAGTTCTTTCTTCCAGTGACAGCAACCCTGATATATTCACAAACAGTGGCAACATTTCCCTTGAAATTTTCAGGGTTTGCCTTGTACAATTTGTTGTCTGTCGCATAACCCAAAGCACCCGCCATTTGCTTCACTTTGTCAAACCAAGTCTCTTTTGAAGAAAGGTCAAGATATTTTTTATAGTTCTTCAAAACTTCAACAAAGTCAGCCTTTTTCTCTTCGTCGATTTCATATGAGTGTGGAACACCAAACATATAGTCAAACAAGTCAAAAAACATACTCCACTTGTAAATATCTTTTCTTGGCTTTGGCTTTTCTCTGTCAATGTTCAAAACTTTTGTTACATATTCTCTGTCTTTTACAAGGTAGTCAACATTCTCTGGTGAATACTCCCTTGCCCAAGCAAGCAAAAGCTCATAGCATTTTTGCGCCGTGTATTTTGAAATGACTTCCTTTGAGATATCATTAAACTTGTCCATATCCAAAACAGGAGAGCCTGCCGTAATATTGAGTGGCTCAAAGTGATACTCAGTATAAGGAAGACTTGGATTGTTTTTTCTCCATATTTCAAAACCAGAGTTGATAAGATTCATAACATATTCACAAATTGTTTCAACAGGATAGCCTGCCTTTGCATAGAAACGCATATCAAACTCTTTATCTTTTCTTTTTGAAACCTTACGCTTCTTCTCCCCTTCTTTGATGCAAATAAGTGGATTGTGAAGATAAAGCATAGGCTTAAAGCCAAGTGCGTTGAAAATTTCAATATGAACAGGAGTTGATGGAAGCCATTCTTCTCCACGCACAACAAGTGTTGTCCCCATCAAGGTATCATCAATGGCGTGCGCAAAATGATATGGTGGAAGCCCATCACTTTTCAAAATCACAACATCTTTTGAGTTTTCTTCCATACTGATTTTTCCTTTCAATACATCAAAAAACTCAACTTTATTCTTTGAATTTCCGTTTGATTTAAGTCGAACGGCAAACTTTTTGCCTTCTTTAAGATATTTTTCAATTTGTTCAAGAGTCAAATTTCTGCAAGGGTCTTTTTCATCATTTGAAAGTCCAACGGAAAATTTCTTTTCTCTCTGCTCTTTGATTTCTCCGATTCCACTTGCCTTATCGCAAAAACAAGGAAAAGCCTTACCTTCGCTTACAAGTTTTTTTACATACGCCTTGTAAATTTCCACTCTTTCACTTTGATAATATGGTCCATACTCCCCAACTGTCACGCCGCCTTTAAGCTCATACTCGGCAGGCATAATTCCATAGTCAAACAGAATGCCCATAATCACTGCACTAGCGCCTTCAACTTCTCTTTTTTTGTCAGTATCTTCATTTCTTAAATAGAAGATTCCGTTTGACATTCTCGCAACTGTTGAAGATATGAAAGCTTGGAAAAAGTTCCCAAGGTGCATAAATCCAGTTGGGCTTGGTGCATAACGAGTAACCTGTGCGCCGTCAGGCAATTTTCTTCTTGGATATTTTTTTTCAATTTCTTCCACTGTGAGTTTGTTGTTTGGAAACAACAAATCCGCAAGTTTTTGAGAATCCATTTTCGTCTCCTATCTAAATTGCAGAACTGAAATTTGCAATAAATTCTGGCAAAGTAATATTTATGAATTGTTCAATCTTGTGTACGTCACGCTCTGCCAACTTGTTGTGTTTAAGATACTTGCTCATATTTCCTTCATAAGTGACAGCAAAAGCTTTCAAGTCTAAATCGTCCAAAGCATCAATGAAGCTGTCTGCTTCCTTTAAGAATTCATCAACCATATCAAACAAAACTTTAACAGTTTTATTTGTGTTTCCAGATGGGGTTGTCTTGACAAAATTATCTTTAAACTCTTTGTTGTAAATAGATGTAAGTTTTGTCAAAAGCTCATCAAGTTTTTTTGTTTCAGCAGTTCTATCTTTGTAATTGTCCCAAACAAATCTGTTTGCTGTTTCTGTCAGCATAAACTTGCTGAAAATTGGAAGCATTTTTGCTCTTGTATAGCCGTGAATGATTTTTGGTGTATTTTTAGTAACTTCCGTCTTTTTCAAACTGTCATAGATTTCAGTCTTTTCAACACACTTTGCCAAACTCATTGAAACACTAAGGTTTTTTGAAACAAGTTTTCCAAAACTTTTTTTGTAAGTAGTCAGTCTTGCTTCAATATCCTTTTCGTTTGGGTTGTTAAATTGCTCAAACCAGTCAGCGAAATCTTTTGTAGCTGCTGCGAAAGTCTTGATATATTTTGTGAAAGATTCCATATCTTTGCAAAGGGCTTTAAGTGTCTTTTTTGCAGACTTTGACATATTTTTTTCTTTATAATTTTGAATGTAAACAATGTTTTGAGTGATGTAGTCGTTTGAAATTGCCAAAATAGAATTGTATTTTTTGCTAAGTTCAACAAATCCATCAGCACCTGCGTCAATCTTGTTATTTGCAAATTTGCCAAAATCAACTTTTAGATTCGTTTCAATTCCATCCACATTTCCAGTGAGGAAACCTGTCTTTCTTGAATCAGAATCGGCCTTAACTGAGTACTTAGTGATTTGCGCTTGCATTGACGCATAATCACTTTTTAAATCTTTCAAACTTGCTCCGCAACCAGAAAGACCCAAAGCTGAAAAAATTCCAACCACGCCCAAAACAACCGCAAGGGCGAAACTTTTAAATTTTCCTTTCATAACTCCCCCTTATCTTCCCAACAAAACTTGACCATTAAGGACATCTGTCCAATAGCCACTTTTTGTTCCTTCTTTCAAGATATTCTTCATTTTGTTGTGGTTGCTTTCTGATGTGTAATTGTAAGCCAAAATCGCTTTTTCAACATTTGCTTGACCGAAACTTGCATTGCTGAAATCTCTAAGATTTTTCCCAAGGTCTTGCGCCTTCCCTTGACCTTTTTTAAATTCACTATTGAGTTGTTTCATTCCAAGGAACAGCACATCTGTCAAGTCATTGTTCATAAGACTTGATGAAACTGAATCGCTGTAAACTTTTGACAAAAGCTCAAAAGCCTTCATTGTGTCAAGAACCATATCTTGAATATGTTCTTTATAGTTGTTCCATACAACTCTTTCCCAAGTTTCGCTTCCGCTTGTGTAATTTCCTTTTTCCTTGACAATCTTTGTCATCTTATCTGCATTCTTTTGTGCAGAATTAAGTGCGGAAATAATTTTCTTTCTATTTTTTGAGTAAGTTTTTGTGTGCTCCATAAAAGGTGCTTCGTTGTTGAAAAATACTGCAATGTTTGTGTAAGCTTCATAGGCAAGTCTGTAATTTGCAACTTCTTCCGCTTCGCCATTTGTTTTGTTTGCAACATAAGACTGCAAATAATTTGTCAGAGTCTTATATTCGTCACTTTCAGTTGACAAATATCCAGTTGTGACAGTTGTGTTTAAGTCTTCTGCAAAACTTTTCGTATTTTTATCTTTGAAAAGCATAACAAAAACTATGGTAAGCACAGCTGCAATCAAAAGTAAAGCAACGACTACAAAAAACCATTTTTTCTTCATATATCCCCCTTCTACTCTTGTTCAATCTGAACTTTATCATCAATATTGAAATAAGTTGTATATTCTCCAACCCATCTGAGC
Organism: uncultured Lachnospiraceae bacterium; assembly: GCA_964541365.1. GTDB lineage: Bacteria > Bacillota > Clostridia > Christensenellales > UBA1242 > Caccovivens. Next base: position 54,691 of record CAZIPJ010000001.1, read on the forward strand.
TTAACTTCACCAGTACTTCCGCTTCTGTGTTTTGCAATCAAAAGGTAAACTGTTCCTGGTTCGTCTTCGGTGGTGACATCATTGTATTTTTCTGGATTGTACAAGAACAACACGATATCGGCATCTTGTTCGATTGAGCCTGATTCTCTAAGGTCGGAAAGCACAGGTCTGTGGTCTTCACGAAGTTCAACCGCACGGGAAAGCTGCGAAAGCAAAATGATTGGAACATTCAATTCCCTTGCTGCGATTTTTAAAGTTCTTGTAAGGTCGCTGACTTCTTGTGTTCTTGATTCTCTTCCTCCCTTGCCCATTGTCATAAGTTGAAGATAGTCAATCACAACCAAATCAAGTCCGTCAGTCATTTTAAGTTTTCTACATTTTGAGATAATATCAAATGGTGTAACCATTGAAGAGTCGTCAACATAAATTCCACTTTGTGCAAGTTTCTTCTCTGCTGTCCAAACTCTCTTCCACTCATCGCTGTCCATAGTCCCTTTAAGCACTTTGCCCAAGTTGACTTTTCCAACTGATGACAAAGCTCTTTGCATAAGTTGTTCTCTTGACATTTCAAGGTCAAAAATGGCAACTTTCTTTCCTTCATTGATTGCAGCATACTCTGCAATATTCATCGCAAAAGAAGTTTTTCCCACACCAGGACGAGCAGCAAGCAAAATCAAGTCGCTCTTTTGAAGTCCGTTTGTGATTGCATCAAAATCTTTATAGCCTGTTGCAATTCCACGCATCTTGCCTTTGTTTTCTGCAAGCTCTGACATTTGCTTCAAAACATTTGTAAGAGTTCCACCTGGTTTGCCGACGAGTTCAAGTTCTGACGATGTGTCTTTTTGTGACAAATCAAAAATCTTCTTCTCTGCAAATTGCATCGCCTGCTGACCATTTTCTGCGTCAAAAGAGTTTTTGATAATTTCCTGTGACTCTGAAATCAAGTGTCTTCTGACAGAACAGTTTTTCACAATGTCAAGATAATGCTCAAAGTTTGCAGCAGATGGAACAACATTTGTAAGATAAGTGATGTAATCAATTCCACCAACAGCGTCAAGCTTCTTGTCTATTTCAAGTTGGCTGGTAAGAGTTACAAAGTCCACTGGAATACTCTTTTCAAAAATTTTCAGCATACTTTCATAAATGTTTTTGTGTGACTCTGAATAAAAATCAGTTGCACCAATCTTACGCAAAATGTCATTTTGTGCTTCGTTATCCAGCAAAATACAACCAAGCAACGCTTGTTCTGCTTCCAAACTGTTTGGCAAAATTTTGTAATCAGCCATATGTTTCTCCTTTAATCAGAAAATGGGTCTTTCTTTTTGTCCATTCTTTTTTGTTTTTTTTCATCCAGTTTCCCGCAAATATACAAAAACAAGAAAAACAAGATGAAAAGTATGATTACCAAAACCATTATGTTAAGCCATTGTGGCACCTTGGCATAAGCCAAGCAAATTGCAATCACAAGCACAGGCAAAAAGACGATGAGAAGAAACAACCCCATTCGTTGGATTTTCTTTTTAAGTTGTTGTTTTTCAGAACTTCTCACACTAACTCCTATTTAACAAAACAAGTATACCAGTAAATACTTGGTTTGTCAATTTATATTATCGTTTCTTCTTCTTAAATTCTTTGTTTGAAAAAGTCAAAAAAAGAGCGTTTCGCCCTTTTTTTAAATCTCTCCACGAAGAATTTTTCCCCTTTCTCTAAGTCTCATATTGTGGTCAAGAATAACTTTTCTGATTCTGATTGATTTTGGAGTAACTTCCAAAAGTTCATCATCTCCCAAGAATTCAATGCAATCTTCAAGACTGAGATTTTTTGGTGGAGTCAATCTGAGTGCTTCATCAGAACCTGATGAACGGCAGTTTGAAAGGTGTTTTTCTTTGCAAACATTGACAACAATATCTCCACCTTTTGGATTGCTTCCAACAACCATTCCACCATAAACTGGAACGCTTGGTCCAATGAAAAGTTCTCCCCTTTCTTGTGCATTGAAAAGTCCGTACACGATTGCTTTTCCATTTTCGTGAGCAACCAATGAGCCAGACTCTCTTCTGTTGATTTCACCCTTGTATGGTTGATATTCAAAGAAAATCGAATTGATGACACCTTCACCACGAGTGTCAGTCAAGTATTCTGACTTAAAGCCAAAAAGCCCACGAGAAGGAATCAAAAATTCCATCTTCATTCTGCTTCCTGATGGCGTCATATTTTGAAGGTCACCCTTTCTGACACCCATCTTGCTCATAACTGTACCAACGCAGTCTTCTGGCACATCAAGGAAGAGCCTGTCGACTGGTTCGCACTTAACACCATCAATAGTCTTAATCAAAACTTTTGGCTGGCTGACTTGGAATTCATAGCCGTCTCTTCTCATATTTTCAATAAGAATAGACAAGTGCATTTCTCCACGACCCCTAACCTTAAACTTTTCAGCTGTATCACCATCTTCAACACGAAGTGACAAATCCTTAACCGCTTCTTTGTAAAGTCTGTCACGAAGATGTCTTGATGTCACAAACTTTCCTTCCTGCCCAGCAAAAGGACTGTCATTAACCATAAAGGTCATTTCAACGCTTGGTTCTGCAATCTTAACAAATT
>CAZIPJ010000002.1:0-53837 GCA_964541365.1 uncultured Lachnospiraceae bacterium
TCTCCAATTTGCACATCTTCAAGACCAGCAACACAAACAATTTCTCCAACGCCAGCGCTCTCAACAGGAACTCTTTTAAGTCCTTCATACACAAAAAGGCTGACAATCTTTGACCTTTTCTTTTTGTCTGTTTCGTGATAGTTGCAAACAATCACACTTTGTCCAACTTTAACTGTTCCCCTTTCAATCTTTCCAACTGCAAGCTTTCCAACATATTCATTATGCTCAGCAGAAGAAATCAACATCTTGAAAGGCTGAGAGTCATCACCAACAGGTGCTGGGATGTGGTTTATGATTGTTTCAAAGAGTGGCTTCATATCTGTACCAGTTACATTTTGGTCAATAGATGAAATACCCTGTCTTGCAGACGCAAAAACAAATGGAGAGTTGAGTTGCTCTTCATCTGCATCAAGGTCCAAGAACAATTCCAAAACTTCATCAACAACTTCTTTGATTCTGGCGTCTGGCCTGTCAATTTTGTTTACAACAACAACGACTTTAAGTTTGAGTGAGAGAGCTTTTTCAAGCACAAATCTTGTCTGTGGCATAGGTCCTTCATAAGCGTCAACAACAAGCAAAACGCCATCAACCATTTTCAAAACTCTTTCAACTTCTCCACCGAAGTCAGCGTGTCCAGGTGTGTCCACAACATTGATTTTTACGCCATCGTAAAAACAAGAAGTGTTCTTAGAAAGGATTGTAATCCCCCTTTCTCTTTCAATGTCGTTTGAGTCCATAACTCTGTCTTCAACAACTTGGTTGTCTCTGAAAACATTACCCTGTTTCAAAAGTTCATTAACAAGCGATGTCTTGCCGTGGTCAACGTGGGCAATAATCGCAACATTTCTAATATTTTTGTTCTCCATAGTCTTTTATCCTTTTCTTAAATAACTTTAACAGTTTATCATTTTTTAAGACAAAAGACAATAAAAATTTGAAAAATAATCTAAACTATTTTTATTTTGAATGACATTTTTTCTTGTTTTTGCGTACTTTTGCAAAGAACCAAACCAAAAACATTCCGCCACTGACAACTACAATCGCACCAATATACCAAACTGGTGTGTTGACACTTGTCACCCAAAACGAAATTTTTTGCTCTTGTTCAAGCTCATCAAGAGTTTTGATGAAAACATTGTGATAGAAATTTTCGTCTTGATACATAACTTCTGACTTCAAACCCCTTGTCTGCGTTGCAAAGTCATAGACAAAAACAGAGTCGGCATAATTTGACACAACAAGTTGTTTTTTATCATCAGACATTTCAGAGTTGTTTGCCCAAGATGACACTGCCAAAAGACAGACCATTTTCAAGTCGCCCGCACTCTTTTTGGAAGACACTGGAAAAGTGGTGAATATTTGTGTCTTTCTTATGAAGAAACCTGATTTCTTTTGTTTGTTTTTGGAGTCGCTTTTGTCCGAGTCCACGCCGAAAAATCTTTGCTGAGCATCCAAATTTTCAAAGACAATCGAAAATCCAACCCCGTCAACATCAGTGAAGTATTTTGCATTTTCAACGCTTACATCGTCACACTTTTTATCTGAATTTGACTTGGCAAGTGCATTGACATAACTCGTCAGATAAAATCTGAAAATTTCAGTTTGCCCATCTGAAAACCCTTGCTGTTTCAACAGTTTTGAGTTGAGCGGGAAAACATAGGTCAAAGAAATATGCCCGTCATCATAACTTTTTCTAACGATTCTGAAAGCGTTTTCTTCAAACACATTTTCCGTTTTTGCGTACGCACTGCCAAAAGGCAAGCACAAAAAGCACATCAGCAATAAAAAAAGAGTATAAAAAGTTTTTTTCATACTCTATTTATACTCTTTTGATTTTTTAGTATTCGTCATTTGGATAAATGTTTCCCTTGTGAAGATTCTTATCCAGAATATTTGTTGCAGTAATCTTGCCGTTGTTTTGGTTGTTTTGAACTGTCCCGTTTGCCAGAGCTGTGACGCCAGCTATGTAGACAACAAAGTTGTCATTGTCATACTGTGCAGAGACGGTTATGTTAGCGTAGTTTTTGCAACCTGCAAGTTTTGAATAACCTGCGTTTGTAACAACGATTCCAGCCACCTGAACAACATCAGATTCGCTAAGTCCAACAACGCTGATTGTCTTTGCAGAAGTTGCGTCTCCCGCAGTGCAATTTTCAATGCTTGCATAATTTGTAAACGCAATACCACCGAAAAAAATCAATTGTGCTGTGTTTAAGTCATTAAATTCCATATTTGTATTTGCACTGCAATTTGTGATGACTGCATCTCGCCCAATGTTGATTGAAGCGATACCGCTGTAAATCATCATTATTCTGGTTCTGTTGCTTCCAATTCCCACAAAGTTTGTTCGCAGACCAGTCAAGTTTACATTTTCAATCTTTCCTGAGTTTGTGATTGCAAGCCCAGAGATGAGAGAGTTCCTTGTCACATAAGGTGTTGAAGAACCCGCACTGAGCGTCACTTTCAAATTCAAATCCTTGACAACCGCTGTTGATGAAAGGGTTTCAAAGAGTGCTGCGCCGTAGCTTATCACTGTGCTGTCAGCATCTGTCGAACTTACAACATTGCCTTCTGACACTGTCACATCGCCATTTGAAAGTTTTGAAACTGTGCTGTTTACATATTCAATGGTATAACCATTTCCCCTGATTTCGCCGGTGAAAACTCCGTCAAACAAAATACCTTGAAGTTCTGATGAAAGGACAATATCTCGTTGGAGAGAGAAGTAATACTTTTCTTCTTCATTCTTTATGTTTCCATTCTCAGTAAATCTTTTCAAACTCTCATCCTTTGACAATCTGTGAAGTATATTTTTAAATTGTGTTTCGGTTGAGATGAGATATGGACTTTGCGCTGTCCCTTGCCCCGCTGCAAACAAGTTGTAATTTACCGTTTGACCATTGTTATATTCAAGCGCTTGTGATTGGATGTTTGCTTCACCAAGCTTAATCTTAACTTTAATTGCAACTTTTCCAATTATCGTTGGAGTGAAATAATTTTTTGTTGTAGTGTAAGTTCTAACAATTGCAGATGCGCCTTCGCCGTATGTCGCTTCAACAATGTAAACAGGCTTAACGATTGACTCTTTTGCAATTGTGTAAAGAGCCCCGTCTTCTGTTTGAATAATGCTTTCAGTTCCACTACCGGCATCGACAATTTTGAAAAGTGTTCCGGCAGAAAGAGTCGTTGTTTCAACAGCTTTAATCGCATCACGGTAATCGGAATTGCTGATGAAATATGTATTTCCTTCATAAGAAATCTCACTGCTGTTTTCATAGATATTTTCAACAACAATTTCTGTGCCTTCCGCAAGTTTCAATTGTTCGTCGCCAACAATAGTTCCTATTTCCAAATCTCTGTCTTGGTAAAGAACTGTCTCTTTACTTGTCTCAATGATTTGCTCAATTTTTGTAACTTGATGTTTTTGTTGTAAAGCATTGAATCCATTGTAGCTCCACTCAAAGCGTTGTGCTTGTGAATTCCAAGTGATTCTGCCATCGCCCCAAGAAGAACGCTGCAAAATCAAATCGTCGCTCACATCACTGTACAAGCAGTTTTCAAGGCTGAGATTTTTAACATTGAAATTCATAATTGTTCTGCTGTTTTGTCCAACAACAAACTTCCCCACATATTCATTGTCCGCTGTAATTGCTTCGTCTTCTTGCTCCAAGATATAAAGTTTGCTCTTTGTTGCGTTGAAAACAAACTTTGTTGGAGTGTCTGTTTTGTCATCATTTTGATAGATTGACAATTCAATTACATTTGATGCATTGCTTTCAAAGTAGTTTGTGAAATCCAAGATTTCAATATTTGAATCTCTTTCATTTGAAGAAATCACAAAGTCATTTGAATCAATTGCTTTAAGTTTTGTAATTTCAATTTCTTTTCCAAATGATTTGATTACACTGTTTTGTGTCGATACTTTTGTCATATAAACAGTCAAAGCTTGTGTTTTTGCTGAAAGTTGTCCTTTGCTTTCACTGAATTTAACAACCACTTGTCTGTCAGTCATTCCTTGCTCAAAAGTAAAGTCGCCTTCAATTTCTTTGAAGTTTTCATCTACAACAGAGAATTTGTAAGTTTCGCCGAAGTTTTCTGTTGCACTTGTGGCAGAATCAAAAGTCACTGTCCAAGTAAGTCCACCATCAACAACTGCCAAAGAGTCTTCATCGATTGATTGACATCTTTCGATTGACTTGATTGTTTCGCCGTTCCCCATAAGCACAAAACTGTCAGTTCCTGCAAATTTAACATTTCCATATGCATAGCCACCTTCAACCAAATTCAAGTAGGTTGGGAATGCTGGAATAACATTTGAAACATTCATTGCAAAAGCCTGAACTGTTGCTTTCATAAACTTGGCAGACTTGTTAAGTTTTTCTTCTGGGATTCTTGCAAAGTCAAACTTTGTTTCAAGCGTGTAGTATTCAAGCTTGTTTGCGTATTCGTTTTCACTTTCGCCATCGTCCACATAAGACAAGTCATATTGCACAACCGTAACTTTGTAAACAATCTTTTCTCTATTAGAGATTGTCAAATTACCTTCTGTCCTGCCTTCAACACTGTTCCAAGTCAAAACACCGTCTCTGATACTAAGTCCACTTGCTGTGTCAAGCATCTTTGCATCAAACTCTTCAAAGTTGCTTCTAAGTGCAACTCCGAGCATTTTGTCACTGTCACCTTCAACAGTGTTTGGATACTTAACATTTTTCAAGTAATATCTTGTTGGGTCATTGTTGTTTTCAATTTCAAATGTTGCAGTAGTACCAAGACTTGCAATATAGAATTTTGAAGCACTGTATTCTGAATATTTATAGTTGTATTCTGGTGCATTTTGTGACAAGTCAGTTACACCAACTTCGTAATAGATTGGCTTTTCTGCATTGTTGCTATCAATAAATTGAATTGATTCTGATGAAACATCATTATAAACTTTGTAGTTGTACAAATCCAAATCAGAATAGCACCCGTCAAGTCCTTCAAATTCTTTGTTGTTTGTGTCATCAATCTGAATTAATCCATTCACATTTGAGACGCTTGGAGTCATAAGTTTGTAAACATTTTCAATGTGATATACTTCACTGTCTACAAAAATGTTGTTTGCGTAAACATCACCCACAACCAAGAAGTCAACATAGTCATAAAGTCCATAGCCGGCTTCATCAAGGCTGTATCTTGCTGTGTTTGATGTGGTTTCAATTGGCTCTGCAATGGTCTCACTTACGCTTGAATGTTTTTTGTAAATCACTGTTGTCTTAACATTCTTCTGTGGAGTCCAAGAGAATTCTCCGTTGTTGAGTGAGAAGTCATCTTTAAATCCGTAGAGAGTGAGATTAAATAGTGCTGACTTACTTGAAAATGAATAGTCATTTCCTGTCGCAAAGATTTGCATCTTGTAAGCGCCTTTTTTGATTTCCATTCCATATCTTCCAAGGATAGAATTTCCTTCATTTTGGTTGATATAGAACATCAAATAATCTCCGTCAACTGTTTCTTTCCCAAATTCATCTGTTTCATAAACCGAAACGCTTACGCCGTCCTTTCCATTAAAAAGTGTCAAACTGTAAGCAGTTGATATTTTTGAAATTGAGAATGCATAATATTCGTTTGCGTCATTGTAAATTTTTAGGATGTAATTTTTTGCGATTTCGCTTGTCAAAACGCCATCTTGTTTTGAGTAAATCTCACTCTTTTTCAAGATAACCTTATAAGAATTTGCACTATTGTATCCGTCAACGGCACTGGTTTTTATTGCTTGAACCGTAGGCTCGTTGTTTACATAAATACTGTTTTCGCCGTTGTTTTTAAAGCTGTACCAAGCTGATGTCAAGCTTGAAGAATTTCCAAGCAAACAGTAATCAAGTTTGTATTCTCCTGTTTGCAAAGATTCAAATCTGTCATCAAAAAGAGTTTTGTAGTTTCCAACACCAAAGCTTCCGTCTTCCATCAAAGCACTGAACGCTCTAAGTGTTGCGCCACCACCACGATTTTCCAAAATTCCAAGTTTTGCTTTATAATCATATCCGTCATCAAGAGCAAACAAACTTGAAATCAAATATCTTGCATCCACATCAAATGTTTGGCTTCTGCCTTCAACAGAATTTGCAAGAGATGTAAATCTAAGTCTAACAAAAATTCTTCCATAAACAAGGTCTGAAAGTTTGAATGTGAATGGCACTTTAAATGTTGTGTTCAAAAGTGTGTTCACTGCTTCGGTTGATTCTCCGCAGTTTCTGATGTAATCAACAAAGTCTCTGCCGTCACCACTGCTAAGTTTCAAAGTTTCATCTTCGCCTTCTGCAAATTCGATAAACACTTTTCCATTTTCAATTTTCAATGGAGCTTTAATTTCATTCTTTTCAATCTTGACTGGCTTTCCTTCTGACATCACAAATTGCAACTGTGATGGAAGGACATAAGCATCTTCATTGACACTTCTTACTGCCAAGTAATAACCCTTTTCAAGCCCGATAAATTCAGAAGCGTTGTATCTGTTTGTATTTGCAACATCATAGACATAAGTATCTCCAATCTGCAAATTGTCATTGACACTTTCAATGAAGTATACATAGTATTTTTGAGCATTTTCGTCAATGTTTGTCCAAGTCAAACTTCCTGACATCAAATCCAATCTGTCGATATCTCTGAGTTTGTTAAACACAAATTGTTTTCCATTGTCAGAGCCAATCCAGTCACTGAGAACAAATTGTTTTTCTCCGTCAAGAGCCTTGACAGAAAGCACTGAAAATTCAAAGCTAAACTTTCCATAAAGGTCAGCAAATTCACTTTCTTCAAAAAGTTTTGTCAAATTGATTTCAAAGCAGTCTTCATCAAGGAAATAATCCCCACTGAGAAGCGTCTGTCTATCAACAAACATAACCACTGGTGATATATCTTCATTTCCTGCTTCCAATGGTGAAATCTTTACATAGATTCCAAAAGTTGTTTTATTTTCTGAAATATCATTGTTTTCAAACAAAGCAAATGAATTTGCATAATCTTCAATGAATTTTGAATCTTCCGCCAATTCTTTTCCAAGTTTTCTTATTCCAATAAAGTCTATTTTGTTTTCATATGTGAAACTGCAACTTGAAGAATGTGAAATTGTGTAACAGTTTTGAAGGTCACTTTCGTCAATATCCTTGCACGCCCAGAAGTAAAGGTCTATATCTTGGTTGTTTGCAGAAATTGTTTGCCCGAGCTCTTTAAGTTTGTCAATGATTGTTGGAAGTTTGTAAGTACAAATTTCTTGTTCGTTTGTTGAGCCCTGTGCAATGTGAAGTGGAATAATGCTAACCACTTGTTCATTTAAAAGAGCATCTTCGCTAAGTCCAACATAAATCCTTGTGTAAGTTCCGATAACAAGTTCAAATGACAAATCTGTGTTGCCTTCGCTTTCAATGTATCCAACTTCCACAATATCTGTGCCGACAACAAATGTCCTGTCAGTTCCGCGTGTTGTAAAGGTGATTGAATCCACAACCAAACCATCTTGCTTAGTTGAGATTTCGTCTGCAATGTTGTTTCCAACAACGGTAACTTCCATATTGTAATATGTTCCACCCTGTGCAGTGAGCTTGCTTGTGTCAATCTTAACACTGTCGCTCTCTGCATAAAGTTTTGTCCAGTTTTGAAGCACTGTTCCATCAGATGTTGTAAATCTGTAAAGATAAGTCTCTCCTGCTGTGCAGTTGAAAACGATATTTCCAAATGCATTCACTTCAAAGTTTTGCACTTCAAGACTGTTTCCTTTGATGGTTGCATTGAAAGTGAATGTGTCAGAGTCATTTACACCTTCGCTTCCCCTTACAAAGACATCAAACACAAAATTCTTATCTGACATCAATGTAAAGATATCAACCTTGCCTCCTTCCAAAAGTTTAACAAAACCTTCGCCAAACATATCTGTAAGTGTGCAAGAGTTTACTATTGTGGATGAGCCGTTTGTTCTTTCTTCAACATACTCATAAATCAAATTCGCTCTTGTTTCGTCTCCGGCTTCATACATTCTAAACACATATCCTGTTGCACCAGAAACCGAATCCCAAGAAAGTGTTATGGCTGACAAATCATCAGCATCTCTTTGAATCATCACATCTGAAAGTGGAGTGAGTTTGTTTAAAACAAAATCAATTTCAGTTGCAATAGCTCTAAGTTTTCCATCTTCTTTTGCATAGACAGTAAGCGTGTAAGTTCCGTTTGCCCATTGTCCGCCGTGTGGGAATTCAAAATAGAATTTTCCATTTTCATAAGTCACTTCAAAAGTCGTGTTGTTGCATTCAACAATATAAGTTGTCAAGGTTGAGTTGGTGTCTGCATCAATAACAAATCCACCAGATGTTTTTTCAACTTCTTCAACTGTTGCCAAAATTTGATACTCATCACTTTCAGTCCAAACTGAGCAAGCCAAAGAGTATTTGTTTGCACTTGAAACGCTTGCAACAAAAGCAGACAATTTCACTTTTCCACCTTTTGCAAGGATTCTCTTTCCGCTTTCAGTCTTTGAAAGTGTTTCAGTCAAATCGTATTCAATCTCCGTCAAAACTTCGTTCACAGGGACAAGCACATATTCGTCTTTCAGAGCATCACCAGTTTCCTGATATGTAACTTTCACAACCACACCGCCACTCGTCTGGGTTTCGGCTGGCAACTTTATTTTGAGCTTATGTGTGAAACCGAGCTGAGAATCCTCAACAAACTCAATTTCTTCCACTTGCTTTACTCTTACAATCTCAACACTTGCAATTGATGAAAGGATGTCAGTGTCGCTGAGCGCACAAACTCCAACTGTCAAAGTTTCTCCAATGTCCACTTTGCTGTTGTAATCAACTGGCGAAAGCACAAAAGAGTATTTTCCGTCAGCAAGTGTGATATTTTCTGTTCTGTAAAATTCTCCATTTAGGAATATATCAAAGTTTCTTGAAGTGCCGTAGTTTCCTTCAAAAACGATTTTCACATCAGGAAGTTGAGCATTTGCCAAGTCATCCGCAACAAATTCAACATTCTTAATGTTTGGAGTTGCAAATTTATTGACTGTTGCTGTACCACTGTAAAGATAGTGATTATTCTCTGTCATTCCAGCTTGCAAAGGAAGTTCAACTGCTTTTGAATAATATACAGTTCCGCCAGCAGCAACGCTATAAGTTGGCTTGTCTGTCAAATCATCAACAATTGGGAATGTTTCAAGATATGCAGAAACATAAATTGTAACTTCTCCGGAGAGAGCATTTAAAGCATTGTAAAGTTCTTTATTTGTTGTCAAATTTTCACTTGTTGATGCAGTCTTGTATCTTGCAGTGTTTCCATTTTCATCAACAAACATCAAAATATATCTCAAACAATGTAGATTTTGTGATGAAGCAAACTCATTCCAAGAAATCGTATTGTTTTGGTAAGTTACACTTTCGTCGGCAGGCTTCAATGCGCTCATCTGTGAAACTGTCCAACTGCTTTCTTCGCTGTCCACATAATAAGTCTTTTTGTTTCCTTCACTTTCAACGGCTTTCTTTCCAACAACTTTAAGTGTGTATCTTCCGTTTTCTGTAATGTCGACCTTTCCTGTTTTGTTATTGTCAAAACTGCTTGCAGTGACAACCTTTACATAGTCCACAAAGTCTTTTTCAATTGAACTAATTTCGTATCCAAGTTGTGCAGTTTCAAAAAGTTTAAGTTGTGAAATTGCACCAAGTTTATAAATTCTGATTATGTTTGAACTGTCAGATTGAACATAGTATGGGTTTGTTACCACAACTGAGAATTCGTAATAAGTTGACACATCAAAATCTGTTCTTGCAAAGCTTTTCGTAAGTGCTGAGATTTCATCTCCAACTTCAACTCCGTCAAGCAAAACTTGATATCTTGTTTCGCTTTCATAAGAAGCGTTTGATGCAGCCGCACTCCATTTCAAAATGTAATCAGTATCAGATGTTTCAAGGTCAATTTCAAGAATAGTCTCTGGCATTTTCTCAACAACGCAAACGACTTTTGAGTTGTCAAGAGATGTTGTTGCAAAGTTTGAAGAGATTGTCACAATCCCGCCTTCAAGTCTGTCTTGTTCCGCATAAACTGCAAAACCAACTTTATCGCTTTGGTTGTAAACATTTGCAATTTTTCCAATAGATTGAATTTGCTCAATAATATTTTCAAAGTCAATAGTGACAACATTTGCATTGATAGAAACAAACTCAGAATCACTTCCAATATTTTCTTCAATGTCCTGATAACAAGCAGTAGTGTTTCTTGCAAGTTTAACAGTAATGTTTTCTTCTTTTCCATTCAATCCCACACATACGATTGTCAAAACATAGTAAGCTGTTGAAGTTGTTGCAGTGTGTTCAAATCTCAGAGCCCCATCATAGTAAGAAAGTTCTGTTGGAGTTTGCAAACGAGTAAATCTGTAAGTTGAAATCTCCCCTGACAAATATACTTTCCCGCTTTCCATTGCAAAAACTGAATCTTTTTGTGCTGAACCATAATATCTGAAATTGTACTCAACATTTGATTGGTTTGAAATTGAAAGTTTTGCAACTGTTTCATTTTCACTTCCTGCGGTTGTTCCGTTTCCATCCCAAATTCTCACGCCCTTTGCACCCGCAACTGCACTGATGCTAAGTTCTTGTGAAATGCTGTTTGCAGAAAGGTCGGTTGTGTCCACTTGCAAAGTCAATTCTCCAATTTGAATGTCTTCACGAGCAACCTTTGGCAATCTCTCTACAACAAACTCAAAAGCGTCACTTTCGTTGTAAAGCTGTTCATTGTCTGAATGTGCAACAACTGAAATCGTGTATTCTTGTCCAGCGGTTTCAAATTTGTCGGATATCAAAAATTCTGTTGAGTCGCCCTGTGCAATCTCTGGCGTTCCGAGCGAAACATCATTTAAAAAGACTTCATAACTTGAAATGTTTTCGGCATTCTTGATTGATATGTAATAATTGCTTCCATTGTCTGCAAACTTGACATCTTCAACTTCAAGCTTCTCGCAAATGTAGAAGACTTCTTCCAGTGCATTTTGTGATGCTATGTTTTTGTCCGCATCCAAACTAAGTGAATAGACTTTTGCGTAATAGTATCCAACTTTTGTGACATCAATACTTGTTTCTTCAACTACTCCACCAAGGTCAACTAAGCCTGTTGTGTCAATGTTGATTTGTTCAGCGTCTTTATTTTGCTCATACACAGTCTTGTCAATTTCAAAAAGTTCAACCTTATAACTTCCAGCACCAGCTACGCTTGCCCAAGAAAACTCTTTCTTTGTTGAGTTTCCAGCATTTGCTGTCTGTGGCACGTCCAAAACTTCAATTCTCTTTGTTTTTGAAGAGCCAATTGAAAGTGTGTCATCTTCCGTCTTCGCAACAATTCTCAAATCGAAAACGCTTTTGCCGCCTATCTGATAAGGCTCAACCAAATCTTCCAATTTACCTACAAGAGTGATTGCAACAGTTTCTTCTCCAATGCTGACATTGTATTTTTCTGACTCAACATCCACAAACTCTGACTCACCACGGGTTTGCAAAGTATAACTCGTTGCAAATTCAGTTTTTGAGAAAGTCAAAACAGATTTCCCATCCACATAAGAGTGAACAACATTTCCACTGATTGTATCAACCTTTGTTGCAACGATACTGTTTGATGCGTTTGAGTTAATAACCAAAACATTTTGTCCAGAAATTGTGTTTTGTGCTGAAACAGGAATCTGCTTCAAAGAAATTGTGTGACTGCCACTCTGCGTTAAAGCGATTTCAAAGTTGAAGTTTTCATTGCCAGCTTCAAAACCTTCAACAGATGTTTTCACGCCAGCAACATCAACACTAAGCAAAACATCAACAGGATTTGCTTGTGAACTCAAATTCATTCCAAAACTTGTTCTGTCAACAGTGTTTCCGCCAGCTCCTTCAATGTGAGCGGTTGGCAATTTATAAATCTTTCCAAGTTCAAGTTCTTCACTTTGGAAGAAGAATCCTGTTTCTGTCTTTGGCAGAGCCACAACTTTCACATTGTAAAGTCCAGCATCCACATCTTCAAAAGTCTCAAAGATTTGTTCTGCATCATTTGAAACAAAAATGCTTGCCTTGTTTGCTGAATTTGAAGCATCAACAAAGTCGAAACGATAACTTGTTGCATTTGCGTCTGTAACAATTTTCACCCTTCCGCCATTGGTTGAGTCATAAACATACTGTGCATTTGCAGTTGCAAGCTTGTTGATTGTCACAGTTTCGCTCTCTGTTGCCAAAAGCATACCTTTTTGGTCATAAGCAACAACGCTTACTGTATGTGCCCCTGCTGATGATGCACTCAAACGCTCAAAAAGTGAGATTGAGTTTACTGTCTGTCTTTGTGCAAGTTCGACGCCGTCAAATTTAATTGCATAATTTGAGTTGTCTGCTCCATCCCAAGACAACTCCCCTTTCTGTTCATCCCAAGCAAAGTTGGTTGGTGCTTGCATATAGCCATAGTGAAGTGTCACTGGCTGTGATGGATTGCTGTCAGCAAAATAGCCTGTTCCAAGTGCAGTGACTGTCAGCTTGTAAACACCGCTTCTTGAAAGAGCATAGCTTGTTGACGCAACTGTTTCATTGATTTGCACTGTGTCAGTCACAACAGATGGGTCAGTTGCAGAGTAAACTGTGCAGAACCCTTCCACTTTGTATTCATTGGCAGAGACAACTTGTCCGTTAAAATATGAGTAGACTGGGTTCCAACTGAATACCCCGTCAGATGAGAGTGGGCTGTCGGAGAATGTTGGACTTGTGAATTGAGTTCTGACAACAATCTGCATTGAAGCAAGAACATTTTTCTTGTAAGTTGCGTGAACATATGATTTTCCAGATTTGACAGCAGTGAGAGTCTTGCCGTCAAAATCAAATAAGTCTGGGTTTTCAAGTTTGTATGTAATGCTTTTCTTTTCAACTTTCTTGACTGACAAATATTCGTCAAGGCTTATGGAATCATTGATAGAGATAACAATCTCCTTTTTGTCGAAGGTTGCTTCGGGTTTTTTAAAATCGCACGCCATTAAAACCGTGCCAAGTGTCAACATAAAAATTGACATAATGAAAATCTTCAACTTCTTCATAAGAAAATCTCCTCTCCCAAGTTTCTCTTGCCAGTGAAAGTATCCAAATTAATCTAAAAATATTCTACCACTCTTGCGTCGAATTTATCAAATAAATAGACAAGAAAAAATTTATTTATATAATATATATAAAAAAGCGACAAACGCCACATCGCCCTAAAATAAAGGCAGAAAAATACAACAAAAAATAAAAAACTGCATTGGAGTGCAGTTTTAATGCCTATTTGAGCATATTATTTTTGAAAAATGTTTCTTTCAGTGTTTTTAATTCATTTTTTTTGTTTTCCAAAATTTTTTTCAAATTCTCTTTAATAATGCGGTCTTCAATCTTTTGAATGGCGTTTTTGACATCAATTATTCCAATCTCCAAAAGCTCAACATCGCAAACAAACATCTTGGAATGGGCTTTTGAGTAGTCTATATTGAAGCCCGAAAGATACTTTTTCGAGCTGGAATAGAAGCGATTATCTCCACCAATACAAATCAGAATATGAGACAGAATTTCACAATTTTGAAGTTCTGTTTCATAGAGCATTTTCATACACTGACAGTTTTCAGGGCAAAACTCTTTCACTTGATTGTACTGATAAAAAAAAGTCATAAAGTTTGAAAAACAACCTTTTGAGCCACCAAAAAGATTTTGAATCAACCCTTCATAATAGGAATTGATTTTCAGCATTTCACTCATAGCCTTTTATATGACAAAAAAGTGAAAGTTGTTAAAACTTCCACCAGTTTGGTTTTTTAGTAAATGTTTTTCCATTCAGTTTCTCAATCCCCACATCATCAAAACAAAGTTTGAAACACGCAAGTTTCTGTCTGTACTGTCCAAAGCGTTTGTTGTCTTCGTTTTTTCCATACTTTCCGTCACCAATAATCGGATAACCAAGGTGAGCCAAGTGAGCTCTTATTTGATGAGTTTTGCCAGTAAGCAATTCAATTTCAACAAGACTGCTCTCTGTTCCCGCTTTGATTGTGGTTATTTTTGTCTGGATTTTGACGCAATCAGGCTTTTTCTTGTCAAATATCTTCACAAAAGAGCTTTCGCTGTCTTTTTGAAGATACGCATCAAAAACCTTCCCACCACAATTCAAATTTCCAACCACTTCTGCCACATAAAACTTGTGGATGGTTTTATTTTTGAAACCTGCAAGCAATCTTTCTTCTGTTTCAGCCGATTTTGCAAATACGACAAGTCCTTCTGTGTTTCTGTCAAGTCTGTGTACTGCGATACATCCTTTAAGCACACTTTCCAGTCCATTTTCGCCAGCGGTCTCAATCCCAGCTTTTTTATAAACGAGCAAAACATTGTCATTTTCAAAAACAATATCAAACTTCTTGTCCAACATTTCATCAGAATAGAAAAAGCTTACAACACTTCCAGCTTCCACTTGCACATTATTTTTTTCAACTTTTCCGTCAACTCTGACATCTTTGTTTCTCAGCATCTTGCTTACATCTGCAAAAGAAAAACCAAAGTCTTGCAAAAGCGATACAAGTTTTTTATTTTTTTCTACTATTATCTCTTTCTTGTTCATATTTTATATTATAACTTAACTGGCAAATTTTTCAAACAAAAAAGGAGACTTATTATGCAACTCATCACAATTGAAGAGCGTTCACTTATGACAATTAAAGGTGCAACAAAAATGATTTCTTCCACAGAGACTCAATCGGTGGTGGAAGTTGGCGATTGCAACTTAATTATTTCTGGACAAAAACTTGAAATAACAAAATTAGATTTGGAAAATAAAGAAGTAAATATTAAAGGAATAATAAATTCATTAAAATATTCACAAAAAACAGAAAAAACTAATTTAATTAAAAGGATATTTAAATAAAAATATGCTTTATCAATCATTATCTCAACCATTTATTTCCCTTATATTATCGTGCGTTGGGCTATTTTGCGGAATAATTTTTGATTTAAAAAATATTATTTTAAATTTATTTAAAAAAAATAAAATAATAAAACAAATATTATTATTTATTTCAATTTTAATTATTTTTTTAATTTTTTATTTTATTAATTTAAAAATAAATTATGGAGAATTTCGTTTTTTCACTATTTTAATTTTTTCTCTTGCTTTTGCGCTCGAAAGATTTTTTGCACAAAATTTTCTTGCAAATAAAATTTCAAGATGTTACAATAGAGCAAAGGAAAAAAGAGATGAAAGAAGAAAGAAAACTGTGGAAAAAGTTTAGCATCTATCAAATTGTTTCTTTTGTCTTGATTGTTTTGTTTGTTATCGGAATCATAGTTACAATTCCAATAATGGTAAGTATAAAAAATAAAACAGACGATGCCAAAAAGAAAAACGAAGAGATTGAAGATGTTTTGGATAAAAATAAACCAAGTGAATCAACATCATCAACTGCTTGGAGAGCCGTATATGAAAAAGAGCTAATCGACCTTAGACTATAAGGTCGATTATTTTTTCAACAACATTTTTATATAAAAAGCCTGACACTTTCCCGCTTGTCACAAATCTTAAAATACTCTCTTGAAGAAGCAGGTTTGAAAAGACAGTTAAAATGAGCATTAAAAGTAATACAAAAACAAAAGCTTTAATCAATCCAAAAAAGCTTCCTATGCACCTATCAACTCCTTGCAGTGCACTTTTTCTTATAAGCTTCAAGATAACTGACTTCAATAATGAAAGTAAAAGATAAAATACAATAAAGAGTATTAAGAAAGAAATGACAGTGAAAAACAGGCTTGCAACAGTGTCACCCAAAATTTCCCCACTTGTCAAATTTCCATCAATTTCAATGGGCGTAATCAATTTGGATATAAAGAAATAAAGTAACGGTTGTTTTATTGCGACAAATTCCAAAAGTTGTTTCGTGTTTGAAAAGTCGCCTAGAAGTTTCTTGTCAAAAAGTTTTGCAAGTTTGTTTTCTGCAAAGTCGTTTAGAAACCCAACCCCCTGCAAAATCTCCGCTCCATATCCACACAACTTTAAGGCAAGAATAATAGACAACAAAAATGCCACAAGAGAAAAGAAGGAGAAGAAAAATCCCTTTCTCCATCCCCTAATTCCGAAAAAGACCAAGACAACAATTATAATGATATCCACATTACAATTTTTGTCAGTTCACTTCCTTTATAAACAAAAAAAGATTTCTAATCTGAAATCTTTTCTTCAATTTGCTCTTCTGGTTGGCTCTCAGCTTGACTAGGCTGTGAAATGGCAGTTTCTTTTGCTTGCGACAAATTGGTCACAAAGTTATAAAGTTCATCCATATTTCCGTCTTCCAGTGAAATATAAATACATCTGCCTTCAAACACTCCATCAATCCCCCTAAGCAAGTTAAAACCAGAGTGTCCCTTATTTACTCCAAAGACAAGTTCATCAAATGGAAGCTCGTTTATTGTGACAATGTTATCAAATTTGATTGATACATAAAACCCGTCTTTAATTGACTCTTGGTAAATATCTTGTGTCACCACACCAAAAGCTGGCATTGTGTGTGATTTTTCAAGCAAGAGTTCAACTTGCGTTCTGAGTTGTTCCTTTTCATCAACCGTCAGCTCAATAGTTTTTCCATCTATCAATACATTGTAATCTGATGCAAATGGCAAAGCATCATAAGCGTGAAAGAATGACATAATCATCATTGGCACTCCCATAAAAAAGAAAAGCATTCTCAACATATCAAATCTCCTTTGGGATTATTGTGCTGTAATACTTTCCTTTCTATTCATATTTTTAAGTTTCGTTAAATTGGCTGTTGTAAAGGTCAGCATAGAAGCCACCTTTTTCCAAAAGCTCTTCGTGATTTCCGCTTTCCACAATATCTCCGTCCTTCAAAACAAGGATAATATCCGAATTTTTGATTGTTGAAAGTCTGTGTGCAATCACAAAAGTTGTTCTTCCTTCTGACACCTTATCCATAGCCTTTTGAATAAGTTCTTCTGTTCTTGTATCAACAGAACTTGTTGCTTCATCCAAAATCAGCATTGGAGAGTTGTTTACCATAACTCTTGCAATAGTCAAAAGTTGGCGTTGTCCTTGGCTTATGTTTGCCTTTTCATCAATCACCATATCATAACCGTTTGGTAGTGACCTGATGAAGTGGTCGATGTGTGCAAAACAGCAAGCATTTTCAATTTGTTCGTTTGAAAGCCCATAAGTTCCATAACTAATGTTCTCTCTGATTGTTCCTTCAAAAAGCCAAGCATCCTGCAAAACCATTCCAAAATAGCCACGCACTTCTTCTCTTGACATATCCTTGATTGAAATTCCGTCAATCAAAATATCTCCGCTATTTACTTCATAAAATCTCATCAAAAGGTTAACCAGCGTCGTTTTTCCAGCTCCTGTTGGACCAACAATCGCAACTTTCTGACCAGCCTTAATGTTTGCACTGAAATTGTGAATGATTACTTTTTCTCTTTCATAACCGAAGCAAACATTCTTAAATTCCACATTCCCAGACACTTTTTGAAGTTGTCTCTCTTTGTGTTCTTCTTCCTGTTCTTCCGCATCCAAAAACTCAAAAAGTCTTTCACTTGCAGCGGCAGTTGATTGAAGCGTGCTTGAAATGTTTGCGACATTGCTCACCTGCATATTAAATGTTCTCATATATGTTATGAAAGTCACAATTGTTGCAGCATAGACTGGGTCACTGTTTTTGATTGCAATATATCCACCCAAAATGCAAATCACAACATATGAAACATTTCCGATGAAATTCATAACTGGGTGCATAAGTCCACTTAAAAAGTTTGCTTTAAATGAAGACTTGAACAGCTCCTTATTTGTCTTGTCAAATTTTGCCTGTTCTTTCTCTTCTCCGCTGAACACCTTGACAACATTATGTGCTGAATAGATTTCTTCAATCTGTCCGTTAATTTCGCCAAGCTCTCTCTGCTGTCTGACAAAGTGTTTTTGTGAAAATTTGACAATAAGAAGCACAAGTCCCATTGATATTGGCATAATTCCAATTACAACCAGTGTCAAAAGCCAGCTGTTGACAAACATCATAATAACAGCACCGATAATCATTGTGACGCTTGAAATAACACTGCTTAAACTGTTGCTCAGACTTTGACCGAGTGTGTCGACATCGTTTGTCACACGACTGAGAGTGTCGCCGATTGAGTTGCTGTCAAAGTATTTAAGTGGAAGACGATTGATTTTTTTGCTGATGCCTTCTCTGTATCTTCTTGTGATGACAGCAGTAACTTTTGACATAATGAAACCTTGAAAAAAGTTTAAGATTCCACTGCCAACATACATACAAATCAGAATTATTCCAAAGTAAGTAATTTTTGCCATATCAACAGCGATACCTGCAAAACCTGCTTTGACAATTACTTCTGAAAGTTTCTTAATAATAGTTGGAGCAACAATATTTAAAGTTGTGCTGGAAATGGCAAAGGTAAAAGCAATAATAATCAGCCATTTAAAACCTGACAAAGATTTTGCAAGTCTTGCAAAACTCTTTTTAAAATTCTTTGCCTTATCTGTGGTGTGCATACCCCTTCCCATTGGGCCACGCATCTGTCTTGGTTTAGTATTTTTCTGTTCCATTATTCAAGTTCCTCCTTTGACAATTGTGAAAGGGCGATTTCTTGATATACTTCACAAGTCTTCATCAACTCTGTATGAGTCCCCACGCCAACCATTTTTCCATTATCCAATACGATAATTTTGTCAGCATCCATAATAGTCCCAACTCTTTGAGCGACGATAATCTTTGTTGCATCCTTGGTGTGTTTTGAAAGAGCTTTACGAAGTTTTTTGTCTGTCTTGTAATCGAGTGCTGAGAAACTGTCGTCAAAAACATAAATTTCTGGATTTTTCACAACTGCTCTGGCAATACACAATCTCTGTCTCTGACCACCAGAAACATTTGTTCCGCCTTGTGCAACTTGGTATGCAAGCCCACCGTCAAGTTTTTCAACAAAGTTTGCCTGAGCAACTTTGAGTGCCTTTTGCACATCTTCGTCTGTGCTTTCTTCTGCACCATACTTAATGTTTTCTTCAACTGTCCCGCTGAACAAGACACCTTTTTGTGGAACAAAGCCAAGTTTATCATTCAGTGCTTTGCTTGAATAATTTTTCACATCCACATCATCAATCAAAACCTGCCCAAATGTAGCATCAAAGAAACGTGGAATAAGGTTGACAAGGGTTGACTTTCCGCTTCCGGTCGAACCAATGAAAGCCACTGTTTCCCCTTTGTTTGCCACAAAGTTGATGTTTTCCAAAACATTCATCTCTGCATCTGGATATCTAAAAGAAACATTCCTGAATTCAAGTTTTCCTTTGACTTGTGTCTGTCCGTCAAAATTACCTGGGACAATTTTTGTCTTGGTCTTCAAAACTTCACCGATTCTCTTTCCGCTGACAACAGCTCTTGGTGTCATCATCACAACAGCAGAAAGGAACATAAAGCTCATCAAAATATGCATTCCGTATTGAGTAAATTCAACGATGTCACTAAACACGATTGTACCTTTGTTTATAAAGTGAGCTCCAACCCAATAAATAGCAAGCGTCAAGCCGTTGAAAATCAAATTCATAAATGGGCTCATAAGGCTCATAACCCTTCCAACAAAAAGGTTGAGTTTTGTAATTTCGCCGTTTACATTATCAAACTTTTTCTCTTGCAACGCTTCGGTGTTATATGCTCTGACAACTCTAAGTCCAGTAAGATTTTCTCTTGTGACAGAGTTGAGCCTATCTGTTTTCTTCTGTATCTTTGAAAATGCTGGCATTGCAAAACCAAATATAATTGCAAATACAACAAACATTACCACAACAGAAATGGCTGTAATCCAACTGAATGTTGCACTGCTGTTCACCATATTAACGATTGAGAAGATTGCCATTGCCGGAGCCATAACACCCATACGCAAAACCATTTGCAAGATGTTTTGAATTTGTGTAACATCGTTTGTGCTTCTGGTAATCAAGCTGGCAGTAGAGAATTTGTTGATTTCTTCCTGAGAAAAACCGTTAACCGTTCTAAATATGTCAGCTCTAAGTCTTCTTGAAAACATTGAAGCAATATAAGAAACCAACAAAGACGCCAGAATCGCAGTAGCCATAATCACTGCCGAATAAATCAGCATCCACTTTCCAGTGTCCCAAATGGAAGCCACAGGAGCAACTGCCTGCACCTTCCCAATCAATTCTGCCATTTTCTTAATCAGTTCCATTTCAAAATAAACCTGAGTGACAGTGATGGCAGCGCTAAGCAGAACAATGAAATATTCATACCATTTTAAATTTCTGAAAACCTTAGACATTTTCACTCTCCTTATTTTTGATTTCGTTTTTTGCAAAGGGCAAAAAAAGAAAAATTGCAAGAAACCTTGCGAGTTGCCATAATGATATCAAAAATCCCGTTGACTTGTCAACGAAATGCTGGCACAATCCTTAAACTAAATATGCTCAATAAATAAAAAAAGTTCAAAAGAACTTTTCTTATTTTAATGTTGGAAGTCCGTCACCAGACAAATTCCAAATTTTTGAATTAAAGTTAAAAATTGAGCTATATGCTTTCACTTCATTTCTTACTGCAACAGTGGCATCTGCAAAAGCACTAATAACTTCTCCGACCACTTTTCTGTCTGATGTGCAAAAACTGTATTTCACAACTCCACCAAGTGTACCTACAAGTCCGCCAACTTTCATTGTATTTTCACAGTTTATGACAACTGCACTGTAACTGTGACTTATTGAAATACCTGTTTCACTGTTAACGTACTTGCCATAAAGCCCACCAACAGAGACATTTGTAAATGTTGAAGCAATGCCTATTGTGCCAGTGGAGTAATTGTTTTCACTTCCACTTTTTCCATCACCAACAAGTCCACCAACAAAAAGCTGTTCTGCATTTCCGCTAATTTGTAAACCTGCCAAATTTGCAGAGTTCTGTTCCAAGAGCAGTTTCTTTTCTTCAAAGTTATCAAGTGTTCCGACAAGCCCACCAACATTTGCAGTCATCAAACTCTTTCCCGTCAGATTCAAATAAATAGAACAACGATTTGATTTTATTGTGGAAGTCCCGCCAACTTTCACTGCCCCAGCAAGTCCGCCAAAGTCAATATTATTTTTTGACGCATCAATTCTTATATTTAAATTTACTTCGCAATCTGAAATAGCTCCACCTTTGTTTTGTGATGCAATCCCACCAAAAACAAAGTCTTTGCTTGTTTCAATCCAAACTGTTCCATTGCAGAATATCTTACATTCTTTGATTTTTCCGCTGTTTTTTACTGCAATGCCTGCAAAATTTGATATACCACTCAATTTCTTTGTTGTGTAATAAACTTGAAGTTTTTTCACTTCTCCCGAGTTGCTTGAAAAGAGTGCAATTTTCTTTTTTGCTCTAACATTAAGATTTGAAACCGTAAACCCGTTGCCGTCAAGAGTTCCGCTGAAAGCACAAGGCTTCCAATTGACGTTCTCCATATCCACATCATTTTCCAGACGAAGCTCAGCATAAGGAGCATTGTGCAAAAGCGTTTTAAATTCTTTTGCGTTGTTGATTGTCACAACTGTTGGCATAAGGTAGAACCCAATGCACATAAGAGCAACATTTAAAAATCCAAAGAACATCAAAACCAAATTTGCGGTTTTCCAATTTTTGTGCAATTTGTTTTTCTTTATAAGAAAATAAACCAAATTCACTAGGGAAACAGCCGCACTTAGACAAACAAGTGCAATCACAAAATTCTGGTTGAAGTACATATACACTTCTTTTGGGATTGCAATAATAACAGCCAGAAGAAGCGTCGTAAACAAAATAGGAAACATCTCCAAAAAGGCATATAAGTACCTTTTCATAAACTTTTTGTGTTTATCATATTCAACTTCAACTTCAACCGATGGAGCAGTTTTCTCTTTCTGTTTCTTTGGAGTCTTAACAGCAAGCTTTTCAACTTTTGCAGCCTTCAAGCCCGCTTCCCTTCCTTCAAGCTTTGCCACATTAACTGACATATCAAGAGTCAAATCAAGAAGATTGAGCCTTGTCGCAATCTTATTGGCAACATCTTGATACTCTTCCAAAGTGATATTCCCTTTAAGCTTGTTTACATAGTTTTCAAAAGGTTCAAGTTGCAGTTTGAAATAGTTTGCGCCACGAAGTACATTTTTCCCTTCTTCACTTACCATTTCAAGCAAAATCTTGTTGTTTCTTAAAACAAAGTCATTCAGTTTTTCGGTCAAAACTTTCTTATCTAACCATTCATCAGCAATGTCTGATTTCTCTCCTGAATAGAGATTTGATTTGCTGATGACTGCACCATATTTTTCTGCTTGTGCACTGTCTGCACAGGCAAGCAAACTTTCCCATTCTGGCATCTGAGAAATCTTAACTTTGCTCTTAACCAGTTTTGCTTCTGAATTGCAGTGACATTTGATTTGAATCAATTTCCAATACAACTGAGCATCTGTCTTATCTTTTGAAATTGCAATCGTGATATATTTCTCAGCTGCGGTGTAAAATCTCATCTGTTGGAAATAATCTGCCACTGCTTTCAAAATCTCAGCCAGACTCTTGTCGTCTTCCACATAAGCAAGATAAAAATCAAGTTGTTGCTGTGCTTTTTGAAGGTCAATATATGACACCGGCAAAATAATGTTCACAATAGAAGAAATCAGCTTTGCACGTTTCTCCTTGGAAAGATATTTAAGAGTATCTTCAACAATATCTTTCTTCCTAAATTCAAGTTTTGAATTGCTGTCTTTAAAGTTTTTCAAAAGCATTGCAATATTGCTTTGCTCGTGTCCAGCATCAATATCCAAAACCTTTTTGTAATAATTGTCATCCCCGCTCTTTTGTGCAAGCATAAAATAGAAGTCAACAAATCTATCAACATCGTCATTTTGAAAACATTTAAGCACTTTGTCAATTAGAGATGGGTCAAGTGTTTCAAGAGCTTTTGTTTCAGCCGCAGAAATAAGTCTCTCCCTGTTTGGAGTGTTATATTGTGCCAAGTATAAAAGGAAAGAGTTGTAATATTCCACACTGTCAAGTCTCATAACCAGATTTCCCCAGTTATCAACTATCATTTCAGCAAACTCTTTTGGTGCAAATTTAAGGATGTTGTCAATTCTTTCTTTTTCTTTCAAGTTTGCAATGTCAAGGAAAAATTCCCCTGCTGTTCTGACTTTATAGTCACAAAGCAGTGTTGCAAACAAAAGTTCCGCATTGTTTGGGTCACTTTGAAGTTCCTTTTCAGCCATCTCCCTTGCGGACTGAAAATCACCATTTTTAAGACTGATGAAAATCCACTTAATTTTGTTGGCTTCACTCATCTCCAAATTTTCAACTTTATAGTTTCCAAGTTCGGCCGCATTGATGCTCTCAACTTCAACCTTTTTCTTCTTTACGGAAGAAACTTTCTTGACGCTAACTTTTTCAATTTTTGCCACTTCAAGCAAGGCTTTTTCTTTCTCTGCTTTGACTTTAAGTGCAAGCTCATCAACCTGCCCATCGCCTGATAAGTCAATAATATTTTTAATGCTTGTTAAGTCTTTTGGCAAAACATCTTCTGTTACGCCATTGTCAAAAGCGACAACAAAACTTGTCGCACTTTTTTGTTTCTCTGATATAAAATATCTATACCTATCAAACAGATTCTTGACTTCGCTGTCATTAAATCCAGTAGTTTTATTTGCATACAAAACAAAAACACTTGCAGTTTTTAAAGCATTAAAAGTCTCTTCTTCTGTCTCTTTTTCTCTTTCCTGAACAAAATAGGTTGACAGACCTTTTTCTTCAAATGCTCTAACAGTATCCAAAAGCTTATCATTTGGATTGGTTCTGTCAAAGTTCATTGCACAAAGCACAACATCATATGTTTTTGCTCCTGCAACATTTTTATAGCTTTCAGCGATTTTTTCAATCAGCTTGGCAGTTTCGGTATAGGTTCTTGCCGACTCAGCTGGTGCATTTTCCACTGCACTTACAAAATCAGGGTCGTCATTTATTTTGCAAATTTCATCGCCAAAAAAACGGGGCTTTTTGCTGGAAGTCCCTCTTCTGGAATAAAGTACGATTTTGTGCTTTGCCAAAACCTTACCAAAATATGCTTCGAAAGACATTGGATAGAGTGCCAAAATCTTGTCAAACTCATCCAATGCTTCGTCAAATTTAAACTGTCTTAATTTTTCATATGCCCAAACTGTGAGAGTTTCTTCTTCTTTTGAAGCGTGTTCGTCCACGTAAAGAGTACCACAAAACTGGCATTTAACCATATTTTGCCCAACAACTGCATATTGTCTGCCCCCACAGTTTTTACAAACACGTTCTCTCAATTTAGACCCCTAATCTTTCTTCTTTTTAATGTATCCGCTGACTTCATTGTTATAGTCATCGAAAAGTTTGATTTCGCTTGGTGTCACGCTTGGTGGCATAACAGCCAAAACTCTGTCAAAATCAGCGTTTGTGATTTTAACGATTGAATCAGTGGCAATTGCCTGCAAAAGTGGTTCATCTTTTGCTCTGTCACAAAGTTCTTCAATGTCAGCACCACTGTAATTTTCTGTCTGCTCAACAATCTTGTCAATATCAAAATCGTCAGCAACAGGAACATTTTTCATATTTTTGTTAAGCATAAACTTTCTTGCAGGAGCATCAGGAAGTGGCAAATAAATCTTCTGTGAAAATCTTCCAGAACGCATTGCTGCACTGTCAATGTCCCAAGGTCTGTTTGTTGCACCCAAAAGCAAAAGGTTTTGGTTTCTTCCAGCAAAACCATCAATCTGTTGCAAAAACTCGTTTACTCTCTTGTTGTTGTGAGTGTCATCCCCACGCTTACCCAAAAGGTTGTCCATTTCGTCGATGAAGATGATTGCTCTGTCTTGCTTGTTTGCTTCTGCAAAAAGGGAGTTGATATTCTTCTCACTGTCACCAACCCACTTGCTGACAATGTCAGAACCTTTGACTGCATAAAACTTTGCACCAACTTCATTTGCAATAGCTTTTGCAATCATCGTCTTTCCTGTCCCTGGTGGTCCATACAAAAGCACGCCACCACCGCTCTTTTTGCCATACATCTTGTATTTTTCTGGGTATTTGACAGGATTTATCATTCTGATTGTAATCGCTTTCTTGACTTCATCAAGTCCAGCAACATCAGAAAACTTTATGTCAGGCACTTTTGCCGCCTGCCATTTCTTGATATCGTCATCTTCACCTTCTGACTTGCTGTCATCTTTCTTTTCCACTTTCATTGGTTTCTTTCCAAGATTTTCAGACAAATCAACAAGATTTCTTGCTCTTTCCATTCTCGCTTCTTTAAGCTTGCCTTGGCTTTGCTTTGCCATTTGCATCATCGTCTCACCAGCAAGCAAAAAGTTTCTTTTTGCAAGAGTCAAATTTCCTTTTTCCTTTGCTTCTTTTCCCTTTCTCATATAAAGGTCAAAAGTGTCGGACAAAACAGTCATATTTGGTTGTTCTTTCACCGTTCGTCTCCCGTTTAAAAATTTAGTACATTGTTTTATCTTTGATTTTCATATAATCTTCAAAGAGTTTCAAACACTCTTTGTGGTCAACTTGAATAATTTTATCTTTCATCTTTTCGGTCGAGATTGAAAGGTTTTTATAGAATATTTCATCCCTAAAACCAATCATATCATTCTCTGCAATCGTGCAACCGTAATAAATCTTATTGATGTTTGCCCACAAGATTGCACCCAAACACATTGGACAAGGTTCGCCAGTTGTGTAAATGTCTGCACCACTCAAATCAAATGTGTTCAAATTCTTGCAAGCATTTCTGATTGCGTCAATTTCTCCGTGACAGGTTGGGTCATTATTTACCACAACGTGGTTGTGCCCCCCCGATTACTTTTCCATCCTTCACGACAACTGCACCAAAAGGTCCACCATCATTATGGCTGATGCCCTGTCTCGCTTCTTGGATGGCGATTTTCATAAACTTATTCATAGTTTTTTCACCCCTAAATTTATTACTCAGAAGCAGAATCAATTTTCTTTCTGAGTTCTTCCATTTCCTTGTCAATGCTTTCACTTGAAAGACTGTCAAGACTTGCTTGTTCTTCAATAAACTTTGCAAATTCTGCATCTGTCATCTCTGCGCCCTTCTTGTCTTTTCCAGCATTGTAGAATGTCTCTTGGCTCATTTCCATAAAGTTGTCCATTTGGTCAGTTTGAGTTTCAACTGCTGTCATTGCAGCTTCAAACTGAGCTTGGATTTTTGCAAATTCTTTTGCATCTGCAAGTTTTGTCATTTCCTTGCTGATGTCGCTCATTCCCCTAAGGAAATCAGATGTCATCATTGTCACATCTTTCATCTGTGCAGTGATTTCAAAGTTGAGAAGCATTTCTTGTGCTCTTCTTTGTTGTTGAACAGTCATTTTATAACCGCTGAGTGCAAGTTTGTATTGTGCATCCAAAGACTTTTCTTTTGCTCTCTTTGCAGCATCAATAAACACCTGCTTTTGGTCTTCAAGCTTGTTGATTTGCTTGTTCATTGTGTTGATAGTTCTTTTAACCAACATCTTCTTTTCAATTTCTTTTTGCTGTTTTGTTTTAAACAATCCCATTTTATTCCTCCATCATCATTTTTTTCTTTTTCTTCTCAGCAGTTTCTCTCTGTCCTTCAACATAGAGTTCCTGTTCATCAGCCAATTGATTTTCTTTCTCAAAAATCGTCAACAAATCTTCTTCGTTCTTGCCCATTCCATAAATCGTTTGATTAACATCGTAAGCAGATTGAACTTCTGAAAACACTTCGTCTGCACTTGTCAAGACATCTTCGCTTGCAATCCTTGTTTCAAGCGCCTTGTTTAAAAACTTTGCAAGTCCAAGCTGGTCTTTAAGAAGCTCTGAAAGTGGCACTTTGGTTTGTGTTTTGAAGAATGTGTTGCTGTCATACGCATCTTTGAGCTTTGTCATAAGTCTGATGTTGTAGAGCAGGTACATTCCCCTTTCCATACAAGTCTGTTTTTCTTCGTTAAGATGTGAAATTTTCTTCGCATAGAAAAGTTGCAAATCTTTGTTCTTTTCCTTTTTGCCTTTTTCCATAAGAGCATCAATCTCTTTGACCTTCTGGAAAACTTCCGCTTCCACCGTGCGTTCTTGTCTTTCAAGTTCGCAAATGGAGTTGACTAAGTCTTCACGGTTAAGTTTTTTAAATTTGTTTCTTCTAAATAACCACATTTTCTTGCTCCTTCTAATAGTTCTCGCCAGCGACGATTGCATTGATGCCTTCCAAGAAATCTTCATAGACCTTCTTTTGTCCATCGTCGGCAAAGGTGAATGCATTTTGACATTCTTGCATCGACATAACATCTTTGTAAGCGACAGGGTCTTTCAGCAATTGGTCTTCCGTTTTGATGCGAAGTTTGTACAACATCAATCCCCAATAAGCATCAGCACATTTGCTGTCATATTGCAACGCCAACAGGAAATTGATTTTAGCTTGTTCAAACATCCCTTCGCTTAAATTCAAATAGCCAAGACGAAGTTCTTTCAAGACATTTGTCTTCTCGCTTTCTCCAAGCGTATCTGATGCTTGATAAAACCTTCCTATCATACTTGTTCTTCCTTCTTTCTTTGAACAATGAAGCCTTCAACTTCTTCCAGCATTCTCATACAAGTTTCTTGTGTGTTGTCTTTTGCAACAATAATTTTCAAGTCGTCAAGCTTGTTTGAAAGTTTTGCATCCACCGCCAAAACCTTTTGATTTGTTGTTGGATTAAAGAATCTGATGTCATCTTTCGCTTGAACAAGTCTTCTGCAAAGAGCATCGTTTCCATCTGCATAAACCAAAATGCTTTCAACATTTGCAACCATATTTTCAATGCTCTTTTTGTTTTTAAGCACACCACGACTTCCGATGTCTTCATTTCCGCTTTCTTTTTTGGTTTTCTTGCCGTACTCTCTCCAAATGAAGAATCCTGCAAGTCCAACAACCGCCAACATAATGATAATATAAACAGCAATCATATTTTTTTCTCCTTAGATTTTCTTTCCACAATTCTGGCAAAACTTTGCACTAGCACTGTTTTCAGTATTGCAATCTGGGCAGACCTTAACTGTTCCAATTCTTCTTCCGCAGTTGTAACAGAATTTTGCACTTGCAGAAAGTTCTTCTCCGCAGTCTGGGCAAATCACAACATCCGCAGGTTTCTTGTTTCCGCTTTTGAAATTTCCAGAAAGTTTGGCATAATCAGCTTCGTCAATGATAATATTTGCAATATTGAAAGAATAAACAGCAATTCCGTATTCTCCCATAAGTTTTTGATTAAGTTTCGTCAAAACTTTGGATGAGATTTCTCTTTTCTTGACTGTGACTTGGTTGAACAAAATTTCTTGCGAACTTACATATTCAACAACCACGTTCTCCACAACAGAAACAACTGTAGTTTGAAGTCTGTCTTGAAGGTCATCGGTTGTCAAATCATTGTCAGCACCAATCAAATACAAATAGCATTTTCTTGGGTCGCCAATCTGCACATCATAATCTCCGCTCATCCCCACTTTGTAATTTTCTTGCAAATTTGCATCATACATAAGGAATTTCTGAGCCGTCCCCCACAAAAGATTAAGTTTTGCAGTCTTGGACATAAAAAGAACTTCCAAATTGCTGTCAAACTCATTTTTCACATCCACAAACTTGCTGACAAGATATTTGCCAGAAGAAAGTGTTTGAAGCATTTGCCCGTCCTTAATCAAAATTGCATTGTGAGTTTCAGGGACCAGAAGTGTCAGTTTTGCAGTCAGACTTTCAATCTTGTGTCTGCTGAAAAGGCTCTTGTTGTCACCAGAAAATGTAATAATGTTTTGTTCCATCACAGCTTCATCTTCTTTCAGAAGATACTCTCCTTCATAATGATATTATCACAAACATTTTTCAAAAGTCAAAGATAACGCAAAACAAACACAAAAAACCATCAAAAAATAATGGATTGCAGTCATTTTTTAAAGAGCACCAAACTCGAAAAATATTGAAAAAGTGGATAGTTCGCCGTAAGAACTGCCCACAATTTACAAAGAGTTTTTTTTGAAACATTCACATTTTGGGAAAAGTTTTAATACATTGTTAATGTGTAGATGTTATCGCACATAAAAGTCGTACATAAGAAAATTTTTTAGGAGGCACAAATGAACTTTTTCGGAGGCTCAAATTGTGGAGATGTAAGCAGAGATAACTGTGGCTGCGGAAATGACTGCTGCTCACTCATCTTCTTGCTTTTACTCTTACAAAACTGTGGCTGTGGGTTTATGAAAGACGGCATCAGTGTTGACTGTGGAACAATTTTGTTCTTGCTCTTGCTTTCAAACTGCGGATGTGGCTGTAAATAATCACCCACTCTTTAAACCCAAAACCTGAAAATAAAGTCCCAGACTATGTTTTGGGGCTTTATTTTTGTCGTAAAGATTGTAAAAACTGCACAAATTTTGTCACTTTTCAAAAAAATATCTTTCCAAACCGTTTACTTTTTGTTCAATTTGTTGTAAAATGTCTACGAAAAGGAGTTTTACCTATGAACGTAGTTAAGAAATATGGAGAAGGGGCAGAACTTATTTGGTCTGACAGAAAGAGATTTTGGGGAATGCCACTTTCATTCACTAGATATAGATTGATTAGAAAACCTGGCGCTTGGTTTAAGCTTTTCGCTGACGTTGGATTTACTTACTCTGAAATTGAAGAAGTAAACCTTTATCGTATTTGTGATATCTCTTTCAGACAATCACTTTTCGGCAAAATGCTTGACACCGGAACAGTTATTTTGAAAAGCAACGATGTTTCAAGACCTACATTCATTCTCAGAAATATCAAAAATCCATTCAGAGTAAGAGATATGCTTTCTGAATACATTGAACAAGAAAGAAAAATCCACAATGTTCGCTTGACAGAGTTCCACGGACACGACGGAGATTTTTAATCAAACATAATAACCGCCTGCATACGCAGGCTTTTTTCTTTTTCATAAAAAATTTTAAAAATTTTCTTGACATACGCCTTTCAAAATGGTAATATTTAAAAGCGTATGGGGGTATGGCTCAGTTGGCTAGAGCACCTGCCTTGCAAGCAGGGGGTCATCGGTTCGAATCCGATTATCTCCACCAAAATAAAAAGACTGTGAAATTCACAGTCTTTTTTATTCTCAAAATATGTCAGTCAATAAATCTAAATCAATAATTGGCAGGGTTCTTTTCTTTGTGCAGTCCAATCAAAATTGTAATTGAACAAGCTGTGGATAACAATCCAAAAACAAAATATGGCACTCCCACAATATAACCCCCTTCGGCAAGGTAATATACTCCAAACGCCACCACAAGAAGTCCATATATCAAATTAAAGATTGAAAATTTTTTAAAAAAATTGCTTTGGTCTCCATTTTTCCTTACCCCAAAACTTTTGCAACTGCAAATAAACATCGCCACACACAAAATCAAAAGTACAACGAGAAAAATAACAAATAATATTAAATTGGTATTTGTAGACATTTTTTTTCTTGCAAGCCCATACACAAGCACAATACCAATAATCAGCGACACAAAGAAATTTGCAAGAGTTGCAAGCAAATTGGCTATTAGCGCAGTTTTCCATACTCCATTTTTCATAACATCTCTCCTAATTTAATACAAAATATTATTAACAAAAAAGTAAGTTATGTCAAGCACAACTTACATCCTTTCTTTATTTGGTTTCAGTTTTCTTAGATTTCTTAGGTTTTTCAGTTTTTGGTTCTGCTGAAACTTCTTCAACAGTTTCTACTTTTTCAGCGTTTTGTTTTCTAAGTTCTTCCAAAATACTTGTCAAGAGTTCTTCTTGTGTTGGCTTTGGTGGAACTGGTGCAGGCTTGTTTGCTTCACGGAGCTCTGCTGTTGCAGCTGTAACTGCTTTGTAGTCCTTCATATTTACGCCTTGTTCTTTAAGAACTTTCTTTTCTTCTCTTGTTGGTCTTGCACTTTTTGCTTCCTTCAAATAGCCAGATGCGCTCATAGCGATTTTCAAAATCATAAACAATGTGAATGCAATAATCAAGAAATCAAGAACAGCTGTGATAAATGCACCCCAGTCAATATAGATGGTAGACTCCCAGTTGATGTTTTTCGTTGCTACACCTTCAACGATTTCATAAACAGGTTTGCCGATGATTGTTCTTGCCCCTTCAAGTCCATTTCCGCCAGTAATAACTGCCAAAAGTGCATTGATAAGTGGCATAATGATTTTGTTTGTGAATGCGGTCACGATTGCTGAGAACGCACCACCTACGATAACGCCGACAGCCATATCAAGAATATTGCCACGGCTTATGAATTTTTTGAAATCACTGAAAAAACCTTTCACTCTTCCTTTCTTTTTCATTTTTATCTCCTTTGTTAAATCTACCCATATAATAAAACATTTTGATTTTTTAGGCAAGCAAAAATATGTCATTTTTTGAATGAAAATTATTTTTTTAACCAACAGCAATATATTTGACAAAACATTAGTAAAAGTGTATTCTTAGGATAACCATAAAGAGTGTGTAAGGGACAAGCCCGTTGACCACACAGCAACCTGCTTTTCGTAAGGTGCTAATGCTTGAAACGATGGACAATAGCCGCCTGTTGTATCCATCGTCTGCGATGGATTTTTTATGGAAAAGAGAAGAAGCCGTTTGTTTCTTCACAAATATAATTTGTCTGTACGCAAAAAAAATGCGTCACGGACTCACAGACGCAAGGAGAAAAGATATGAAAAGAATAGTAACTAGCGAAAGCGTAAACATCGGTCACCCAGACAAAACCTGTGATTGCATAGCAGATGCCTTTTTGGACGAAGCACTAAGGCAAGACCCAAACAGCCAAATGGCAGTCGAGTGTGCAATAAAAAACAACCGCCTGTTTATCTATGGCGAAGCGACCACAAAGGCAAAAATTGATTATAAAAAGATTGCAAGACAAGTCTTGGAAGATGTGGGTTATAAAACAAAGTTCAAAATCAAAACCGAGCTTTCAACTCAAAGTCCGGACATCAACCAAGCAGTAGTCAAGACAAAACTTTGTGCAAATGACCAAGGTATTGTCTTTGGTTATGCAACCAATGAAACCAAAGAATGTATGCCACTCCCAATTTTGGTCGCACATAAATTGATGAAAAAGTATGATGAATATCGTAGAACTACTGATGATTTTTTTGCAGATGCAAAAAGCCAAGTTTCGGTTTTGTATGAAGATGACAAACCTGTCTCTTTTGACACAATTCTTATAAGCGTCAGTCACAGCGAAGACTGCCAAGACCTGCAAAAGAAGATTATGGATAATGTAATCACCCCCGTCCTTGACGAATACAAAAAGTATGTTAAAAAATCAACAAAATACATAATAAATCCAAGTGGAAAGTTTACAATTTGGGGAAGCTTTGGAGATAGCGGTTGTGTTGGCAGAAAAATCGTTGTAGACACCTACGGTGGCGTAGGCAAAGTTGGTGGTGGATGTTTCAGCTCCAAAAATGCAACCAAGGTGGACAGAAGTGGTGCTTATTACGCCCGCTATGTTGCCAAAAACCTTGTTGCAAACGGATTTTGTGATAGATGCGAAATTGAAGTCTCCTACGGCATAGGTCTTGAAAAGCCATTGTCCGTAAACATCAATTGTTTTGGAACAGAAAAAGTCCCACTTTCAAAAATCTATCAGACTGTTGAACAACACTTTGATTTCTCCCCAGACAATATCATCAAAGAGTTGAACCTACTTCGACCAATATACAAGCAAACGGCTTGCTATGGGCACTTCGGCAGAAGCGAATTCCCTTGGGAGACACTCGTGTCACTCTAAGGGAACTGCGCCTCTTTCTAAGTAAGTTTCCAGCTTATTTAAAGTAAATATAAAATAGAAAAAGAAGCAAAGCTCGCTTCTTTTTTTACAACATTAAATCATTCAGCGGACAGCCATCCGTTTCTGGCTTCCAAAGATATTTCTTCAAATCCACAACGCCGTCTTTGTCAACTTTCACCCCTTCACTTTCAAGAAGTTTTCTCTGTGCCTTTTCTCCACCGAAAGCAAAGCCTGTGCAAATCCTACCTTCTCGATTTACAACTCTGTGGCAAGGGATTGTTGCCGTGTCTGGATTTGAGTGAAGTGCAAATCCAACAATTTGTGAAAAGCGCGGTGCGTTTAACATTTTTGCAATCTGACCATAAGTCGCCACTTTCCCTTTTGGAATCTCTTTGACAACCGAATAAACTTTCTTAAAAAATCCTTCCATAGTTCACCCCAACAAAGATACAAATTCCACACTCTGTTTTTCAACTGGCTGCAAATCTGTCACCACATATCTAAACTCTGTGTAAAGCACACCGTTTTGAGTATAAGACTCAACCTTATCTTTTTTCAAAACACCACTGCCCATTTGTACATCAAACGCAGTTTCAGAGAAATAGATACTTCCAGAAACTCTGAACGCAATTGTTTCTTCTGACTTGACGGTTTTGATTATCTGTGAATTTCTTTGCAGCAAAGTCCAATCTGTATCTTCCGAAATCACTGCGAACTCAACGCCGCTCACTCTTGAATCTTGGAAATCATAAGAAATTTTTAAGTCCTGAGCGAAATTCTTGAATTCAGTAAAACTTATTTCCTTATCAATTTCGCAATCAAATTCAAGCTGAAAACTTAAATAACGGTTTCGTGTTTCATCATAGAACGCAGTCAAAATATAGCCATCTGAAAGTTCAACGCTCTGGTTTTCTGTCTTGGTCAAATCGATTTTGTTCTTTAATGAAAGTGTGGTTGTTACAATATCATACTTAGGAGTTTCAGGTTCTTCCAGATTAGGCTCAGTCTCTTCATCTACCAAATTTGGAGTTTCTTCAAGCAAATGAATGTTCCCGACCTGAATGTTAAAATCATAAAGGTCGTACTTTGAAACAACACCATTCAATGCTGAGTCAAAGCTATACTTCCAAAAGAGCGCAACTTTCTCACCTTTCACCACTGAAAGTTTGCCATCTTCATTAGGGATTTCTCCAATCTTTTCTCCATCTCCATCAAGCAAATAAAGTTTTGGATTTAATCCTTGTGTTTGCTCGTCATCTGATATGGAAACTTGATAAACTGTGTCATTGTAAGATATATCTTTTACTTTGATTGTATAGTTTACTTCTCCAAATTCTGATGTTGAAAATGGAGTGATTCCGCTAGGGATAACATAACGCAATACGCTGTCTGTTTGCAAATTGGATTCTTCTGCAAGTTCAAGTTGAAGGTCATTTAGAAAGACTTTCATATTGTCATACACAAGAGTATCTCTAACTGTGCTTTTTGCAACATTCACAATTCCGCCCGTCAAATAATCTATTATACTTGGTGCGGTAACCGTGTAATTTATATTTGCTTGTGGGGCATTTATAGTATATCGCCTGTAAGACAAATCTTTGAAGTTTACAACAATTGTGTAGTTTTGTTCTTTCACATTTGGCAAAGTCACTGTGTAATAGCCCAAGCTTGCCGACAAAGTGCAACTTGCAACAGTCTCGTTTCCATTTTCATCACGAAGCTTAAAAGGTTGAGCATTGAATAAATCAAAAATGTCATCCCCCTTTTCAGCATCGCCAAATCTAATTCTGAAAGAATTGAAATTCTCGTCTGAAAAAGCTCTTTCAAACTTTGGTTCTTCTGATGAAACAAAGTCATAAAAACTTTCAAATGTTCCATCTTCGTCAATGTCAATAAATGTGTTTTGCATATTCAATTTTGCAGTTTCATCTTCCGCATTTTCAACTTCAAACGCATAGCTTACAGAGACCTGCTTCACGCCAGCAATTGAGACTTTCAAGTCGTCATTTATGTTTGCCAGAGTGAAATTTCCATACACCAGATTGTCGCTTCCAATTGCGCAATCATAATCTCTGTTTTTAATTACGGTCTTATCTTTTCCGTCTACTTTCACGACCAACCCTGAAAAATCAACGCCATACTTGGACGCAACGAGCTCAACCCGCAGATTAAGCCCTTTTTTAAGGTTGTAATTGTTTCCCCTGCCTTCAATTGTTTTATCGCCTTGCTTGACAACAATTTCAACATAGTCAGAACTTTCTCTGTCCACTGAAAAAGAAAGTTTTACATTGTCAGAACCACACGCAGAAAGCGTCAATCCGGCAACAAACAGACACACTGCCATCGCCAAACAAACAAAAAGTTTTTTCATACTTTTCTCCTATGCTTTTGTTATATTTAGTATAGCACAGAACAAAAAAATCTTCCTAGCAAATCAAATAAAAATGATGCAATTTCTTGCATCACATTTTAAAATTTTAAAGTTTTTATTTTTGGATTTTTCTTTCACAAGTCTGTTCCACCAAGTCTTTAAGGGTGACACTTTCCAAATAACTGTTGATTATATTGTTGAGCGTATTCCAAACTCCAATCGTGTCGCACTTGTCTGCCTTTGGACAATCTTCACCAACAGTGCAAGTTGAGACTTTGATGCTATCGCCTGTCGCGTCCAAAATCTGCTTGACGCTGATATCCTTGGTGTCCTTTGAAAGCTTGTATCCGCCGTTCGCTCCACGCATACTCTCAACCAACTTGGCTTTTGAAAGCATCGCGATGATTTTTTCAAGATATTTTATTGAAATTTGCTGTCTCTGCGCAATATCACCAAGTGACACAAATCCTTCCTTGCATTTTGCAATATCTGCCATAACTCTTACGGCATATCTTCCTTTTGTTGTTATTTCCATCCGTTTCTCCTGTCAATTTTGATAAAATGCAAGGATATCTGCATACACCTTTTTGTTGTCTTTTTCGTTCAAAATTTCGTGTCTCATCCCAGCATATCCAATTTGTTTAATATTTTTAAATCCAGCTTTTTCCAAAGTCTTACGAGACTGTGCTCTGCCCCTGTCTCCTTTTGTGCAAGGGTCATCTTCTCCCGCAATAAGAAGCAGTGGCATATCGGCATTGACATCAACGAAAGCTTCACTTTTGTTCATCTGCATAACAAGCTCAAACAAGTCATTGAAAGCAGAAATTGTGAATCCAACTCCGCAAAGCGGGTCATTTAGATACTCTTTGACTGTTTCTTCATTTGCACAAACCCAGTCAACTTCCGTCTTTGGATTTTTGATGTCATTGTTAAACATCCCCACGCCAAGTTTTTCAATCAGTTTTGATTTGTATTTTGCACCTTTAAGCACTTGAATCACATCTGTCAAGAAAACTCCAAATCCTGCACCAGATTGGTAGGCAGGATATCCACTCAAAACAACCTTGTCGTATTTTTTTGAATAGCTTTGGAGTACCACACGAGAAATGATTGTCCCCATTGAGTGTGCAAAAAGGTAGACTGGAAGTGAAGCAAACTTTTCTCCAATGAAATCACGGATTTGCTTATGGTCAGAAACAAGAAGTTTGTCTCCGCCTTTGCCAGAGAAGAAACCAAGCTCCTGAGCATTCTGTCCGTGCCCACGCATATCGGCAGAGACCACAGTAAAGCCGTTGGCATTTAAAAAATTGGCAAAGTCTTCATAGCGCTCTTGATGTTCTTCCATACCGTGTGCAATTTGCACAACAGCTTTTGCGTCTTTGACTTGAAAGATATGCAAATCAAGTTGATAGCCATCTTTTGCTTTCAAAAACACTTGTTCCATAAACATCTCCCATTCACAATTATTTTAATATAATCTGCAAATAAAAAGCAAATATTTATAAACCACACATTTCAGATAAACATTATTTCATTTTTAGCTAACCTAGAATAAAGTTTATTTTCTTGTCACTTTACAAGCGAATCCAAGAATTTCGCAACGCCGTCATCATCCACACTTTCCACAACAATGTCTGCAACACTTTTCAATCCATCAACCGCATTTGAAACAGCAACACTACATTTCGTTGCAGAAAACATTGGAAGGTCATTGAGTCCATCCCCAATTGAAATTGTGTCATTATAATTTGCCTTCAAATGTTGCATAAGTTTTTTCACTGCCACGCCCTTGTTTGCAACTTCTGACGCAAAATCAATGTAATTCTCACCCTTGTGGATGCCATAGTTTGCAACGGTAATCCCTTTTATTCCGTATATTATATTTTTCATCTCTTCCACTAATTTGTCTGGAATTCCAATAAAAAATCCCCCGACAACTTTATGTTTTTCAAAGACTTCATCCAAACTTGCAAATTCTCTTTCAGTTTCGTCAAACCTTGTTCTCTTTGACGCAAAACGAAAATCTGCATCAATGTTTAAAACAAGCCTAAACCCGTATTTTTTGGAAACCTTAAAAAGTTTTTCAATATTTTCTCTTGAAATCTCTGATGCAAAAACACTCTTTCTTGTTTTAGTGTCAAAAACTTCTCCACCATTTGAATCGATGATATATCTAAATCCGCCAAACCTTTGCGCATACTCTTCTGTTTTGCTTCGGTTTCTTCCTGTTGTCAAAACAAAGACATTACCCGCAGCAACAAATCTTTTGACAGATTCTATACACTCTTGTGAAAAATTCCCAACTTTTGGTTTTATTGTGTTGTCAATATCACTAAAAACTATAAGTCCCATCTCGTCTCCCGCTTTATTTGTTTTTGTTTAATGAATTTACATAATTTTGTGCTTTATCAAGGTATCTAAGCATTGAATCTGATGGCACAAGTTTTCTTGCTTTTGAAATTGGCATCCAAGCAATCTCTGAACTTTCGTCCGAAATCTTAAATTTTTTATCATCAACAATAAACAAAAATCTTATGTCATAATGCAAGTGCTCTGGCTCTTTCTTCTTTGGATTTTCCGGAATAATGTGTACATCAACATCCATTATCTTTCCGCCAGCATCATCAAACTTTGCGATTCCACTTTCTTCAAAAACTTCTCTTTTTGCAACATTTAAAGAGTCTTCTTCTCCGTCGCTGTGTCCGCCAAAGTGCAACCACTTGTTTAAAGCTTTGTGATGATTGAGAAGGACATTTCCCTTTTTGTCCACAACAAGTGCACCTGCAACAATATGCCCAGCAAGCCTTGTTCTTCGGAAACAATCTCCATTTTTATCATCCGCAATAAGTTTTTTAATCTTTTCAAGACTCTCCGCTTCGCTTTGGTCACTTGGAATAAACTCTGAGAGTGCTTTTCTCAAATCAAATTTCATATTCTTTTCAAAATCTCCTTTATATTTTTGATTATACCACACCCAATAAAAAACATAAAATAAAAACACGGCATATCTTCGCCGTGTTTTTATTTAAATTCACTTTCATCCAAAAGCGGAACGATGTCTATTGCAGGCTCTTCGTAAGGATGTGCTTTTCTTAAAGCATCAACAACTTTTTTCACTTTTGACACATCACAAACTACTTCCAATTTTTCTTCTTCAACAAACTCCAATTTTCCACAAATCCCAATGTGTGGTTCTGCATTTTCATTTGGCAGAAATGTCCCTACACTTTTCACACTTGTGGTACAAAAGGAATAATTGCCAATAACCCCTGCACCAGCATCACATACAGCTTGTCTCACCTTTTCCAAATCTTCAACTGGCACAGTCACAAAAATCTTAACTCTCTTCACATTAAATTTCATATTATTTAAACCCCTTAGATTTCAACCAGTCAATAACTGGCTTGCTGTCGGTCTCATCCACTGGAACATTGTATCTGACAGAGATTTCTTCAAGTCTTCCTTGAAATGAAACATAATTGCCAACACTGTCGATGTGCATATCTGCCCAGTTTAAAATGTCCAACAATTCGCTTTCATATTCTGGAGCAACTTCTCCGTGGTAATAAACTTCTTTCCAGTGTTTATAACCAAGCCTTTTTAAAATACCCCCCCGGATAACTTTATGTTTTAGTTATTCTTTTAGATCATCAAATTCCTAGCCATGATCTTGAAAAATTCCCAACATATAATAGTCTTCAACTTCTTCCTTTGACATATGTTTTTCTTCTGCATACTTTTTCATAAATTCAGCGACACCCCAAATGTGTCCTTTTCTATCTTGTGAAATCATAAATCCCCCTAATTATTCTTTTCTGCCCACTCTCTAAGCACTTTGACAGCCAATTCTCTTTCCACTTCTGACACAACTTCAATGTCACAATTTGAAAGTCTTGCCAGTTCCTTCGTGTCTGTTTCAACTTCTTGAACAACATACTTGCTGGAATCCTGCAAGGTCGCACCGTAAACAATTCTCTTAAAGTTTTTATTCAGAACAAATCCCATACAAATCATACAAGGCTGACAACTTGTGTAAAGTGTGCAATCTTCCAGTCCACCGTAAATCCATCCATAATTACCCCCCCCAAGCCAGATTCAATAGCATTTTGTATTGCTCTGTATTCTGCGTGGGGATAAACCCTAAGTCCACTTTCTTGAATTTTCTTGTCGCTTCTTCCGACAATCTTGCCATCCTTAACA
Organism: uncultured Lachnospiraceae bacterium; assembly: GCA_964541365.1. GTDB lineage: Bacteria > Bacillota > Clostridia > Christensenellales > UBA1242 > Caccovivens. The sequence continues at coordinate 39,411 of CAZIPJ010000002.1, forward strand.
ATAATCGCACCAAAAGGATATTCTTCTTTGCTTGATATATCAATCGCAATTTTCATAAAATCGCTGTCTGTCATTTTTTGGTTTCCCCTTTTTCAAGATTATAAAACTTGAAGTAATATCCAAGTCAAGCAATTTGTTGTTTTTTCAAAAAATCATCGAGAAAAAGATAAAAGCGTCAGAAAATCTGACACTTTTTTACTCTTCAATAATATTCACCCACTTGAACGCTTCGTGCTGACGGAGCGAAATCTTCTCGCCTTTCTCGTAATAGTTATATGAATAGGTTGTGATAACTTTTTCATCCATCTGCACTTTGACTCTGTACACAGCTGAGACGAGTTCCACTTCTCCTTTGCCGTTTTTAACTTTCTTCATATTTGCGATTTCTGTTGAAAGTGTGCAAGAAAGCACAACGCCAGTTTTTGCAGGAATATCAAGATTCATACGGTACCTTTGCAAATATGCTTTTTCAACAAGCTTTGCAGTCAAAATGACAGTCCAAACAAAGACGAACAGCACGCCAAAGAGAATAATCATTACAATATACTCTTTCAAGAAAAACATAACAGTCATCGTGATTATTCCGCCACCAACAATCACAGAAAGAACAATCATCCACAGCTTCATCCAAAAGCCACCTTCTTGCCAATTTTTTGCAGCTTGCGACCTAAGGTGTCTTCCATATTCTTGGTTTTCCATAACAACCTTTTCTTCGTTTTCTTTCTGTTGTTCTTGTTCAAGATTTTCTTCCATAGAACTCTCCTATCTCAATTATATCACAAATTTTGCATTTTCAAATCATTTTGCTTTATTATTTACCAAAAACTTTGTTTATAAATTTCTCAACTTCCGCCCAGTTGTTTACTCTAACTATGTTCAATTTCTTCAACTCAGCATCAGGAATATTCTTGTTATGAAAACAAGTGAAAAGCAACTTATACTTTATGTCTCCGCCCATATTTTGCACTCTGTCATCAATAATCATATCTGCTTTAAAAACATCTTTCTGAGCAGAGAATATGATGTTGTCAGGTGGGAAGAAAGGAAGAGTTGTAAGCAAATATTTCCACTTGTCAAAAAACTGTCTTCCCATATCAAGTTCTCTCTCATAATGACAAGCATTCGTAAGAAATAGCACTCTGTATTTGTTTGTCAGTTTTTCCAAAACTTCATAAGCCCCATCTTTCAGCGGTAAATTTTCATAGGAATCCACCGTTGTAAAAAAGTCATAAAACTTGTTTATTTCTTCATCTGTGGGGAAAAGTTCCTTTTCATATTTAATAGTATTGAAGTCATTTTCTGTATACTCCCTCCCCCGCAAATATTTATTTATGACGGGGATAAAATGGTTTTTGCAGATTACATCATCAACATCAATCAAAATTGTTTTCATAGAGCCACCTTCACTTTTTCACTTATTTTGGGAATTCTTTGCAGAAACATCATCTGCAACTGTTTTTATTTTTAAACATTTTAACAAACTTGAACGAAAATTGCAATTTAATCTGAAAGTTTATTCGACATTTTCAGACACTTTGTTTGACTTATGAAAAACCGAGTTGTATAATCAAGAAAGAAACAAAGGAGAAATATATGAATTGGAAGAAAATTTGGGGCGACATTTGCAACTATTTCAAAGCTAATGTTTGGAATATAGTTTGGTTTTTCGCTATCCTTATCATTGGAATCATTGTCATAAAAATTCTGTTGACAGTGACAAGAAAAATTTTGAAACATACGAAAATGGAAAAAATTGCTCAGCAATTTATTTGCACTATACTTAAATTTTTGCTGTGGCTTGTGCTGATTTTGCTGTTGTTGTCTCAACTCGGCGTGGAAATAACAGGTATTTTGACTGCTTGCAGTGCTGTTATATTGGCTGTTGGTATGGCATTGCAAAATGCAATCGCAAATGTGGCAAACGGAATCATCATTATTTCAAGCCATATGTTTAAAAAAGGTGATTACATTATCACAAACGGCGTTGAAGGCAATATCACTGACATCAATTTTATGTTTACAACATTGATTACCCCTGACAACAAAAGAGTCACTTTGCCAAACAGCAACCTAATCAACAACAATGTAACAAACCTTGGAGCATATCCAAAGCGTAGAGTTGATTTCACTTTCTCAGTTGCATACGAAAGTGATGTTGAATTGGTAAAGAAAATCGTTACAGATGTTATGGCAAGCAATGGAAAAGTTTACCTTGACCCAGCACCATTTTGCAGACTTAAAGTTTTGAATGCAAGCAGCATTGATTTCTTTGCAAACTGCTGGTGTGACAATGCTGACTATTGGGATGTTTACTATTATATTATTGAAAATGTTTACAACGAATTTAAACGTAAAAACATCTCTGTTCCTTACAATCAACTTGAAGTGCGTGAACGTAAAGATAAAGTGGTTATGCCTGTTGAAGGTAAAGGACTTCCAAAGCGTGTTGAAAAGGTAAGACCAGAACACGAAGAACGCCCAATTGAATCATTCACAAAGATTTTCAACCACAAGAAAAAAGAAAAGAAATCTAAAAAAGAAAAACAAAGCGAGACTCCAAAAGTTGAAGAAACAGTAGTTTCTGAAAAACCGGAAGAAACAGTTGAAGAAGTTAAAACTAAACCAACAAAAAAGAAGAAATAATAAAGAGGACTTTTCATAGTCCTTTTATTTTTTATTGCCTGACGCTTCTACATATCCTTCAAAAGCTTCACATCGTTTCTGAGACTTCTTCCATTCGCCTTAAAATCAGAAACAAACGAACTTGCAACTTCTGGCGGCATAAGTGGAAGAGTAGGAATTTTATCAATCTCCAAAAGCATTGGTTTGTACACCCCACGGTCTCTGTTTGCTTGAAACTCTTCTCCTACGCCAGTTCCAAATTCTCCTGCAACCCACTCGCAAATAAAGAAATGCTCCACACTTCTTTCATTCTCGTAAATGTAGACTTTTTTGAGCGGTCTGACAGTAAGTCCAAATTCTTCAAGTACTTCTCTTACCACACATTCTTCGTATGTCTCACCAGATTCTTTCCCGCCACCAGGAAATGTGTAAAATATCCGTCCATTAAACTCACGATACATAGAAACAATCTTATTGTCAAAATAAATAATTGCTCTCGCTCTATCTCTCTTTACATCACTCATTTTTCCTTCTCCCAATTTTGTAGTCGGTGCTCATTTAATTTTGTAAAAATTAAAGTACTTTACTTATTTGTTGATATTATTTTAAGCATATCTATTAAAAGCTCATTGTATCTTTTATATTGTCTTAATTCTAAATACTCATTTGGCTTATGAGACAAAGAAAGGTTTCCAGCACCAAACAGAAAAGCGGTAGAATTTAATCCATCTTGAAACCTACCAGCTTCTGCATCTGCATTAAATTTTCCTTCTTCCAAATTTAATTTTGAAATCAATTTAGCAATAATATCAGAATTTTGCTTTTCCAATGGTTTAGACTCGCTGTAACGAGAATATTCAAGTTTAGCGCCGGCATACAGTCTTTCAAGTTTTTTTATTTCCTTTTCAATCAATTTGTCTAACATTTTGGCAGCTTTTAAAGTCGAACATCTCATATCGAATTCAATACAGGCGTTCCCTGCAACAACATTAAAATCTTTTCCACCTGAGATTACGCCAACCGATAGTGTAGTCCCCTTATATTTGTTACTCAATTTTTCAATGAATAAACTAAATCGAGATGCAATGTAAATCGCATTTACGCCATCCGATGGGTTGGCGCTATGACACGATTTTCCTGTAATATTAACTTTACAAACACTGCAAGACCTAGACGATGTACAAATTTTAAGATTTGTTGGCTCTCCAACTATGGTGCATAAAGAGTTTATGTTTTTAGTTTTTAAATATTTGATTATCTGTTCCACACCATTTTGTTCTGTTTCTTCATCGGACGAGATGCACACAACTATTGGCGTTTGCATCTTTTTTATTTCTTGAATATTATCAATTATGGAAGAAAAAAACATTTCATATCAATCACGCCTAGTCCATAAATTTTCCCATCTTTTTCAGTAGCCACGTACGGATTGGTTAAGTATTCACCTTCGTCTGCTTCCACCGTGTCAATATGCCCTGACAAAATTATCGCATCAATATTTTCAAGTTCACAATTTATTCCAATAATAAGATTTTCTTTCTTACTGTCAGTATTTTTAATTCTAACGATTTGTTTCGCATACGAACTAAACCTAGATTCAAGATATTCAATTATCTCTTTGTTTTGATTTGTATCAGTGCTTTTTATTCCTATCAAATCACTTAACGTGCTCATATATTTCCCCCCCCAAAAAAACTATTTATCTTGCAATATAAAGTGCATCGAAGCTGACTCCCCTTAATAGAAACCAAAACTTCTTTTTTAATCTGAATTTCTCGTTTAATTTCTATAATTCTAACACAAAAATTAAGATAATTCAAAATTGTTTTGATTGAATGTATCTCAGTCTTGCAAAGAATTATTTAAGGACTGTACTGAGCACTTCCCAAGAAAAGTCATTAAAAAGTTTGTTTTTATGTGGAGTAATCCTTATAATATATAGGTGGAGTTAATATGATTGTAGATAAACAAGGGCTTGAACAGATTGATGAGTTGATAAATATTGAAAAAAACAAACTTAGAGAAGCAGTTAAACAGAAAGCCATCGCATTTCAGAATGATACCAATGCTTGGCACGACAATGCTGCTTATGATGCAGCACTTGAAAGAGAAAATGAAGCCATTGAAGAAATAAATAGACTTATTGATATAAAAATGACTGTGGAAGTAATTTCAAAGCATAACATTCCAGAGCAAATCGATATTGGAGACATTGTTACCGTTGAAATGAATAATGATGAAATTTTTGATGTTGTATTAACAGGAAAATTCCAAGCAAACAGCAAAGACAGTGAAGTCACCTTAAATAGCCCAATCGGAGAAGCAATTTACAAAAAACAGATTGGCGACACCATAAGTTACCTTTCCCACGGCAAAAACAAATGCTTAATAAAAATTTTGGCTGTCAAGAAATCTTGAAGCAAAGACTATAAAGCTTGAAAAAAACTCCTTGTAGATGATATTTGTATCAAAATACAAGAAGTCTTTTTTTATTTTGTGGAATTTTCATTGTTTTTAAATCTTTTTAGAAAACAAATCAAAGCCGAATCAATATAAAGCAAATGAGTCAATGTAGGTATCACCCGTACATCTTATTTCCACTTTATGCTTACCTTTCGACAGCTCTGGCGAAAGATAAGTAATTGAAGAGTTGCCCGTAGTCCGCAGAACGTCAATTGAATCTACTTTCTTTCCGTCAATATATACGTTGAAGTGGCTATCTTTCTGAGTGGAAGTAACAACAGCAACACGAGTCCCCGTAAACTGGAAGTTTACTTTGCTGCCGTTTTTGCCGTGATAGTACAAACCAAAGTAAGCAGTGCCTTGTTCAGCTTTCCAGTTGCCGGTGAAAATTATTGAGTCGTTGTGTGGCGAGATGCGGTTTGCACCGTTTCCCGTGAGACTTAATGTATACGAGAATTCTATACCACTGAGAATTATACGCCCTGTATTGCTGTGCGATGAAGCCATAGTTATTTTTACATAGCGGAACTTGTAAACATTATTTAAATTCACCGTTGCACTGTGCGCTGCACCCGTCCCGTTTGTATACTCGCCAGCACTGGTATATTTTACGCCATCTGTACTGATTTCAACGGTAAATTTCTTTGGAAGCCCCTGCTGTGCGGTGTTTGCCGCATTAGGCGTTCTTCCACGGAAAGTTACTTTGTTGGCAGTAATCATTTTGCCCATATCCAAAGTGAAATACATACCGTTGGCTGTATTTGCTCTTGGGTGGATAAATGTAGTAGTGCCTTCAACAAACAGATTGTCTATTTTGTAAGCTGCATTTTCTGCAACGAAGTTGGTTTCAACCAGTTTGGCACTCTCGTCCCAAGTGGAATAAGTTTCAGTCCTTCCAGTGTAGTTGATGTTGTAATCCCTTAAATAGAAGTAATCGCTTTCAAAGTCTCCGTTGTCAGGGAAGTTGTAGTCAGTTCTGTAAGCGTTGATATAAGGCTGACTGTTATTGGTAATTGTTGGTGGAGTCCTTTGCGCCGACATCACTTCTTCTTCGGAAACTTCCTGTCCTGCGCTGTTCAAGTAGTAAGTTTTTGTATAAAGTGCCAGTTTTTCTTCGTCGCTCATTTCATCGTATTCCGCAGAAGTAACTTGCTCTGTGCGAGCTTCATCGTAGTAGTAGTTTATTTCCTGCGTGAATTGTGGGTCATCCCACTGCTTCATACCCACGCCAATATAGGAGCACGAATTGCCGAAGTTTTCCACGAGCATAACTTCCTTGATATACAACCAGTTTTCAATCAATTCGCCTTGTGCAGGTTCGATTTTATAGATTGGAGTAGTGCTGCCGTTGATGTAGACATTGCCTTCGTCAAACTCAATGTCAAAATAAGTCTTTGAATCATTTGGACGGAACAAGTGACTGGTGCTTGATGCAATTGTATCTTTGATGGTTGCACCAAGATAATATTTTTTACCATTCAGTGAGTAGTACAATGCACAGTTCAGTCGTCCACGAAGATATACTCGATATTTGCCGTCGCTTGCGAAATACAGCTTGCCGTCTACGACATCAATTGTATTGTTATGCGCAAAATATGAGTCAGGGTCATTTGGATAACTTGTGTGATATTTCTCAGTGTCAGGACGATACCAAATGTCAGTGTTTGCGTTCTGAGTGAAGTTAACGTGATTCTTTACAACAGATGTGCCGCCTGCAAATTTATTGTTGAAAGCGGTTTCTGCATCTGAGTACATATTTTGTTCTGTGTAGGTGTATGTGGTTCTCGTCAAAGTTGTTCTGTTAACTTCTTGCGAAATTTGGAATTCAAGTATTAAAGTAACATCGTCAACCTTAAATGCACCGTCGTCCTTGGTTATTTCAAGTGTTACGAGAATTTCTCCGGAAGTGCTGCCAGTCTTTGCGTCCTTGGCAGGTGTATATTTAAGTTTGTTTTTGTTTATAAATTCAATTGAGCCATTGGCTGGTTTAGTTACGCTCTTGACTTTGTAAGTGAAGCCGTTTGGAATAACTATACTTCCACTCTCATACTGCCCGCCAGATGTGGTGGTGTATCGAGAAAGGTCAATATCAAAGGTATCTTTTGCGATTACATATGGCTGCATTGTCTTAAAGTATTTCTTTTCGCCGTTGTACATATAGCTTCTGCCCGTCTGGTATACGCACGAAACAGGCACAAACATAGGATAGTCAGCAGGAGCGTTGTTTGTTATACCCGTACCGTGCAATATGTCGTTAAAGTAGTAGTACATATTGTTGTGGGTATAGTTCTGCCACGCACCCATATAGCCTGCATAACTCTGTCCGCCTTTTCTCGTATTGGTAAAAGCAGCAGCACCGAAATTGTGTAAAAGTGTTGCATAGAGCGGCAGACTCTTTTGGCTGCTCGTTGCTTTAAGAGTTTCATTCAAAGCCCAAGATGCACTTGTGTATCTGTTCCAGCCGCTTAATCCCTGCGCACCATAGTTTCCTATTCCCCTATTTGAAGAAATTTTAGTAAACAGTGCATATGATACGAGCGTAAGAGCATTGTTGGTAACTTCTCCGCCGGCACCTACTCCGTACCCTTGGAAATTGTGGTGGTATTCGTGGAAGTTTCCCCAGCTGCCAGAAGTAACTATGCCGTTGTAGTTGAGAGATTGTGACATCCAGCCCAAAGGACAATTGACTGAGCTTCTGCCTGGGAATGCAACCGCTGCACCTGCCGCAACAAAAGGGTCATAAAGGAATACTATGCCTTGATTGCTGCTGACAGCTGTCACCGATGCCACCTTATCCCAAAGCATAGCTGCCTTGTAAAGTTTTTCGTATGAAAAAGTCTCAGCATAATATCTTGGACCTGAGTGGAGCACGCCACGGTGCCACACTTCCAAATCGAAATAAGGTACCTTTGACTGTGTTTTAAGTCTGTTGAATTCTTCTTCGGTTGTGTAACCTAAAATGTAGTGTAGGTATTCAAGACCGCCAGAAATTTTAATCTTAGCGTTTGTGTTTTTGTTTCGGATGTAAATAGGTCCGCCGATAAACGAGCCAACATATCCCGTCCAAGTGTCCGTAGTTGCATTGTATTCGCAAGTGGATTTGTTTAAATTGAGTGTAGTCAAAAGATAAGGGAAACGCTGCATTTGATTCTTCGAAACCCAAATATTGTTCGCCTGTCCATTGTACAATGCCTGCCCGATATGAATGGTAATGCCGTTTGTAGAGTTCATATCTGCACCACTTATTTCCACTTTAATTACTTCGCCAGCTGGGGCATATAGACCAGTAATGCCGTAACCATACGCACGCGAACGCATAGTTATTTCTTTAACTACACCTGGTGCGTCATCGGATACTTCATATTTCACACCGTTTCTGGTGTAACCTTCCATATACATTCCATTTGCGGCACTATGCTTATAAAGTTGTCTCCATTCTGTTCCATAGCCAGAAGCCGTCTTTTCAAGCGAGTGAATCCACTCTCCATCTTTGTATTGATAGAGATAGCCATCCTTATCAATTCTGGTGTATTTATCGGCAGTTTGTGCACCACCCCTGTTAGCGCCAGCCGTTCCCCAGGCACACAGATAGCCTGCTTCCTGTATAATCGCCGCCCTTGCGGCAACCTGAGCTTCGCCTGTGCCGATTGTGTGTTTTAATGTAGAGCCGTATTTAGGATAACGCTGAGCATTGTTCGCAAAAACATTACCAGTGGCAGGGACAAAAGCATCTCTTTCGTCTTTTGTTTCTTCAACAGGCTTGACTCTTTTATATTCGCCTGTAACTTCTGCGTAATAGTCAACCATAGTAGCGTTTGAATATTCGTACTTGTATGCGTTTTGTGGGATGCTGTCGGAGTTGACAGGAGACAAAAGTTGTTCAGATTTCGGAGTTGGTTTATCGGTTAAAACGGTTCTTGTATTCAACAAACCAGAATTATTGCCATTTGGGTTAATGTCTCTCATTCCAAAGGCTAATCCAGCCCCCAAGGAAATTGACAAAATCAGCGACACAACAAATGTCGCTACAAGCTTAAATTTTCTGGAACTCAGCACCGCAGCCAGCTTTTCCTTGCGCGGACTTTTTTCTCTTGACACGCGTGATTTTTCAGCTTTTTTAGGTTCGGCTTTAATCGTCTCAGTTTTCGCAGCTGTTTTTGTCGCAGTTGTGCTTTTTGACTTGTTTGTTGCCGCAGGTTTTGCTGTCACTTGCGAACGCTGCTTTGAAGCTGTTTTCTTAGGCGTCACCTTAGGTTTAGCATTTTTATCTGCCATATAAACTCCTTACAATTTTAAATTATCTTATAAATAGAATTCCCGTAGACTTAGTAATTACACTTATTTATAATATACCATTAGAATTTACTTATTGTCAACTTCGAACAGTCAACACCGAATAAATATACTGTCGAAATTTTTTCATAAACTTTAAACATATCGCAAATACTGTCCAAACTTTACAAAAAACGGTGGAGAAGTCTTTTTGACCTTTCCACCGATATACTTTAAGCAACATCCAGCTGAGTTTTTTCTCCATTAAGTTACTTAATTTTCTTTATAAATTTTGCAGGTACTCCCCCAACCACTGTATATGGCTCGACATCCTTGTTGACAACAGCTCCCGCCGCAACAATAGCGCCTTTCCCTATCTTAACACCTGGCAAGATTACCGCACCAGCACAAATCCAAGCACCGTCTTCAATTGCTACACTCTTCCCAATCTGTCCGGCTCTTTCATCAGCATCAAGATTATGTGTTACAGTCGAAATGACCACATTTGGTGCAATAAGAACTCTATCTCCAATGCTCACCTTAAAGCTATCCAATATAACTGCATTAAAATTTATAAAGCAGTTGTTCCCAATAGAAATGTTAAAACCAAATGTACACTTAAAACCTTCTTTTATTATGTTATTTTGTCCTATGCTTGCAAACAATTTTTTAAACATTTTGTCCCGCTTGCAATTTCCATAAGGTAGAAAATCCAATTTCTTCAAGAGCTTTGCACAATCTTTTTGTAAGTTGTCAAGCTTTGTATCAAAATGATATGGCTGATTTTTAGCCATCAATTCAAGTTGTTCAATCATATAAGCATTCTCCTTTATTAAGGCTTTTTATAAAACATATTTGCGTCAGCATTACAAAAAGTCTCTTTTTTATTTTTCGACAGACCCTTGGTTATGCAATAGTAAAAACTATCTCTTCCAAGGACGCTTATTCGCCAACCAACCTTGTTCTGTCCAATATTTATAATCAAGCGTTTCCGCCTGCTTTTTGTGAATTGACTTTTGTATCATTCGACACATATAAAATTTCAATTTCGTTTTGAACTTTGTATGTGCTGGTTTTTCATAGTTTATTCTTGCAAATTTATTTGATAATCTTTTTATCTTTTTCGTTATCTTGCCTTGTTTCTTTTGTGGCAATTTATCCCAAGAAATATCACTCATCAAGTTTGTAGTAAAAATCCCAATCTTTGAAATCCCCCACCAAGCAAGGCTGTCTTTAATGTCTTTCGCTGCCGACTTTGCTCCTGCTCCAAGACACTGAGTTATTACAACTGCTCTTTTTGAAAACATTGCTGGATGTGGCCTGTGTGGCATCCAGCGAAAAGCCATATGGTCAAGAAATGATTTTATTGCACCTGTTGTATGCATAACATAAGCTGGCGAAGTGAACACAAGTAAATCTGCACTCTCAATTGATTCTCTTATTGGTTTTGAATGCTCAATATTTTTACAATTATTCTCGCCTTTTACAAAACAAGTGGTGCATCCAGTGCAAAATACCCCGCAATCTTTTGGAAGATAAAATTCTGAAATCTCCGCATTGTCACGAAATCGCTCCAAGAACATCTCTTTTAATTTGAATGTAACACCTTTTTTCTCTGTACCATTTATAACTGCTATTTTCATAGGCTATCCTTTAAAATTCTATTTTTTCAATCTTAAAGTCACAATAATATTCGGCTTCTTGTGCTGTAAATTTTAGCACACAATAATCTGGGTCTGTTACACCCTGTTTATAAAACAACTTGTCGCCAAATCTCCAAATCTTGTCTTTTGTTGGTTGGTCGGTGCAAACTTGCATTGTTCCTTTGATTGTTACTCCTTGATACTTAAATCTGCCACGCTCATAAAAATAAACACAAGCCTTGTTGTTCTTTATGTATTGCTCCACTTTCTTGCTTGAAGTGTTGGTTGAGAAATAAATGTCATTGTCGTCAATTTCTCTTGGACAAAGCATCGCCCTTGTTACTGGATAGCCTTTCTCATCTACCGAAGAAATGAATGCAGTCTTTTGTTTTTTGATAAATTCAAACAATTTTTCTTTGGTCATTTTTATTTTCTCCTTGTTTTACATAGGTTTCAAGTTTTTGTTAAGCCTATCAACTATCCAAGCGATTCTCTTCGCTTTGCCTGCATCTGTTTTTGCATCAAAGTATGCTCGTGTATATGTCTTTTTTGCTGACAAGGGCATTGCTTGAAAGTTGGCGTGTGCTGGTTCGTATTCTTTCAAGATTTCATCCAGCACTTTGATTTGTTCTTCTGTAAATGTCATAGGGTCTATGGCATCCCATTGTCCATTTTTCTTTGCTTCTTCAATTTTCTTTCTGCCAAAGTCGGTCATCAGTCCTCGTTCTTCTAAGTTTTTAACAAGTGCTTTATTTTTCTCCGACCACTTGCTGTTTGCTCTTCGCATTGCAAAATATTTCCTATATGATTTCTCATCAATGCTTTGCATCTGTCCATCTATCCATCCAAAGCAAAGGGCTTCTTCAAGTGCTTCGGCTGCTTTTAATGTTTTTTGGCCTTTGGATTTACCAAATAAAAGCCAAGCACCTTCACTAGTCATACAATGCTCAGATAGCCATTTTCTAAATTCTTCCCTATTAGTAAATGTCAATATATCTTTCATAGTTTTATTATACCACAACACTTTGCAATCTGTATCGGTTTTATTGACTTTTTGATTTTTATTTTTGATTTTGCGACAGAGTTTTGATTTTTTTATGAAAATTTTTGATTTTTCAAAATTGTGGCACAAAGTGGCACACGACTGGCTTTTCAAATAAGACTTGGAAAGCCTTTTCATTTTTACTGGTTTTTATGTATATCTGTATATTGTGGTTGGTATACCCATTTTAGCACTGTATATTGTGTTTTTATAATAAAAAAGGTGTTGCATAAAATAAGACATTTTATACAACACACTTGTGCCAGCATTACAAGAAGTCTTTTTTTGATTTCTACTTTTTGATTTTGCGAAACTTTTGATTTTTTACCATTTCTAACAAAAATTCAAAGAAGCATCAATGTCTCTCTTTTAAACTCCATCATAGAAAGAACATCAATCATTTATTACCTCGCAAGTGTTATTTGTTTCTATAATAATTAATTTCTTCCATTAAATATCTTTTAGAAGATTTAACCTTTTTTCATCACACAAGTAATTGTTTATAACAATCTTTGTAAATTTATATACATCATCAAACAAATATTCTAAAGAATCTTCTGGCGCAACATAAGATATATCAGTTTCACCGATATTTATATCATATATTGCACAAATTTTCATATAAATCTTTTCTAATTTTTCAAAGTCGCCATGTGCTATTACACTACGTAAATCATATATAATTTTTAAAACATCTTTGACACGTTCAGTATCTATAGTCCTCTCCTCTTCATAAATCAATAAAGTTAATTTCCGAGTGAATTGTCGGGTAATAGAGTTTTCCACGTTGAACCTATTTTGCTCTGGATTGTGTGTTAACAACATTTCTATTAATCCAACCAAGATTAATAACGCTTGTTTTTTACTGCTTACACAAACATCTGATAGGTTTGACATTAGTGAACAAATATAATTAAATTTTTCAGTTTTATATTTATCTCCAACTTTTTTTATAATGTCGTAATATTGTTCCCATACCATATAAAAAGGTAAAGACCTTGTACTTTGCCTCTCTTGAACTTTGCAAAACGAACCTACGTAAAATTCCAACAAACACATACTTATTTTTCTTATTTGGATATTTGTCGTATTGTTAATAAGTATCGTATTTGGCAACTCCTCTTCATTAAAAGTAAAAAATCTTAAAAAATCCATGTAACTTTTTATCTTTTCAAAGTTCGCCTCATTTAAATATCTGTAACTTTGTCTCTCTTTTTCAAAATCTATATCTTCTACTTTGACATCTGGTGACAATATCCAATTAATCTTTTTTTCTGCCTCTAAATCAATAACGCTATCACAATAGACCACTACCCACATTTTTGCAATTATCTTGTAAACATCTTGTTCATCTAAATTTGTTTCATAAAACTTCTTAATTGAAGGGCTATTTGAGTTATTGATACAAAAGTTATAAAAAGCCTCTCTTAAGCCAGGATTTTCATATGATCCTTCTTCTATAATGTTATAATCTGTTTCATTTGCTTCTCTAATTATTGCCGCAATCTCATCTACTTCTTCTTCAGTTTTAGGGTTTGAAAAATACAACCCATCAAAAAAGCATGGGGTTTTCTCTATAGGACATATATAGCTAGTTAAAATTATTCTGGATCTTCTCACAATTACTCCTGATTCTCATAATCTTATTTTATCATAAATCTTCGCAGTTTGTATCAACTTCCCTATTATAATTTTGCTTTTGGAGATAAAAAATGAAAAGGTTCACAAAAAAATTAGACTTAATGTTATTGAAGAATATAAGGAGTCATCTAAATATAAAGGACAGAGTCTTTATATCCATTTTCATTGTCTAAGTTTTGATTTTGCGAAATACCATCATTCTCCTTCTGTCAATATATTTATACAGTACCAACTATGTTCAAGATTAATATCGTTATTTAATAATTCTGTTACAAACTCTTTTCTAAATTTCCTATGAACTTTTAACTTTTCATATTTCCATTTATTATTCTTGAAAAAAGACACTTCGTATTTTTCAATCAAATCGGGCATTATTTTTTCCAATCTATTCCACCACTTTCTATAAGCATTTAATGAAACTCTATTTGCTCCGCCACAAGATTCTCTATCCAAATCAGGATTATCATATTGCACATCATCATTCTCCCAGAAGCAAACATTACAAATATCTCCTATATCATCAAATTTATATTGTCCGCAAATCGGACATACACACTCAGGTTTCCATTTGTTTTTCTTTTCCACCTAACTTCTCCTTAAATAAGACTTTTGGTAAAGTATATTTGGTGCTCCCGTCAGGATTCGAACCCGAACTAATGGTTCCGAAGTTGTAAAAACACACTATCGGAACTTCGTGTTTTGCACCGTTTTTTACCATATTTTATCGTATCGTAAAGTGCCTAA
>CAZIPJ010000003.1:0-48840 GCA_964541365.1 uncultured Lachnospiraceae bacterium
AGTAAGCATTATCACTGCGGCAGAGCAACAGACAATGAACTACTATATGAATCTTGGAGCATTCTACAAAAACCAAAAGGGACGAGAACTTTACACAGAAATTGGAATGGTGGAAGAACAACACGTCAGCCAGTATGGAAGTCTGATTGACCCAAATCCAAGTTGGTTTGAGATGTGCTTAATGCACGAATATATTGAATGCTATCTTTACTATTCAATGATGTGCGACGAAACAGATAAGCGCATCAAGGGGATTTGGGAAATGCTTTTGCAGCAAGAGATTGCACACCTTCACGCATCCGCAAAAAATCTTAAAAAATATGAAAAGAAAGAATGGCAAGAAGTCATCCCTGTTGGAGAATTCCCAGAGCTTGTTAAACTTGGAACAAACATTGATTATGTTAAGAAGATTTTAAAGAACACAGTTGAAAACACAGCCCACCGAGAAGGCTATATCAGTATCAAAGATTTGGAAGATAGTGCGGACTTCTTTGCTTATCAAAAGAAAGTGAATAAGACACCAAAAGATGTGGCAAGTCACAAAGTAATCGACGAGCACATCACAAAATTTGGCAAAGACTACCGCTTCGAAAAAGGCTCAAATCCTGTTAAGTCTCTTCAAGATAGAACCGTCGACAATATCAATATCGGAAGGGTGAAATAATAAAAATAAAATCCACTGCTCAAAGTGGATTTTTTATTTTAGAAACCTTCTTTTTTGAGTCTCTTTCTAATAAGAGCAAGAGTTTTTTCGATGTCAAGGTTTGCAATTTTCATATCATACAATGGCATATATTCTCTTTCCATCTTTGCACGAGAAAGACGCAACTTTGCTTTCTCGTCACTCTCTCCCCTTTTAATCAACCTGCCATAAAGAACATCATCAGGAGCATCAAGAAAGATTGTTAAAACTTTTGCTTTTCCTTTTAAATGCGCAACAAGTTTCTGAGCACCAATAACTTCTATATCTTTAAAATAAATGTTCTGCGGATTATCAATAATTTTGTTAAGCTCTTTGAATTGTGTCGCAGACCTATGAGTATGGACATTTATAACTTCAAAAAACTCACCATTTTTTTCTCGTTTATCAAATTCTTCATCGCTTACAAACTCATAGTTATTGTCCATACCTTCACCACGAGAAGCACGAGTCGTTGCAGATTTAATAAGAAAACGATTGTCTCCTTCACTTAAAAGATGGTTTATTACAGTGTTCTTCCCCGAACCCGAAACACCTGATAATATAACAAACATACCTTATACCCCCTGATTTTTTTGTATAATAGCATAAAATTGAGTAATTTCAAAACAAATGCCAAAAAAGATTGATGTTTTTGAGAAAATGTGATAAAGTATTTTTTGAACTAGGAAAAGGAGAAACAAAAATGAAATCGTGTGAAGCAACAGGGAAATCAATTGAACAAGCAGTTCAAAATGCACTTTTGGAACTTAAAGCAGCAAGAGAAGATGTAGATATCAAAATTCTGAGTGAAGGCGGATTTTTGAAGAAAGCGAAAGTCCTTGTAACAATCTCAGAAGATGCCATTGAAAAGTACGAAAAGAGAGAAAAGCTTAAAGAAAAAATCAAGAAAGAAGAAACAGACGAAGACTTTGCAGAAAACTTTGTAAAAGCAAAAATTGCAGAAACTGAAAAAGAAGAACCTGTAAAAATAGAAAAGAAAGCCGAGAAAGAAGAAACAAAAACAGTTAAAAAGGCTGAAAAGAAAGAAGTTAAAGAAGAAAAGAAAACTGAAAAAGAAGAAGTCAAGGCTTCAAAACCAAAAGACAAAGATGAAAGCACTGAAAAGAGAATGCCAGCAGAAGATTTTATCAACTCAGTTTTGGGCGCTTTGGAACTTGAAGGCACAATTGAGAAAGTTGAAGAAGACAGAGTTGTTAGATACAATGTTACTGGTGACAATCTGAACGATTTGATTGGACATCACGGTGACTGTATGATGGCACTCTCATACATTATGTCTCTCGTTTGCAACAATGAAAACAAAAAGAAAGCAGTTTTGGATATTGAAAACTACCGTCAAAAAAGAGCTGAGTCTTTGACCGCTCTGGCAAAAAGAACAGCTGACAAAGTTGCAAAAAGCGGAAGATATTTCAAGTTTGAGCCAATGGAAGCAAGCGAAAGAAGAATTCTTCACCTTGCACTTCAAGAAGACGACAGAGTGACAACCCTTTCGAAAGGTGAAGAACCAAGAAGATATTTAATTGTCTTCCCAAAGGAATATAAAGACTAATCGAAAAAAAGAGATTCATCATTGAATCTCTTTTTATTTTTGCCTTTCAGCTGGTGCGTATGGATTTTTAATCACAAACACGCTATCAAGTTTATATTTGTTTGTGGCTTGATAAGGAAGCTCCACCTTTAAGTTGTCGTATATGTCAACGGTAGAAGAACCAAACCCACGCTTTGCAGACCACAAGCCATCTTTTTCTTGTAAAGCGAAGTGGAATGCCCTACTCCCACAGTTTCTCTTATAACCTTCTGAAAAGTAAAGTGCAACCCTTCGCTCATTTGCTTTCAAGATTTCCGTGTTTTTTCTAATAGTAAGCCCAGTCTTTCTAAGAAAGTCAAACATTTCCTGTTTTGTTTTTTCAATAGAGCTGTCATCAAATTCACCAAATGGATTGATGAAAGTGTATTTGAAATCATCCAATCCAAGAGTTTTGATTACCTTATTTGGGAAATTATAGCAAGCGTGAAAAAGACAGTTTACGCTTCCGCCTACTTCTGCATAGTCTTCATCGCCACGCCAAAAAATCCCCCCCCCGATTCGCAGAATGCAATTTAGCTGTTTGGCGATTGGTTCTCTCAATTTCTGTCTAGATTCATAAGTTTTTTCAAAAAAATAAAGGATATCGTCATAGTCTTTATCAGTTAATGCATTTCTGTTCATAAACGAATCCCCTTTTATTTATAGTCTGCCTTATTTCTCCAAATTTGGATTTGTCACTTTATAACAACCATAAAGTTTCATCCCGCCCATATCAGTTTTCAGCTCTCTTTTCTTTTGAACTTCTGGACTAAATCCACACTTTCCAAGCCATATTGTTTGCCCAGTTTTTGTTTTTTCTTCTCTCAAACAATGAAAATCAAGTGAATCTTCTTCAAAGTACAAAGCAATTTTTCGTTCTAATATATCAAGTTGAGCAGAGTAATCACATTCTTCAATCCTGAGTCCTGTTTGTCGAGCGAAATATCTCATATCATCCACGCAAGATTCCTTCGAAAAAGAAGAGAAATTTTTGAAAGATTTTCTATCTTTCAAATCAAGACCAGACAATTTTATTTGACCATTCGTAAGACTGTAAACGGAGTCAAAATAACAGTTTCCAAACCTTGCAATTTCAGGAGTGTAAGGCTGAAATCTCCTGTAATTGGTATACCCCATCCTAACAACCCTATATAATTTTAAAATTGTTCTATCTTCATATGCCATAGTCCCATTTTATCATCACGAAGCCCGATTGTCAATGCTCAATTTTTAACAAATCACCTCAAAAACGCAAAAAGAGCGCAACTATGTTGCTTTTTTACAGAACATTTGGTAAAATAAACCGCATAAGACGAGAAAAAATGAAAAATGATGTGATTGTTTCAATATCCACACCACTTGGAAAAGGTGCTGTGGCAATAGTGAGAATGAGTGGAGAAGGCTCTTTGCAAACTGCACTCAAAATTTTTCATAGCGAAAGTTTTGATGGGAAAAAAATCACCCCAAGATATATGTATTTCGGTTCACTTGCTCTGGGGCAAAACCTAAAAGAAGAGTGCTTGTTTGTATACTTTAAAGCCCCTTTCTCTTACACTGGTGAAGACACTGTTGAATTTCAAATCCACGGCGGAGTGTTGTTGGCACAAAAAGTGGTGGAACGCTGTCTTGAAAGTGGAGCAAGAATGGCTGAGCCAGGAGAGTATTCAAAACGAGCTTTTCTCAATGGGAAAATCACCCTTGACAAAGCGGAAGCGATTATCGGAGAAATCAATGCCGAGACAGAAGGCGAGCTTGACAGCAGTCTTCAAGTGACAAACGGCAGGCTTGCAAATGCAGTAAAAGACGAGCAAGAACTTTTGACAACACTTCTTGCAGAAATTGAAGTCGGAATGGACTATCCAGATGAAATGGAAGAACTTGGGCTCAAACTCAATGTGTTGCAAAGAATTGCTGAAATTGAAGCACGAAACGACGAGATTTTAGCTCAGTCTCAAAGTGCAACCTATTTAAAAAACGGCATCAATGTCGCACTAGTCGGAAAGACTAATGTCGGCAAAAGTAGTGTTATGAATGCCCTTTTAGGTGAAGAGCGTGCAATCGTGACAGACATTCAAGGCACAACCCGTGACAGCATAACCGAGAGTTTCATCCACAACGGAATCAAAATAAATTTAATTGACACCGCAGGCATACGCGAAACGGATGATGTTGTTGAAAGCATTGGAATTGAAAAGAGTAAAAAAAGTCTTAGCATTGCTGATGTCGTACTTTTTGTGTTGGATGGAAGCGAGAAAGAAACCGAAGAAGACAAACAAATTGAAAAACTTGTAGGCGGTTCAAAGTGCATCTATGTAATCAACAAAACCGATAAGAAAAGAGTTCTCGCAAAGAAACCAAACGAAGTGGAAATCTCTGCGCTTGAAAACAAAAACATCACTCTCTTGAAAGACAAAATCGTCAAATTTGTAATTGAAAAAGAAATCGATTTCAACAACCTTGTACTCACCAATGAACGACAAGTTCAAATCTTGAAAGATGCAAAAGCAATAATGCAAGAGATAAAAAACACAGAATTTTTGTCTATTGATATACTGTCAATGCTTGTCAAAAAACTTTGGCAAACCCTTGGAAAAATCACCGGCAACACCGAAAATGAGAACATAATAAATCTCATCTTCTCAAAATTCTGTTTAGGCAAATAACTAGCAAAAATAAAAACTTTCTCTTTCGAGAAAGTTTTTTTAATTTTGTTATAATCTTCTTCCTTTTCTATTTATTGTAATTTCACTTATTTCAATATTTTTAGGAACTTTCAACAAATCCATCATAATTTTTGCGACTTCATCTGGATTCATCCAAGCGTTGTGGTCTTCAATCTTAATCCCGTAATCCTTCTCGTGCATTTTTGTATCCATTCCGCCAAGATTTATATGCATAACACGGGACTTTGTGGATTTTAACTCCAATGAGAAATTATAATTCCCGCCACGAAGCCCATATTTTGTTGCTGTATAAGCCAACTGATTTGTAAATCCTTGTTTCATTGGAGCGGATGCTGTTGTACCAACAGTCATAACGTCAGCTTCATTTGCCACAACCAAATCATAAAGTTGTGACAATATAAAGAGCGGAGAAATTGTATTTATCTTCCAAGTCTTTTCAAATTTTTCGTAAGTAATTTGATTTATTTTTTCCATTCCAACAATCGCAGCACAATGCACGATTGCGTCAAACTCTCCAAACTTTTCTTTAACTTTTCCACAAGCACTTATCACTTGTTTCTCACTTGCCAAATCACATTTAATAAACTGGCATTTGTAATCAGGTTTAGTCCTGCATAGAGCAACGACTTCTACCCCCCCCGTCACGCAAAGCTTGCCAAACGCTTTGCCAAGTCCATCACTTGCTCCTGTTAAAATAACTCTTTTCATAATTTTCTCCTTTCTTTTTAGTTAAAGAAATTATAGCATCTTAAAATGAAATTTCAAAATTAAAAATTCCAAATAGCATCAAAATCAATAAATTACTTGAAAATTTTGAAAAAAACATATAAAATGTTTTTGTTATAAAGACAAAGGTAAATGACAGAAGAAATGGAAAATAAAAACATTGAAGAATTTGACAGTATTGTAATTGGTGCAGGACACGCAGGATGCGAAGCAGCCCTTGCTCTTTCACGCACTGGCAACAAAACACTTCTTCTGACAATAAGTTTGGACGCCATAGCCTTTTTGGCGTGCAACCCTTCAATCGGCGGCACTGCAAAAGGACAGCTTGTCGGCGAGATTGACGCCCTTGGTGGACAAATGGGCATAAATGCTGACAAAACGGCTATTCAAATCAGAATGCTCAACAGCGGAAAAGGTCCAGCAGTACAAAGTTTAAGAGCACAGGCAGACAAGAATGCTTACCACACAGAAATGAAGAAGACTCTTGAAGAAGAGAAAGAACTTTTCATCCGTCAAGGCGAAGCTACAAAAGTGGAACTTGACGGCAATTACAAAATCATAACTACCCAACTCGGACTTAAATACAAAGCAAAAAGCGTTGTCTTTGCAACTGGCGTTTATTTAAAAAGCGAAATCATAATCGGAAGTGTCAGAGAAAAAGTTGGCCCAAACGGATTCAAAAGAAGCAACAGTCTCTCTGACAGTTTGAAAGAACTTGGAATCACACTTCTTAGATTCAAAACTGGCACTCCTGTCAGACTTCACGCAAGGGGCGTCGATTATTCAAAAATGGAAATCCAACTCGGCGATGAAAACATAATGCCATTTTCATTTATGTCAGCCAAACAACCAGAAAACAAAACTGTTTGCCACTTGACTTACACCACCCCAAAGACACACGAAATTATAAGAGCGAATCTTGACAGAGCCCCTGCAATCTCTGGCGAAATCAAAGGAATCGGACCAAGATATTGTCCATCAATTGAAACGAAAGTTGTTCGTTTTGCAGATAAAGACAGACATCAACTTTTCTTAGAGCCAGAAGCTCTTGACACAAAGGAACTTTATTTGCAAGGTTTCAGTACTTCAATGCCTGCCGACATTCAACTTGATATGGTGCATTCAGTCATTGGACTTGAAAACGCTGAAATTATGCGAGACGCCTACGCCATTGAATACGACTGCATAGAGCCAACTCAGCTTAAACCAACACTGGAACTCAAAACAATCCCTGGGCTTTTCTTTGCCGGACAAATAAACGGAACAAGCGGCTATGAAGAAGCCGGTGCACAAGGTCTTATTGCAGGAATCAACGCCAGCCTGTTTAATCAAAACAAACCACAACTTGTTTTGAAGCGTAACGATGGATACATCGGCGTTTTGATTGACGATATTGTCACCAAAGGGACAAACGAGCCTTATCGTATGATGACAAGTCGCGCTGAATATCGTCTCCTTCTGCGACAAGACAATGCAGATTTCAGACTTACTGAAATTGGCAGAAGCGTTGGTCTTGTAAGTGACGAACGCTATCAAAGATTCCTTTCAAAGAAAGAGAAAATGAAAGAAATTGAAGCAAAACTGGAAGCAAAAGTCAAAGTTGATGAAGTTTTGCAAACTCTTTGCCAAGAAAACGGCGAAAACTTGCCAAAAGAGAGTATGAAACTTCGTGATTTGATGAGAAGAAACAACATCGACATCTTCAAGTTGGACAAAGCTTACAATTTATTTGATGAAACTGAAAAACCATACTTGGATTTTGTCAATATAAACATCAAATATGAAGGCTATTTGAAACAACAACAAGAAGATGTTGACAAAATGCTTGCAAACGAAAACATTTCAATCCCAGAAAGTTTTGATTATAAAAATGCAAAAGGACTGAGAAATGAAGCAATTGAAAAACTTTCTCAAATTCGCCCAATGAATCTCGGCCAAGCTTCAAGAATTTCCGGTGTATCCCCTGCTGATATCGCAGTGTTGTCAATCTGGGTAAAAAAGTATAAAGAAGAGAAAAAATAATGAAAAATATCCAAGAAAAGTTTGAAAAATACGGAATTTCCTTGTCAAAAGAACAGAAATCTCAATTTGACAGATATTTTTCTATGCTTATTGAGACAAACAAAGTTTTAAATCTCACTGCAATCACAGAAGAAAATGATGTACTTATTAAGCACTTCTTGGACAGCGTTCTTCCACACAAAAGCATTCCACAAAATGCCAGCGTTGTCGATGTCGGCACTGGTGCAGGTTTCCCCGCACTACCACTCAAAATTGTTCGCCCAGACCTTAATGTTTGTATGGTCGACAGTTTGAATAAAAGAATAAATTTTCTTAGCGATGTAATTTCTTCTTTAAAGCTTGAAAACATAGCTGCAATTCACTCTCGTGCGGAAGATTTTGCAAAAAACGAACGTGAAAAGTTTGATGTCGCCGTCGCAAGAGCAGTCGCAAGCCTTAATACCCTTGTAGAATATCTACTCCCCCTTGTCAAAGTCGGCGGATGCGCAGTTATTTACAAATCATCAAAACTAGATGAAGAACTTGATGCTGCAAAAAAAGCGATTTCTATTCTCGGCGGAAAAATTGAATCGATTCAAAAGTTTGTGATTGAAGAAGGAAATCTGGAAAGGAATATTTTAATTGTGCGAAAAATTTCAAAAACTCCACCTAAATATCCAAGAGATAAAAACAAGCCAAAATTGTCCCCAATTTGTTAATTTAACAAAAATTATTTAACTTCAAACGCTAAAATAGGCAATATTTACAGTTTTTTGCCTATTTTTCTTTATTTTTTTAAGTTATTCTTGTATAATTTATCAAAAGGAAAACGAAATGGGAAAAATTATTGCATTTGCAAACCAAAAAGGTGGTGTCGGCAAAACCACAACTTGCGTCAATGTTGCAACTTATATGGCATTTATGGGTAAAAAAGTACTTATTTTGGACTTAGACCCACAAGGAAATGCAACCAGTGCTGTCGGAATCGCAAAATCGAAAGATTTGAAAACTATTTATGACCTTATTGGTGGAGATAGTGCGTACGAAGATGTAATTAAAACAACTGTTGTAGAAAATCTTTATTTAATTCCATCAACAGTTGACTTGGCTGGCGCAGAAGTGGAACTCATCCAGCTTCCACAAAGAGAGAAAATCATCAAAAAAATTCTCGATGAAATCAAGGCAAGCTATGATTTTATTCTTATTGACTGCCCACCATCACTTGGACTGATTACCGTAAACGCTCTCACGGCTGCTGACAGCGTTTTGATTCCTATGCAGTGCGAATTTTTCTCTATGGAAGGCATTACTCAGCTTATGAACACAATCCGTCTTATCAAATATCGTGATTTCAATCCAAATTTGGATATTGAAGGCGTCGTTATGACAATGAAAGACAAGCGTTCCAATTTTACAACACAAGTTGGAAATGAAGTTGTAAAGTTTTTTAAACAAAAAGTTTACCTGACAACAATTCCAAGAAATGTAAGGGTTGCGGAAGCTCCAAGTCACGGATTGCCAGTTGCATTGTATGATGCAAATTCAAAAGGCGCAGAAGCATATTTGAGCTTGACAGAAGAAATTTTGAAGCGTAACAATGTACCTTTCAAAAAGATTTCAAAAGTAAGAAAAATAAAGTTTAAGGGGGAAAACAATGAATAATAATAGGGGTCTCGGAAGGGGTCTTGACGCCCTTTTTGGTGTTTTTGATGAAGACAATGGTTATAAAAAAGTAACTACTGAAAACAAGAAAGAATCAGGAGTTCTTGAACTTGAAATTTCAAAAATCAAACCAAATCCAAATCAGCCAAGAAAGAATTTCGACATCGATGCTTTGAATGAATTGGCATCATCAATCAAGGTCCACGGCATTGTTCAACCTATCGTTGTAAACAAACAATCCAATGGAGAATATTTGATTATCGCTGGTGAGAGAAGATGGAGAGCTGCAAACATTTGTGGACTCACAACTGTTCCAGTAATTGTAAAAAACTACACTGATAAGCAAGTCAAAGAAATCAGTATCATTGAAAACTTACAAAGAGAAGACTTAAACCCAATTGAAGCTGCAAGAGCTATTAAAGAACTGATGGATGAATACGGACTTACTCAGGAAACAGTTTCAGAGAGAATTGGTAAAAGCCGTTCTAATATTGCAAACACATTGAGATTGTTGTCCCTTTACCCAGATGTAATTAAGATGGTTGAAGAAGGCAAGCTTACATCAGGTCACGCAAGATGTTTGGTCGTAATTAGTGATAAAAACGAACAAATTAAGCTAGCGCAAACAGTTGTAAACAAGAATTTGAATGTTAGAGACCTTGAAAAGCTCGTTAAGAACTATACAAATCCAACAAAGAAAGTAATTGTTAAGGAAGAGCAATCCCTTGAACTTAAAGAACTTATCAATCAAATGCAAAAGACATTTGCAACGAAAGTTTCAGCAATTGGAAATGATAACAAAGGAAGAATTTATATAGATTATTACAGTAGAGATGATTTAGATAGGATTGCAGAGCTTCTTGAACTTTTAAATAAAAAGGAAATGACTTTACAAGACTTGCAGAACTATAACAGAAGAAATAAATAGAGAATGTTTCACGTGAAACATTCTTTTTTTATTTTTTTGCTAGCGCAACGCGAAAATATGGCATAATTGAAGCAAAACAAACACTATCAAGAATTCAAATTGTTTCACGTGAAACAAAAAGACAAGAAAAAACGATAAAATTCTGGCAAGTCTTAACAATATTTCCCAAATATAACTCTATTAAAAAATTTGACTATATATATACCAAATGATATAATTAACTGAAACTTTTAATGGAGGTAAACGATGAAAAAAAGTTTAAAAGGAACAAAGACAGAACAAAATCTTAAAGATGCATTTGCTGGGGAGAGCCAAGCAAGAAACAAATATACATATTATGCATCACAAGCAAAAAAGGACGGCTTTGAACAAATTGCAGCTATTTTCTTAGAAACAGCTGACAATGAAAAAGAACACGCAAAAATGTGGTTTAAAGAACTTCACGGCGGAAGTGTTCCAGAAACATACGAAAATCTTTTGGATGCAGCTACTGGTGAACACGGCGAGTGGACAGATATGTATAAGAGAATGGCAGAAGAAGCTCGTCAAGAAGGATTCCCAGTAATTGCTGCCAAATTTGAAGCTGTTGCCGAAATCGAAAAGAGACACGAAGAAAGATACAATAAGATTGCTGAGCTTGTTAAAGACAAAAAGGTATTCACAAAGTCAGAAAAGAAAATGTGGATTTGCAGAAACTGTGGACACGTTTATGTTGGAAAAACAGCTCCAAAGGTCTGCCCAGTTTGCTCACACGAACAATCATATTTCCAAGTTCTTAATGAAGAATTTTAATTTTAATAGTTATGTATTTATAACATACTATTCGGGGAATAGGTGTCTACATAATATACGGCAAAAATAGTATATAAACTTAAACAAAACATTGACAAGACTGGTTAAATTGTGTTAATATAACAACGCAAGAGTTTATCAGTCTTGTTTATATGGAGAGTTACTCAAGAGGTCGAAGAGGCTCCCCTGCTAAGGGAGTAGGGTTGTAACAGGCCGCGAGAGTTCGAATCTCTCACTCTCCGCCACACAAAAACTCAGTTGGACTTGTATAAGTTTACAACTGAGATTTTTTAAAGGAGAATATATGTATATAGAAAAAATATCTGATGATAATAAAAAGAGATATATTCAAGCTATTGTTGATAAGCTTAACACCAATCCTTTTGGCTTTATTAAAGACGAAAATGATGACAGCTTTTTGCATTTAAAGAAGCCAGATGATAGAGATATTGCTTACTTAAAATCAAGAGGCTTTCTTGATAAGATTTCTTCTTTGCAAAATGAGAATATATTTTTTGAGATTTATGAAAATCATTCAGAAGACTTTTGTCATAGGTACTCACACCAATATGCTTTTATTGTAATATTTAGCGATACATCCGTTAAGTTTTTTAAAGCAAATGTCGGATGTAGAGATTACTACAACACTAATATAGAGAATGTTTTTGAATTCTTAGCAGAACACAAGAAACAAATTGATTATACAAATCCTCTTGCAACCAATAGTAAATATATTAAAGAATTTATGCTGCCGCATCTTAATACTATTGACAAAAATAACGGGACTAACCTTGTGGGAGAATACAAAGAAATGCTTTCACAAAAATTCGAAAGAAAAGAACAATTGGTAGCACAAAAATTTCAAAGTCAGAAGTCCGACTTAGGAATTAATAAGTAAAAACTCAACTGAGATAAAACACTGCTCGCCACTTTCTTCACTTTTGTCTAAATAGGCAAAAGTGAATTTTATTTTAAAATTGTTTCAAAAATACAAAATATATGCTAAAATTATCTTATGGAAAAGATAGATATTATTGATAAGCAAGGATTTTTAACAGGAGAAGTCTGCGACAGAAAAGATGTGCATAAATTCGGTCTGCTTCACCAAGCAAGCGGAGTCATTATCGTTTCAAAGACTAATGCGGGGGGGGGTATCAGATACTATCTCAACAAAGGTCTTTCCAAAAAGAGAAAAATGCAGGACTTTGGGATATGTCTGCCAGTGGACACATTTCATCTGGTGAGACACCGCTCTCATCCTTAATTCGTGAAGTAAAAGAAGAAATTGGACTAGAAATCGACGAGACAGAATTCCAATTGCTTGGTAAGTTTTGGAGAAATGAAATCTACCGCATTGACTTTATTGAAAATGAACTAGACTACATTTATATTGTGATGAAATATCTCGATATTTCCACCATAAAAGTTCAAAAAGAAGAAGTGGAAAATGTCGCTTGGATTAAACTGGAAGAGTTCAAAACTATGATTGCTGATGGAAGAGTTGTTAAGCGCAAAGCCGTTTGGAATAAGCTATTTGAATTTCTAAATAAAAAATGAGATGCCGATTTATAAAATAATACTAAAAAGGAGTTCCTATATGAAAGAAATTGTAATTATTTCTTCTAGTATGAGAAAAGGAAATTCTGATATTCTATGTGATGAATTTGAAAAAGGCGCAAGAAAATCAGGAAATATCGTCACTAGAATCAATATAAGAGAACACAACATACAATTTTGTAGCGCTTGCAGCGATTGCTATAATGTTGGCAGCTGCAATCACAAAGACGATATGAATAACTTTTATAAAACAATCAAAAATGCTGATGTTTTAGTTTTCGCAACACCAATATATTTTGGTTCGATAAGCGGAAGTTTAAAAGTTTTTATTGATAGACTATATCCCATTTACCGAACTTTGAAAGCTTGTGAAGCTTATGTTATTGCAACTTGTTACAATAATCAAAGAGCCTTTATTGACGAGTCCTTAGACGGCATAAGAAGATTTTTGGCTGACGCTGGAAATATTCCTATTAAACAAATTATTTATGGCGAAAACACTGACGAAGCAGGAGACGTTTCGCCAGAACAGAAAAAATGCGCTTATGATGTAGGGCTTCAAATTGGTTAGATAAACAAACAAGTAAATATTAAGGGGAATAAATATGGCGACAAGCGTTGATTATATTGAATTTGTCTGTGAACAAATTGACAAAATGTGGGATGCCAAATACAAGAAAATGTTTGGAGAATATATGGTTTATGTTAATGAAAAACCAATCTTTCTTGTATGCGACAACACTGTTTATGTTAAAATATTGCCGGAACTTTCTTCGCTTTTATGCAATAACGAAACTGGATTACCTTATACTAACGCAAAAGAGCACTATGTACTTGACATTGAAGACAGGGAGTTACTTGACAAAGTTGTTGAAATTTTGGAAAGAGTCACTCCATTGCCAAAGAAAAGAAATAAAAAGTAAATCATCTCAAAGATATGAGATGTTTTTTTAATTATGAATTTTATAACTTTCAAAGATACAAAAGACAAACAAAAGTAACATTTTGCTCTTTTTGCCTGCCAAAAGTTATACAAAATTTGTCGGAGATGATATAATACTTTGGAAAACAATATTGGGAGAGAAAAATGAATATATTTAAAAAATTTTATTGCAGAACTTATCAGGGTGTTTTTAAGATGCTTTTGCCAGTTTTACCTTACAGAGAACCAAAACTTTTGAAAAACGGCGATGAAATAGTATCTGTTTTGAAAGAAAACAAATTTGAAAGTGTTTTGCTGGTTACAGACAAAGGCATTCGTGGACTTTGTTTGACAAAAGAGCTGGAAGAGAAAATCAAGGAGAGCGGAATTAAGCTTTCAGTCTATGACAAAACAGTTGCAAACCCAACAACTGACAACGTGGATGAAGCAGTTTCTCTTTACAAAAAAAGTAACTGTCAGGCCATTGTTGCATTTGGCGGCGGTTCAGCAATGGACTGCGCAAAAGCCACAGGGGCAAGAATTGCAAAGCCAAAGAAAACTTTGGGACAGATGAAAGGGGTCTTGAAAGTCTGCAAAAAGCTTCCACTTTTGTTCGCAATTCCAACGACTGCGGGAACTGGTAGTGAAACAACACTGGCAGCAGTTATTACCGACAGCAAAACTAGACACAAATATGCAATCAATGACTTTCCACTTATTCCACGCTATGCCGCATTACTTCCTGAGCTTACTGTGGGACTTCCTAGGGGCATAACATCCACAACAGGTATGGACGCATTGACCCACGCCATTGAAGCATACATTGGCAGAAGCACAACAAAGAAAACTCGTGCCAACGCTTTATACGCTGTTAAGACGATATTTGAAAATATTGAAACCGCTTACAACGAGCCAACAAATTTGACCGCAAGAGAGAATATGCTGAAAGCTTCTTATTCTGCTGGACTCGCTTTCACAGTCTCTTATGTAGGCTATGTACACGCAATTGCTCACTCTCTTGGTGGAAAATACAACATTCCGCACGGTCTTGCAAATGCAATCATTTTGCCTTATGTTTTGAAGCAATATGGCAAAACGATTTACAAAAAACTTTGGAAAATGGGAGTTTGCGCAGGACTGTTTGAAAGTTCGACTTCAATTGAAGTTGGAGCAAAGATTTTCATCGAAAAGATTGAAGAACTTAACAAGAATATGGGTATAGGAACACAAATCTCAGAGATTAAAGACGAAGACATTTCTGAGCTTGCAAAAACCGCAGAGAAAGAAGCAAATCCGCTTTACCCAGTGCCAGTTCTCTTGACGGCAAAAGAACTTGAACAGCTTTTTAAGGAGATTAAAAATGGATAAAGAATATATCTTGTCTTGCTTTGAAAGACAAAAAGAGAATCTAAAAATAAGTCCGCTTAGAGATTGCAGAAATAGAATCAAAGCACTTAAACTTCTTCAAAAAAACATCAAAGATATGGAAGAAGAAATTTGCCAAGCACTTAAAACAGATTTAAATAAGAGCCGGGCAGAAAGCTATATGACAGAAATCGGGCTTGTACAGAGCGAAATCAGCTATATGGTTAAACATTGCAGAAAATTTTCTAAGGCAAAGAGAGTCAGAACTCCACTTTCTCAATTTGCTTCCAAGTCATTTTCAATGCCTTGTCCTTATGGATGTGTGCTTATTATAAGTCCTTGGAACTATCCTTTTATGCTTTCCATTGAACCGCTGGTTGACGCAATCACAGCCGGAAACAGCGTAATATTGAAGCCAAGCGAAACATCCGCAAATGTCAGCGAAGTAATTTCAAAACTTATCGAAAAAACATTTCCACCAGAGCAAGTTTTTGTTGTTAAGGGTGGAAGAGAGCAATGCTCTTTCCTGCTTGATTTAGATTTTGACCACATATTCTTTACAGGAAGCACTCGTGTTGGGAAAATTGTTATGCAAAAAGCCGCAGAAAAGTTTATTCCAGTAACACTCGAACTCGGCGGAAAGAGCCCTTGTATTGTCGATGAAACAGCAAATATTGAACTTGCAGCAAAGAGAATTGTATTTGGAAAGTTTTTAAACTGCGGACAAACTTGTGTCGCACCAGATTATGTGTACTGCTCTGAAAAAATAAGAGACAAACTTATCAAAGAGATTGAGAGACAAATTGTATTGCAATACTCTGTCGACCCACTGAGAAATGAAAGTTACCCAAAAATGATAAACAAAAAGCAATTTGATGCAACGAAAAAACTTATTAAGTCAGACAATGTCATTTTTGGCGGAAAATACTCAGAAGAAACACTTAAAATTGAGCCAACAATTTTGGATTCCACTTTTACATCTGACGATATGTTGGAAGAAATTTTTGGACCAGTTTTACCAATAGTAACTTTTACTGTTCTGGACGAAGCAATTAAAAAGGTTAATTCAATGAACAAGCCTTTGGCTCTTTACATCTTTTCATCTTCAAAGAAAAATCAAAATAAAGTTTTGTCACTTTGCGATTTCGGTGGCGGATGCGTCAACGACACAATCATTCATCTTGCAACATCAAATATGGGTTTTGGGGGACTTAAATCAAGTGGTATTGGTGCTTATCACGGAAAAACCGGTTTTGAAACATTTTCACATCGCAAGAGCATCGTTGATAAAAAGACTTGGCTTGACCTTCCTATGAGATATCAGCCATACACGAAATTTAAAGAAAAACTCGTTCGTATGTTTTTGAAGTAGGGGATATTATGGAAAAAGAGAAATTTAAATTCACTCAAAGAACTTGGTTTTTGCTTGCAAATGCAGTTTTAGTTTTGGGTATTCTTATAGGCGATGTGTGTTACATCACCTTAGGCGGACTGATAGCAAAATCTTTGACAAGCGCACTTTTTGTTGTGCTTGGGGCAATCGAACTTGCCTATATAATTGTCAGCAAAAACAGAGATTTAAAGTTTCCAATATTGATGCTTGTTGGGCTTATCTTTGCAATGTGCGGAGATATTGTGCTTGAAGTTGAATTTATTGTTGGCGCAGTTTTGTTTGCTGTTGGACACATCTTCTACTTTGTGGCATATTGCTTTTTAAACAGATTCCGTTGGCTTGACCTTGTTATAGGTGCAATTATATTTGTTCCGTCAGTGCTTTTCATTACACTTGCTCCAATCTTTGATTTTGGTGGAGTCCTTATGGAAATTGTTTGCGTCGTTTATGCGCTAATAATTTCTTGTATGGTTGGAAAAGCAATTTCAAACTTAATCGCAAAACAGAACTTGCAGAACATCATAATTGTACTTGGAAGCGTTTTGTTCTTCTTCTCAGACTTGATGCTCCTTCTTAATGTTTTTGCAAACTTGCCAAGAGTTGTTGACATACTTTGTTTGATAACTTACTATCCTGCACAATGCTATCTTGCACTTTCAATCCTGCTCCATAAAAATAAAGGCGCAAACTAATGCGTCTTTTTTACATCTCTCTTCCTTATTTCTTTTTGTTAAATTTCATTTAATGTGATAATATATTTGTATGGAACAAGTTGCAAAAACAACAAAGAGAATTGAGTGGATTGACACGGCAAAGGGGCTTTGCCTTTTTCTTGTTATATTTGGGCATTTGCTTACAATCGGAACTTGGCAAAACCTGAAAACAGCAATCTATTCTTTCCATATGCCTATGTATTTCATTTTGGCAGGCTGGCTGATGAAACCAAAAGACCAAAAGTTTCTTGTATTTCTGAAAGAAAAGTTTTTCAGACTCTTGCTTCCAGCCATCGTTTATCTTCTCATCTGCTTGCCGTTGGCTGTTAAACTCCAAGTCGATGCCGGCAAAAGCACAACTCAGATTTTGTACTTAATCTTCTACTACAAAGGACAACTTGCACTCAACGCCCCTGTTTGGTTTTTAATTGCAATGTTTCAGATTCTCGTGTTCGCAAAAGTAATTAGACTTGATAAGTACAACTCTTGGGGCAAGCTTGCAGTTTCAGTCGTTTGTTTTGCTCTCACCTATGTTTTGTACAAAGTCTATCGTTTCCCATACTTTGGTATTGATAGAGCAATTTTGTGTATGGGATTTTATTCCTTTGGCGGGGTGCTGAAAAACATATGCTCAAAAATCAAAAGCAAAGAACTCGTCAATTTCGTCTGCATCATTTGCGCAATGCTTTGGCTCCTCTTTTCTGCGTTAATGAAGCAAACTCCAAGTATCTATCTTTTCAGACTTGACAATTTTTTCTATTTCCTTATCACCGGAATCTGCGGAAGTGTGATGTGGTTTAAAATTTCTTCACTCTTATCAGATATTAGATGCTTGTCAAAGCTTGGGCAGAACACACTGCTCATTCTTGGAAGTCAGTATTATTGGATTTATTTCGTAAGAAAATTCTGCAAAGATTTTCTCATCTCTGGCACATATGCAGGAAACTGGCTCTCAGTGCTTTGCACGCTTGTATCAATGATTTTCTATTATTACATTACCGATTCCGCAAACAAATATTTCCCATTCTTAAATGGAAATTTGTATAAAAACACATATACTAAAAAGTGAAAATTGTTCGTAAAATAAATAAAAATCTTAAACTGGGGCAACTTTTATGGAAAAATCAAAAGAAAAACTGAAATCTTTATCATTCAATGTCAATCTAGTGCTTGATGAGAGGGCTTTGAAAAAGGTAAAAAAATTTAATAAAAAGTTTTGTGAAAAACTGCCATCAGAGATTAGCTTTGAGCAGGGGTGCGTTCCACATATAACAATCTTGATTTACAAGGTAAAGGCAGAAGACGCAGACAAAGTCAACTCAATCGTTTGGGATTTTTTATCAAGAATTGACTTTGAAACACTTGAACTTAAAACGGTCAGAGTCAAAAACAACTATTGTATGCTTGATGTGGAAAACGGCGAACAAATCATTAAAATCAGTCAGACTCTTGAAAATTTAATTCGTCCTTTTATTATTCGTTTCTCTCACTGGCCAATCTCAAAAGACAACAGACCACATATCACTCTTGGATACGCAAGAGATGTTGAAAAAGCCACCAAACTTTTTGACGGAAAGAAATTGCATCTCACTGTCAAGCCTGTTGCATTGAGACAGAGCGACAAGTACGAACACGGGACAATTCACGGTGGTTTTAGAATTAAACTGTTTTCACAAAACAAAAAAGGCTAGGTTTGCCCTAGTCTTTTTTTAATCCAGTTTTGATTTTAAGATTTGTTCTGCAAGCACAGCGTTTGCTTTTCCACGGCTTTCTTTCATAACTTGCCCAACAAACCATTTCAAAAGTTTTTGTGGTTCTGCGCCAGTCTTATAATCGCCAACAGCTTTTGGGTTATTTTCAATAATTGTGCAAATCATCTTTTCAAGTTCTGCATCACTCAGGTTTCCGCCCAAAGATTTTGCTAAGGCGTCAACATCTGAGTTCTCTTCTTTCCAAACTTTTGTGAAGATTGTTTTTGCAACACTTCTGTTGATTTTTCCTTCATCCATCAGGCTGATAATCTTTCCCATAGCTTCTGGGGTGATTTTGATTTCTCCGTCTTCTTTTGCAAGACTTGAAACTTCACCAAGAAGCCAATTTGAAACCGCTTTTGCGTTGTTGCAGTTTTTCATTGTCCCTTCGAAGAATGAAATCAAATTTTGGTCTTTGACGATGATGTCAACTTCATATTCTGACAGTCCAAACCCGAGATATTTTTCTTTCAACTGTTCTGGCAAGATTGGAAGTTCGCTTCTGATACTTTCCACAATTTCTCTTGACACTTCAACTGCCAAAAGGTCTGGGTCTGGGAAATATCTGTAATCTTGTGCGTTTTCTTTCTTACGCATTGTGTAGCTCTCACCAGCAGAATCGTCCCAGCGTCTTGTTTCTTGTTCAATCACTCCACCTTTGTTTAAAATTGCTTTCTGTCTTTGGATTTCATAATTGATTGCACGGTGAACAGCTTTGAAGCCCATAATGTTTTTCATTTCAACCTTTGTGCCAAATTCATTGCTTCCTTTTGGTCTCAGAGAAACATTGACATCCGCACGCATTTGACCTTTTTCAATTACGCAATCCGCAACATCGGTAAAGATGTAGACCTGTCTAAGTTTCTCCAAAAATTCCACTGCTTCGTCTGCTGATTCAATGTGTGGAGCTTGCAACGCTTCTGTCACAAGTTCGATAAGTGGCACGCCGCCACGGTTGTAGTCAATCATTGTTGATGCAGAGTCAGATGAGTGAATAAGTTTTCCGGCATCTTCTTCCAAGTGGATTCTATTGATTGGAATAAGTTTTTCTCCAACTTTCAAAGACCCACCAAGGCAGATTGGTCTGACCATCTGGCTGATTTGATATGCTTTTGGAAGGTCAGGATAGAAATAGTTTTTTCTTTCAAAAACTGCAAGTTCGTTAATCTCACAGCCGAGTGCAAGACCAGCTTTGATTGCAAATTTGAGTGCTTGTTTATTAAGCACAGGGAGCGCACCAGGAAGTCCTAAACAAACTGGGCAACAGTGCGTGTTTGGTGCTCCGCCAAACTCATTTTTGCAGGCACAAAACACTTTTGTTTTTGTTTTGAGTTCTGCGTGAACTTCAAGTCCAATAACAACATCATATTCCATACCTATCTCCTTTCAAGAGAATTTGCAATTCTGTAAACAGTTTTTTCGTCAAACTCTCTTCCCATAATTTGTACAGCAAGGGGCATATTATCTTTGCCTTTCTCAAAAGGAATACTGATTGCTGGCAATCCCAAAATGTTGGCAGGGATTGTGAAATAATCTTCTTTATACATACTCACTGGGTCAGTTTTTTCGCCAAGCTTAAAAGCAACGCCTGTCGTGGTTGGCAAAAGCACAGCATCACACTTTTCAAAAATCTTTTTGCTTTCTGCAATAAGCTTTTGCTGAACAGTTTTCGCTTTATTGTAATAAGCGTCAAAATAACCTGATGAAAGCACGAAGTTTCCAAGCATAATTCTTCTCTTAACTTCTTTTCCAAAACCTGCACTTCTGCTCTTTGAATAAGTCTCATTCAAATCTTTTGCATCTTCTGCACGCTTTGTATATTTGATTCCGTCAAAGCGTCCAAGGTTGCTGGTTGCTTCCGCAGGGGCAATGATGTAATAGCAAGGAAGCGCAAGCGAAAAGGATGGCATCTCAACATTGACAAATTCCACACCTTGTTTTTTCAGTTTTTCAATTGCAAGGTTGTATGCCTTCTCACTTTCCATTCCTTTCAAAAGCTTAGTTACTTCGCCAATAACACCAATTTTTAAACCTTTAACAGGCTTTTCAATATCAGATGTGAAATCAATTGGTTTGTCAACAGATGTTTCATCATTGACAGATTTTCCAGAAAGGATTTCCAATGCGTAAGCATTGTCCGCAACAGTTTTTGTCATTGGTCCAACTTGCTCTATTGAACTTGAAAACGCAACGACGCCATATCTTGAAACACGACCATAAGTTGGCTTAATTCCAACGATTCCATTATAAGCACTTGGCTGTCTGATTGAACCACCAGTGTCTGTTCCAAGGGCAAGGGGAGCAAGCCCCAAAGCAACAGCCGCTCCACTTCCACCACTGCTTCCGCCAGGCACTCTTGAAAAATCAAGGGCATTATGCGCGGTTGCATAAGCAGAATTTTCAGTTGAGCCACCCATTGCAAATTCGTCCATATTTGCTCTTGCAATGATGATTGCACCTTCTTTCAGCAATTTTTCAACGACAGTTGAATTGTATTGCGCAACATAGTTTTCAAGAAATTTTGATGCACAAGTACACTTTTTTCCTTCGTACAAGATGTTATCTTTGATAATTACAGGCACGCCGGCAAGTTTTCCAGAAAAACCAGCAGCGATTTTTTTATCCATTTCTCTTGCTCTTTGGACGCTGTCTTCAAAGACTTCAAGCACTGCGTTGTATTCTTTCTTTTCTTCGCATCTTGAAACAAAATATTTCGTCAGTTCTTCGCTTGTGACTTTATGCGTTTTAACCGCTTCCACAAGTTCGATAAGGGACATTTCTTCAAACTTCATAATCAATCTTCCTCCAACATCTGAGACACTACAAAAGCACCTTTTCTTGTTTTTGGACTGTTTTGAAGTGCTTTCTCTTGCGAAACACTTTCTTTTGGCACATCTTCTCGCAAGTCCTCAAACTTATGACTCTTGTAAACCTGTTTCAAGTCAGTATGACAAGTCTGAATTTCATCGACCATATTCAAAATGCTTCCAAATTCTTCTGCAAAAGTTTTAAGTTCTGCTTCGTCAAATTCAAGGGCGGAAAGGGTTGCAAGCCTTTTAACTTCTTCAAGGGTAATCTTTTCCATAAAAGTCTCCTTTAATTTTTCGTTCTTATTTTGATGTGAACATCTCTGAGTTGTTGCTCTGTTACAAAGCCAGGAGCTCCCATCATCACATCTTGTGCACGTGAGTTCATTGGGAATGCAACAACTTCTCTGATTGTCTTTTCGTCCAAAAGAAGCATAATCATTCTGTCGATTCCAGGGGCAATACCAGCGTGTGGTGGAGCTCCATATTGGAATGCAGTGTAAAGCGCACCAAACTTTTCTTTGATTGTGTCTTCGCCATAGCCAGCAAGGTCAAATGCTTTAATCATAATTTCTGGGTCATAGTTTCTCACAGCGCCAGAAGAAAGTTCGATTCCGTTTACGATGATGTCATATTGGTAAGCCAAGATATCAAGTGGCTTTTGTGTTTTAAGTGCTTCAAGTCCGCCTTGTGGCATTGTGAATGGGTTGTGGCAGAAATCAATCTTGTCTTCATCTTCATTGTATTCATACATTGGGAAGTCCACAATCCAGCAGAATTTATAGATTTCTTCTTCAAGAAGCCCAAGTTTTTCGCAAAGTCTTGTGCGAAGAAGTCCCATAATCTTGCAAGCAACATTCCACTTGTCGGCGATGATAAACAGACAATCTCCGGCTTGTGCCTGACTCACTTTCAAAAGCTCTTTAACTTCTTTTTCTGTCATAAATTTGATGATTGGTCCAGTCAAAGTCAAATCTTCTTCAACCTTAACCCAAGCCAAACCTTTTGCACCATTGTCCATTGCAAACGTCGTCAAATCTTCAAAAGTCTTTTTTGAAAGTTTGCTTGCTTGTGGGGCGGTGATACACTTGACAATCTTTCCAGCAAACGCACCGAAAGTTGTTTCTTTGAAAACTTCTGTGATATCTTTGATGACAAGTGGGTTTCTCAAATCTGGTTTATCTGTGCCGTATGTGTTCATTGCGTCAAGATAGCTTATTCTTGGGAAAGGAACGCTTGCGATTTTGTATTTTCCATATTTTTCAAAGATTGCAGGAAGCACTTGTTCCATAATTGCAAAAACATCTTCTTGTGTTGCAAAGCTCATTTCCATATCAAGTTGATAAAATTCACCAGGGCAACGGTCAGCTCTTGCGTCTTCATCACGGAAGCAAGGTGCAATTTGGAAATATCTGTCCATTCCTGACACCATCAAAAGTTGTTTAAATTGTTGTGGTGCTTGTGGAAGAGCGTAAAATTGTCCGTGATGCAATCTGCTTGGCACAAGATAATCTCTTGCTCCTTCTGGGGAAGAACAAGTCAAAATTGGTGTTTGAAATTCATCAAAACCGAGTTCGTACATAAGTTTTCTAACTTCCCTAATCACTTCTGCTCTGAAAAGGATGTTTTCTTTCATTTTCTTGTTTCTCAAATCAAGATACCTGTATTTAAGTCTGACATCTTCACTTGTCTGTGTTGAAAGGTCGATTTCAAAAGGCAAAACGCTCTTGCATTGGCTGAGCATTTTTGTCTCTTCTGCCACAACTTCAATCTCACCAGTTGAGATTTTTGAGTTGTAAGTCTGCTCATCTCTAAGTCTAACTTTTCCCTTTACGGTGATGACAGACTCTTTTGTAAGTTTGCAATCAGGAAGTTCGTTGTAAACCACCTGTGTTTTGCCGTATCTATCTCTAAGGTCAACAAAAGTAATTCCGCCGTGGTCTCTGATTGTGTCCACCCATCCAGAAATGGTAACTTCCTTTGATGCATCTTGTTTTCCAAGTTCTCCGCAGGTATGTGTTCTGTAAACACTCTTATAAGTTTTTTTCATTTTTCACTCCTTAATAAAAAACAGCCATTCTTCCTATGATTTTAGGACGAATGACTGTATCCGCGGTGCCACCTAAATTATTGCTTTCGCAATCACTTTTGTTGTCTTCCATAAAAGACACCTGCTGTCACGGGCAGACCCGGCAATCCCTACTTTTGTGTTCAAGACGCAACTCCGGAGTGTTATTCATACAAGTTTGAATATTGCTTTCCACCAATAGCAACTCTCTGAAAATCAAGCTCTTGTATTACTTGTCTCCATCACTGTTTTTCTCATTCTATCATTCAGTGCTTCATTTGTCAACAATTTTGCACAATTTTCACTCATCAAGCTCTTTAATATCTTCTCCAAAAATTCCAACAATGTTGTCAAGATTTATTTTCGTTTTGACGATTGTAAGACTCTTTTCGTTTAAATCGAGCTTGGAGACCATCCCAACACATTTAACATATTCATCAACGCAAAAATAAACAATTTCAACAATCTGCCCCAATCGGATTTGATTGAACTTGAAAGAAAGTTCTTCCGCACTGTCTGACGTCAGAGTCTTTTTGTCTACAACGACTTTTTCTTTTTCTCTAATAAGGTCATAATATCCTTTCAGGGGACTGAACGCCATAAACTGTTTTGCTCTCTCTGCTCTATCCATTGTGCCCCCCAATCAAATTATTTCTTTTGCGTGCCGTGGCTTTTTCTTTCAAGCTTGAACCGCGCACAATAGCATTTTTGCCATACTTTCCTTTGATGTCAAGCACAGCTCTTTGCATATTAAACTCTTTTTCTTCATCTTCCAAATCGGTGAAAAGCGAAAAGGTCTCATACTCGTCATCAACCACATTATTGAAGCCAATGTTCAGCCTTCTTATCGGTTGATTTGGATTTGTTGTTTTGCGATAAAAGTCTTCAAAATATTTTGTAAGTTTCCTGCTTGAATTTGTGTACTCTGGAAGCTTCATAGAACCACCAGTGGACTTGATTACATCTTTGGAATAAGAGATTGAAAGCGAAATTGAGTTTGTCACGAGATGTCTATCCACAAGTTCCAATTCAAGATTGTCAACCATTTCCAAAAGCACAAGAAGCGCATCGTCAAAGTTGTAATCTTCAAAAAGCACTTGCCCAGTAGACAAAGAATTTGACTTCGCTTTGTAATGATGGATGTCTTCAATCGTGCAAGGTTCTTTCCCGTTTGCGTGGTCGATGAGAAGCTCTGCATTCACTCCAAACTCTTTGTATAAAAGCTTTTGGTCAGTGTGGGCGACATCATAAAGGTCTTCAATTCCGTATTTTGCAAGGCGTTTTGCAATCCCTTTTCCGATTCCCCAAATGTCTGTGATTGGCTTGTGATGCCAAATTGTTTTCTTGAAAATCTCTTCATCCAAAAATCCCATATGGTCGTCAACGTGCTTGGCTGTTATATCAAGGGCGACTTTTGTCAGAAATAAGTTGGTACCAATTCCCACGGTTGCGCAAATCCCAGTTGTGTGAAAAACATCATCGATGATTTGTTTTGCAAGCTCTTTTGCTGTCAATTTGTAAAGTTTTAAATAGTGCGTGACATCCAAAAAGCACTCGTCAATTGAATATATGTGTATATCTTCTTTGCTGACATACTTCAAATAGATTGCGTAAATGTTTGCAGAATACTCCATATAAAGATGCATTCTTGGTTTTGCAACGATAAACTCCACCGACTTTGGAATTTCATACATTCTGCATCGGTTTCTGATGCCCAACTCTTTCATCGCTGGGGTGATTGCAAGACAAACAGTTCCTTCGCTTCTGTCTGGGTCTGCCACAACCAAATTTACTTTAAATGGGTCAAGACCACGCTCAGCACACTCCACCGACGCAAAGAAACTCTTCAAATCAATACATAAGTAAACTCTGTCATTCATCAAAATTATTATATCATATTGAAGTGGTTCTATCAAAAAAAGAGAAGGGTTTTGCTTGTCTTAATTTAAAATTTAACAAAGAAAAAACACCTTAAAGGTGTTTTTTGATTTTAAGCATTGTTTACCGTTTTCTTCTCTACACTCTTTTTTGAATGAACTTTGAGTTTAATTTTTCCATTTTTAATTTCATAAATCAAGTCAGCAAGTTCATCATAATCGTCCTTGTGAGTAAAGAAGATAAGCGTTCTTTTATCTGCTTCAAAGTTTGAAATAATATTTTTAAGCAAAATATGGAAGTTTTTCGATACTTTTTCTGGATATTCGTAAATCATAAGTATCTTGCACTTACTCATTGCTGCACGGATTAGACCGAGCCAAAATCTCATTTCTTCGTTTGTTATATCAGAGATTTGGGTGTCATATCCTTGTGGCAACGAAGCTATCTTTTCATCCAATCCAAGCTCAATCGCCATTGCTTGGACATAAGTGAAATCATTTTTCACAACCAGCAGATTTTCTTTGACTGTGCCATTGATAAAGGTTGGATTTGCAGAACAATAGTCAATGTGATTTTTGAAAGTCTTGGATTCATAGTCATAGAGATTGAGATTGTCCAAAAGAATGATTCCCTTATCAGGTTTTTCCCTTCTTCTAAGCATATCAAATACGGCACGCTTGCCACAGCTTCTCTCGCCTTTTATGATGTTGACTGCGTTCATCTTAAAGGAAATGTCCACATCTTTCAAATCAACTTTGATAGGGGAGTCTGCTTTATAAGAAACATCAATGAATCCCAAGTTGTAACCTGTGGTTTCTTTATTAACATTTCCATATTGAATCATCTGTTTGTCGTTGAGTGACAAAATCATATTTATTCTGTCAACATCAACTCTCACATTTTCTATTCCGCCAAACTTTGTGTACAGAGTGTTAAGCTTTTCTGTGCAAGATGTAAGATATGGAACAATCACGAGATAGATTGAAAGGTCCATTTTCCCTTGCATTACTATATAAATCAGGAATGCGGTTATGGCATATATGACGATATTCCAAATGCCATAATACAAGTTATCTCGAAATGAATTGGTTTTATAGTATCTTGCGTATTCTTTGTTAAAGTCATCAACCTGTGTAAGTAGGTTGCGCTCATAAGCATCTTTAACACCCAATTCGTTTATGACGGTTTTCCCCGACAAAATCTTGCTGTATTCTTGGAAACTTCTGTCCTTCTTTTCGTATCGGTTGTTCATTATTCTTCCAAGTTTCTTATTTAAAGTGTTGTAGACAAAGAAGTTTACGACTCCAAGTGCAGCAACTATAAGACCAGCATAAACATTCACAATAAATATAGTTACAATCGCAATTCCAACCTGAACAAGATATTGAATAATACTCGCAACATAATCTGGAAATTCTGCCGCATAACTCATATTGTCTTGTGCAATATTGATAATTTTTTCTGATGAAAGTTTCTTAATACCGCTTTCTTCGCATTTAATAATTTTGTTGTAAATCTTGGTTGTTATGTTGTTTCGGATTATTCCATAAAGTTTTCCATAGACAATATATTGGAAATGCAAAACAACGTTTCTTAATATAATATCACCTAGTTCAAGTGCAAGCCAAAAGAACGCTTCTTTCCATCTTGCGTGATAAAGGCAGTTGATTGTCTTTGCAGCAATAATTGTCATTACT
This sequence comes from uncultured Lachnospiraceae bacterium, assembly GCA_964541365.1. Classification (GTDB taxonomy): domain Bacteria; phylum Bacillota; class Clostridia; order Christensenellales; family UBA1242; genus Caccovivens. Next base: position 27,215 of record CAZIPJ010000003.1, read on the forward strand.
GCGTAAATCGCTGCGTAAAGCACATAGAAAAAGACTTGCCAAAACCACAAATTTTTATTTGGCTCGCACAATCTATACCAGCGTTTAAAAAGATTCTCTTGTTTCGTTTTTGTTTTCTTCATAAGTTCATCTCATCCAATTTCAAATCTAACTATAAAGCATCTGTTGAAGTCCAATCAGGATTCCAAGTTTTCCATATTCGTATGTCAAACTCCCTTGCATATAGGCGGTATATGGTTCTACCATTGGTCCATCACAAGACAATTCAATTGTTGAGCCTTGCACAAAAGTACCTGCCGCCATAATTTCATCATTTGGATATCCAGGCATTGGAGCTGGCACTGGGGTTACATAGCTGTCAATAGGCGAGCCTTTTTGGATTCCGATGTGGAATTTAACCATCGAATCTGGGTTAAAAAGGTCAATCGCTTGCACGATATCCGTCCTTTTCTCGTTGAATAATGGGTCAACTGAAAAGCCGAGCTTTTCCATAATTCTGCTGGCAAAAATCATCGTTTTAAGGCTTGAACAAACTGCTCTTGGCGCAAGATAAATCCCTTGGAAATAGGACATATTTTCGTTGAAGTTTGCACCAAGGTCTTTTCCTGTGCCTGGGGCTGAAAATCTTTCTGCCACATCAAAAATCAACTCTTTCTTTCCAACGATATATCCACCGCTTCTTACAACGCCGCCACCAAGGTTTTTCATCAAAGAGCCGACAATCAAATCAGCTCCAACTTGGGTTGGTTCTTTGTCTTCAACAAAGTCTCCATAACAGTTGTCCACCATAATAATACAGTCTTTGTTAACTTTTCTGATTGCTTTGCAGACTTTTTCAATTTTTTCAATCGACAAGCTTTTTCTTTGGGCGTAACCACGAGAACGCTGGATTTCAACAAGCTTAACATTTCCTTTTTTCAATCTTTCCACAATTTTTGGAATGTCAAAATCGTCATCAACAAGAGCTATTTCTTCGTATTTGACGCCATTTGCAATAAGAGAGTTTCTGCTGTTTCCTGCGATGCCAATGATTGTTTGAAGAGAATCGTATGGAGTTCCAGAGATTGAAAGCATCGTCTCTCCATACTTTAAAAGTCCAGAAAAAGTCAAGGCAAGGGCGTGAGTGCCAGACATAATTTGTGGTCTTACAAGTGCGTCTTCTGCACCAAAAACCTTTGCAAAAATCGCTTCAATCTTGTCTCTTCCAGCATCATAAAAGCCGTAGCCATTTACTTCGGCAAAATCAGAATATGACACTTTTGCTTCTTGAAAGGCTTTCAAAACTTTTGCACTGTTCAAAAGGCACAAGCTGTCAAGTTCAGCAAAAATGTCAGAGATTTCTTTTTCAGTTTCATCCGCAAGTGAAACAAGTTTTTCATCAATATCAAATCCGTAATACATTTTTCTTCCTTTTCTCTTTACAAGAAACATTATAACACTACAATTAACAAAAAGGCAAATCAAAAAACTCTTTATCAGGGTGGAGTTTAATTTAAAGGCGCAAAATGTTGATAAAATAAAAAAGGACAGTCCGGTGCTGTCTTTCATTTTTTTCTAAACAACTTTTGGCAGTTGTTGTTTATATAATCCAAGATTGTAATATTCCGCAACAAGTCTGATAAGTTCGCCAGCAGTTGGCTTGTCATCAATGGTATAAAGCTGGATATTAAACATTCTGTTCAATTCAACAAAACTCTTGTTTATGTAAGTGTTTTCAATAGCGTGTCTAATACTTCTTTCAACGCAGTTGTCGCTGTTTGCATTAAAACGCTTGCCAATCTCATTGTAAAGACCTTTACATAAATTGTGAATCAAATTTGGATTTTGAATAACTAGTTCCACTGCGTAGCAAAGATAAGAAAATCCCATAAGGTCACATCTGATACCAATTTTTATAAGTGCCAACTTAATGATTCTTCTTGCATTGTTTAAATCAAACTCACTCATTTCCTGTCTCTCCTTTTAAAATACAGCTTCGTTTGTCGCAATGAAAAAGTAATCTGAAACTGGTGTTTCATAAATACGAATTAAGGTGAAATATATACCAAAGTCAGAGTAGACTTTTTCAGTTCATTCAAAACAAAACTATATTAAGTTTATGTATCTCTGTAAGGAACTTCTCCTAGCTAGAAATGCCTTCCTTTAAACACTTAAACATTATAGCACAACGCCTAATATAAAGCAATTTTTATTTTGTAAATTTTTGAAATTCAAATTTGTTTTTTAAGTGTTTCGTGTCGGATTATCGCTATTTGTGGAAAATTTAAAAACGCATTTTGTCTTTTCTTGTAAGGTAGAAAATTCGGCATTATTTTTATCTTCTTTAAACTTTTTCTGTCGCACTATTAACACAAAAATTTGTTCCATTCATATATAAAAAGAGATAAAGGAGAAAAAATGGCAAACGACAATTTTTATATAGGCGCAAATGATGAACACGGCGTAAATCCACCCACACAAGGAAAAAGGACACCTGTTCTTCCAGGACTAAACCGCCAAATCTACGAAAACGAATTTAATCGCGCTGCAAAGAATAAATTTATTGAAGCATTACTTCGAAACAGTTTTTCTGTTTACGATGTCAAGCCCGAACTTCAAGACATCTCTCTTTCTGAAAGAGTCCGCCGAATCAATAGGCAAAACTTGACACTTTGTGTAACATTTGCTTACAACGCTTTTGGGGATGGAAACTCTTTCAACAATGCTTCTGGTGTTGAAACTTTTTATTCAAGCAAAAATCCAAAAGCAAGACAAAGTCAAGCTTTGGCAAACTCTCTTTACAACCAACTTATACAAGGTACACAGCAAACTGGAAGGGGTGTAAAAAATCTTGATGTTTCCGTTCTTTCCAATGTCAACTGCACGTCATCCTTGATTGAAGCAGGCTTTATGACAAATTTGCGTGAAGCACGCTTTATGCTCAATCCACTTTTCCAAACCGAAGTGGGTGAAGAAAGTTGTGTCGGAGTCTGTGACTTTTTAAACACATCTTTCATTGCCAGAGACAATCTTTCAAACTATCCACTTACTAAAACGGGTTCAAGGGGGAACTTTGTTTATCTCTTGCAATTCCTGCTTTCAAGCTATGGTTACAATATAGCAATGGACGGCGTGTTTGGCAGAAACACAGAAAATGCCGTGCGTTCTTTCCAGACAAACAACTCCCTTTCAGCTGATGGTATCGTTGGTCCAAACACTTGGAAATATCTTCTCACTCTTCCATCTTATCCAACGCTCAGACAAGGAAATCGTGGAAGTTATGTCAAATTCCTTCAACAACTTCTTGAAAGTCAGCTTATTCCTGTTGGCACTGTTGATGGAATATTCGGTGCAAGAACGCAAGAAGCAGTCAGGACATTCCAGACAAACAACAATTTGACAGTTGATGGAATTGTTGGACCAAACACTTGGGCGATTCTCACTCAGCTGAATTAGGGTCTATGACACCTTTTAATAATATAAAATAAAAAGGGCTTAAATTAAAGTCCTTTCTTTCATTCCTATAATTGCTGTCTTTTCTAAAAGAAAAACGGTTATTAACCGTCCTTTCTTCTATAATCTACAACAACGACATCTTTTTCTTTCTTTTTCTTTTCGTCGTGTGCAAGCCACTTTTTAACAATAAGTGTAACAAGTGGGGTGAGAGCCATCATAACAAGTTGTCCAACGATGATGTAGATAGCAAACAAACTTGTGTACATAAATGTAAAAATACCAAAGATAAGTGGCATAACAACATACATTGCCCAAGATTTCTTTTGTGGTTTTGGATTGTTTTTGTCTCTCATAAGGAAGTTTGAAAGCCACATTGAAAGCACTGAAATTGCAATTGCCAAAAGTGTCAAGATATAATATCCGTTTGAACCAAGTTTCTTTTGTCCAATTCCTGCACTTACAACGTTGTCAAAAATCTTTCCTTCATAATCAAATTCTTTTTGAAGTTTCTTTTCTTCTTTTGTATAGTACTTTGAAAGATAGTTTTTGATTTCTTTCTTTGTGAAAAGTGGACTTGATGGAGAATCTGCTTTGTAGTAGTTCTTAATCCACAAAAATCCTTCTTGGTTATCAAGGTAATATTGCTCTGATGTTTTTTCAGCTAACTCTTTGAAAATCTTATTAAATCCAGTATCAATATACACAACTTCTGGCTCAGCAGGAGTCACATCGTTTTCTCCTTCTTCTGCCATAACTTTGAGCCAGCTTCCGCTTGTCTCTTCTTGTTTTGGTTCAAGAACATATTTTTGCAATAATTGGTAAGTCTCTTTAAGTCCATTATTTTTCTTTAAAGGGATGTCTACCCAATTTGATACTTCTTCGCCAACTTTCAAAGAAACTTGAAGCATTGAGGTCTTTTCTTCAACTTTGACTTTAAGTTCATATTCCTTGCCTGATTCAATAGCTTCTGCAAGTTCTTGATGAAGACCAGGACAAGTGTTTTCATCGTTAAGTTCAATCACTGACACATACACATTTTTCATATTCTCGTACTTTTCAGCGATGTTGTAACTTGCAACAGTTTGAAGAGAATTCCAAAGTGTCAAAAACACAACAAATTGCAAAATCATTGTCACAAGCATTGGAAGACAAGTACCCATCATATTGAATTGATACTTTCTGTAAATTTCGTTCTGCTTCATCTGCAAAACTTTCTGGTCATTGCCATATTTCTTTTGAACAGCTTCAAGCTCTGGGCGCATCTTTTCATTGAGTTTCATATTTTTCATATTGACTTTTTTGTTTACAATGTCAACAACTGAAAAAATCACTCTGACAATAATCGCAATCAAAATTACAGCAACAATGTACGAACCAGCACCTTTGAATGCGTTGAGAATTTTCACCCACATTCCTGTTGGTTGTTTCAAAGTCGCAAGGGCAGTACTTACAAAATCCATAAGTTTTCTCCTTTTATATTTATTGGCACTGGGTCATACCCACGTTTCTTTTGCCAAGGAACACACCTAAACAATCTTTTTATTCCAAGCCAAACCCCTTTGAAAAAACCAAATTCTTCCACCGCTTCAAGCATATAGGTTGAGCAGGTTGGGGTGAAGATGCAACAATGTGGAAGCAGTGGCGACAAAAGCCACTTGTAAAGATAGACTGGAAACAACAAAATTTTCTTAAACACTTTTTTTGCTTTCATATTTTCCAAACAACTTAATCATTTCTTTTCTAATCTCATCAAAAGAAAGTTCAGCAGCGCCTTCTTTTGCCAAAACCACATAATTACAAAAAGAAGGAATATTTAAGTCTCTCCTTGAAATTTCCTTCAATCTTCTTTTGAGTTTATTTCGTTTGTTCGCTTTTCCAAGTTTTTTGCTGACAGAAAAACCAATTCGGTATGCTTCATACTTGCTCTTAACAACAAAAAGAGTGAAATGTTCGGTATGAAATCTCTCACCCTTTTTGTAAATATAACTGAACTGGCTGTTTTTTCTTAATCTATGCTCCATACTTTCTTCTTTAAGCAGCAATAGACTTTCTGCCTCTGTTTCTTCTTCTCTTCAAAACGTTTCTTCCGCCTTGTGTTTTCATTCTTTGACGGAATCCGTGAACTTTTTGTCTTTGTCTTTTCTTAGGTTGATAAGTTCTTTTCATTTTTTTCTCCTTCTATAACATTTGTACAAAATCCTATTGCAAAATGGTTTACGGTCAATTATATAAAATTAAAACTCTTTTGTCAACTGTAAATGCGTGCATTTTCTTGTCAGATTATGAAAATTATTTTGTTTGACATTCCAGAGTTTTGTATGAGATAATAAAAATGGGGAGAAAAATTATGGTTATTTCGTGGGAAGAATATTTTATGAGTGTTGCAATCTTGTCAGCTTACAGAAGCAAAGACCCAAACACGCAAGTAGAGCTTGTATAGTAAGTTCAGACAAAAGAATTGTTTCTCTTGGTTACAACGGTATGCCAAGAAGCAAATTTGACAACGACAAAGTTTATCCTTGGAAAAGAGAAGGGGAATTCTCTGACGTCAAATATACATATGCCGTTCACTCAGAGCTCAACGCAATCTTAAATTCTCGTACTGACCTAAGAGGTTGCACAATCTATGTTACTTTGTTTCCTTGCAACGAATGTGCAAAAGCAATCATTCAAAGTGGAATAAAAGAGGTTGTATATTTATCAAACAAATATGAAAACGAGCAGTTTACAAAAGCATCATTGATGATGCTTGACAACGCCGGAATAGTTTGCAGGCAATACCTACTAAGTGGAAAAGAGATTGATTTAAAAATTTAGAAAAATATAAAAAACACATCTTTTGATGTGTTCTTTTTTATTTCCAGTAAGTAAAAACTTTTGAAATTAGATTTAAAGTATTTCCATAAATTCCAACAAACTCTTTTGGGCAATATTGCTCAAAAGCATAATCCATTTCGCTGTAACTGCTGACAATTTTTTTTCTGTCAAAATCAATGTAAATCAAAGGATAAGTCATAAAATCATCTTTATCAAATTCCTTTTGCAAAACAGTTTTGTCAACACTGTTTTCCTTTAAAAGAGCAAAAGCTTTTTCATTGTCTAGATTTGAAATAAGTTGTTTTGCTTTTTCTTTTGAAAGTCGACTGAAAAAACTATCTTTTTGTTTTTTCACAAAGATTATTATAATCTCTTCTAACATTACTTATCTCCTTTGTTAATTTTGATTTTGGAGTGCTGAAAAGTGAAGAATTTTTCTCCATTTGGTCAAGAAAAGTTGAAAGCCCAATCAAGCCCGGCTCTTCATTTTTTCTCAGTTTTACATTTCCTCCCATCTTGCAGGAGATAATGTTTTTCAAACAAGATAAGACAACTTCTCCATCTATTTTTCTTGTTGTTTGAAAATCCCTGTTTAAAGCGGTGTTAAACAAAAACTTTCTCATTTCTGTTTTTGATTTGATTTCAACAATACCTGTTTGAATTGAAAATGCAAAAAACAAATTTCTCCAATCACTATTAAACTGATATCCGATTCCCGGACCGTGACTCACTCTAACTGGATTTCTTAAAGACACTCCTTTGATTTCAGAATGTGCATTCTTGGAAATAAAGTCATCAACAAATCTTGGAATAATGTTTTTGACAACTTCAAGATTCCATCCTTCTGTTATACTGCTAAGCAAAAATCCAGTTGCTCTTTTCATCAAGAAGCTTTGCATAAACTCTGTATCTCCAAAGAAAACACTCTTTGGCAATTTTTTGTTCAACAAAAACTCTTGCGAAAGTTCAAGTTCTCCGTTTTCATTTAGAGAAACAGATTTATAGCTAGCAAGTGGAAGTTTTCCACCTTGAACCCTGTAATAAGTTACGAAACTTTGGTTTTCATTATCTTGTAAATTTTTCATAGGCTAATTATATGAAATTTTCTTTAAATTGTCAATAGCAATAATAAAACCGCTTTTTAATGTTGGCGGTTTTTTGATTATTTTGATATTCCATTAAAATGCCACACGTGGCTTACCCAATCATTCTGACTGGCAAAATTAAATACAAGAATTCATCTCCTTCAACTGGCACGATTACGCAAGGGTTTGCAGGAGCATTGAAGCAGATTTTAACAAACTCATCAGCTGTTGCTTTCAAGTTTTCAATAAAGTATCTTGCATTGAAAGCAATCAGGAGTTCTTTCCCTGACATATTTACAGGAACATTTTCTTTGACATTTCCAAGTTCTGAATTTGATGTGATGCAAAGATTCTTTTCCTTAACTTCAAACTTAACGCAATTTCCTTGTCCAACTTTTGAAAGAAGTGAAGCTCTTTCAAGTGCATCTTCAAATTGACCTTTGTTGATTACACAAACTGTTTCATAGTTTGCAGCAATGATTTGTTTGTAGTTTACGAAATCACCTTCCAAAAGTCTTGTAGTAACTTTTGTATCTCCAAAGTCAACCATCAAGGTTGTTCTGTCCACGTAAACATTGATGATGTCATCGCTGTCGTCAAGAAGTCTTGAAATCTCTGACAAACTCTTTGCAGGGATAACGATATTCATATTCAAATTTGAAACAATATTTTTCTTAACTTTTGCAAGTCTATACCCATCAAGTGCGATTGCATTGAGAGTGTTTCCTTCAATGTCAAAAAGCACACCTTTAAGGATTGGTCTTGAATCATCCACAGCAACAGAGAAAATCGTCTTGCTGATTGCAGTCTTCAAGTCTTTCTTTGAAATTCCAAAATATTGCATTGTCTCAATTGATTTGAAAGATGGGTATTCCAAAACATTATAGCATTGAATAGTGCTTTGGCTGTCATCATACTTGATAATCATTTGATTCTTTTCATTAAGTTCAAGTTCAATCATCTCGTTTGTCAATTTTTTGATAAACTCTGTGATAAACTTTCCAGGAACAACAGCTTCGCCTTCGCTCTTGATGTTTGCTTTGATTTTTCTTTCGATTGAAAGGTCTGTGTCTGTTGCACTTAAAGTGAGTGTATCATCTTCTGCAACAATTTTGATTCCTTCCAAGATTGGATTTGTGATTTTGTTTGAGATTGCTTTACTAACACTCAAAAAAGCATCTGACAAATCAATACCGTGACAACTAACTAACATTTTTCTCTCCTTGGGGTCAGTGACCCTTTTTATTATTCTCATTGAATAGGGGTTGTTGGACTCTCTATTCTTCATCCAAAAGTATTATATCACACACGGGCGTGGGCGTGCAAACGATTATTATTTAAAATTTTATTTATATATTATTTCTCTTTATTAGTCATTGTGGAAATGTGCACAGGCGCGCCTGATTCTAAGAGTTCTTCGAATTAGTTTTTCTTAAAACAACCACAGGTAGTGGCTCCTTACACCTCTTTTGTACTATATATCGCTTTCTTATGAACTTAAAATCAGACTCTGTCTATCCACAATAAGTGGCGCGTCACTGTGGATAACTCAGGTTTTTTGTTAACAATTGCACACATTGTGTGTGGACAGGCGTTGCCTGTTTCTAAAAAATTAAATCATATTTGATTATATAAAAATTTTACATATTAGAATCACGCAAAGTGTTTTTAATCTCATTCACAAGTGTCTGAGTTTTTCTGTTGACTTTTATGTCCTGAGAAATTTTGTCTCTTGAATGCATAATTGTTGTATGGTCTCTTCCGCCGAAGATTTTTCCAATGTTGACAAGTGGAAGAGAGAGAAGCTCGCTGATTAAATAAATTGCAATCATTCTTGGTTCAACAATCTCTTTGCTCTTTTTCTTTCCAGTGATATCTTCTTTTGAGATGTTGAAATAGTCACAAACAACTTCAATCACTTTATCAGCAGTAAGGTCGTTTTTAAGTTCTTCCTTTTGGTTTTCAAAAATTTCACTTACGTCTTCAATGCTAGCAAACTTTTTGCCTGAGATTTTTGCAAGGAAATAAACTTCTTTAAGTTTTCCGGTCAATTCTCTGACATTTGAATCAATATGCTCTGCGATGTAATTGATAACTTCATCGTCAACAAAATATTTTTCAACTTGGCTCTTCTTGTGAAGAATGGCGATTCTTGTTTCAAGGTCAGGTTTTGAGATGTCGTGAATAAGTCCGCTTGAAAATCTTGTTCTAAGTCTGTCTTCCAAAGTTGCAATTTCTTTTGGTGGGCGGTCAGAACAAAGAATGATTTGTTTTCCATTCATAATAAGTTCATTGAAAGTGTGGAAAAATTCTTCTTGAATTTCTTTTCCGCGTGAAAGGAACTGGATATCATCAACCATCAAAACATCCAAGTTTCGATAAAGTTCTCTAAACTCCATTATTGATTTGTTTTTTGATGGAGAGAGAAGGGATGATATATATGAATTGGTGAACTGCTCACAAGTTACATACTTGATTTTAAGTTCTGGACTGAATTGTCTGACATAGTTTCCGATGGCGTGTAAAAGGTGAGTTTTTCCAAGTCCAGAGTTTCCATATATGAAAAGTGGATTGAAATTGCTTCCTGGATTTTGTGCAACGGCCTGCGCAGCTGTGTAGACAAACTGGTTGCTCTTTCCAACGACAAAGTTGTCAAAAGTAAACTCTTCTTTGAAAGGGTTTTTCTCTTGCTTTGTGGCAATATTTTTTTCTTCTGCCTTATTCGTCTTCAAATACTCAATTTCTTCATTCTGGTCAAGAACGACAAGTTTGACAGGTTTTTGCATAACTTCAAAAGCACAGTCACTTATTTTGTCTGAGAAATTTCTTAAAATTTGGTTTTTTGCTGAAACTGATTGTGCAGCGATTACAAAATTTCCATCTCCATCAATTTCGACTGGTTTGATTGTCTTTATCCAAAGCATAAATGAAACTGACGAAATTCTGATTTGCAACTTTTCAAGGATTTGTTGCCAAATTATTTCAATATCTTGCATTACTTTCTCCAATTAAACAAAAAAATTATATTGAAAAAAAAATAAATTGTCAAGCAAGTTTGAATTATAGTGTCAATTATGATACAATAAGGATTATGAAGATAAACTCTCTTGTTTTATCAAATTTCAGAAATTATGAAAAACTTTCTGTCCAATTTGACGACAAAATCAATATTTTCATTGGGAAAAATGCTCAGGGGAAGACAAACCTTATTGAGAGCATTTATTATTGTTGCATTGGAAAGAGTTTTAAGTCTTGCAAAGATAAAGAACTTATTCGCTGGGGAAAAGAGAGCGCAAACATCAAACTCTCTGCAAGTAAGAAGTTTAGGGATGAAGATATTGAAATTAAACTTTTCCAATCTCAAAAGAAAAATGTTCTTATTGACAGTCTTCCTATAAGAAAGATTGGAGAGTTGATTGGAGAAATCAATATCGTCTTTTTCTCTCCGCAAGAACTTAAACTTGTCAGAGAAAGTCCAGAAGAGAGAAGAAAGTTTATGGACATTGATATCTCTCAAAACAATAAGAGATATTTTTATCAACTCGGCAGATATGAAAAAATTCTTGCCAACAGAAACAAACTTCTTAAAAACAGCAAGTCATTGGATGTTGTTAAAGAAACTGTGGATATTTGGGATAGAGCGCTTATTTCATCAGCAAAAATTATTGCTTTTGAAAGAGAAAAATTTGTCAAGGAAATCACTCCTTATGCTCAAAAAGCACATTCTTATATCAGTGGTGGAGCGGAAGAAATCTCACTTGTTTATAAGTGTGGATGCGGTTGCTCTCTTGACGAAAACTTTGAAAAGAATATGGACAAACTCTTGAAAAAGAACCTTGAAAAAGATTTCAAACTTGGCTATACCACAATCGGAGTCCACAGAGATGATATTGATATCTTTTTGAATAATGTTGAAGTGAAGAGTTTTGGCTCTCAGGGGCAACAAAGAACGGTTGGTCTTTCATTGAAATTGGCAGAACTTGAAAATATGTATAACATAAACGGAGAATATCCAATTCTTTTGCTTGATGATGTCTTTTCAGAACTTGATATTGACCGACAAAGACGGCTTTTGAAGTTTGTCGACAGAACTCAGACTTTCATTACTTGCACAGATGAAAAGAAACTGAGTGGCAAGATTTACAATATTGTTGACGGAATGATAAAAAAATAGTAAAGTATATTTATATAAGTATAATCTAATAATCATATTAAAAGGAAAGTTTAAAAATGGAAACTATTATCTTTTGGGCAAGCCTTGGCCTTTTGCTTTTGGCAATTTTGATTGGTTTTGGTATTGGACTTATAAGGGGACTTAAACGTTCGGCGGTTCACCTTGTGTTTTTGGTTGGAAGTATTATTGTTGCTTTTCTTTTGACAAAAGTAATCACAAATGCGATTCTTGAAATCAGACTTCCAATTGACAATGGAAAATACACTCTCAGCGAATATGTTCTGAAAATGCTCAGTAAGAGTTTTGATATTTCGTCTTTTGATAGTGCAAACCAGTTTATCTTAAATCTTCCAAGTGCAATTGTTTCGCCATTTATGTTCATTTTGCTTAGTTTCGTCTTTTACTGGTTTTTTGACATTGCATACCTTATCACTGCAAGACTCTGCTTTGGAAAGAAAAAGGTAGACTTCAAAGAAAACAAACCACACAGAGCATTTGGTGGGCTGATTGGAATTTTTGAAGGTTTGATTATGCTCGTCTTGGTTTTTGGACCACTCTCATCTCTAACAGGGACTTATAAAGAACTTACGCAGATGAGTTCTTATTCAGTCAGTGCTTCGTCAGACTCAGGAGTTAAAACAATATCTCAATATGTAGATGACGCTGTTCCTGAAACAGTTGATAAAATTGTCTTGGCGTGGGATAAAAGCCCAGTGGGAAAATTGCCAAAAATTTTTGGACTTAACAATGCACTTTTTGACCACCTTTCAAGCGTGAAAGTTAAAGGAAACAAAATTGCACTCAGAAAAGAACTTACAAATATCGCCTATGCTTATGATGATATTGTTGAGATTTATGATTTGGCAGCAAACAATAAATATGACAAAATCAAATTTGGAGAACTGAGAGCAAGTCTTAATTATGTGCTTGATGGAAACCTTTTCAAAGTAGTCATCTCTGACAGTTTAAAGACATTTGTTTTAAACTATCAAGACATTAAAGCTGACCTTGGATTAAACACAACTGCACTTATGGATGATATTGTTGCAGAGATGAAACAAACTTTCAGCAAGGTCGGTTTTGATGCAAGACAGTATCTCAAAGAAGATATCAATGCAGTTGTGGATGTTTTTGATGTTATTTTCTCAAATGATTTAATCAACAAGTACGATGCAATTTCAGAAAAGGATTTAATTAACATTCTTCAATTTGTTAAAGACGAGAGTTCAGCCGTTGGCACAATTTCAAAAAAAGTGCTTTCACTCAACCTTGTCAGCGACAGTTTTAATGTTCTTCTTGACAAAGCCTCAAAAGAAGTTGAAAAGCAATTTGCAGAAAAAGAGAATGAAGTAAAACTCAATACAAACATCACCAACAAAAACAAAATTGTTGACGAGCTTTTAAGTGTTGTGGACAGCATTATCGACTTAAACAGTGACATCAACTTGGCAGATATCCTTAAAACAGATGACATTGTGGACACTCTCACAAGTGTTGACAACATTTATAAGGTAATGGTAAAAATCGGAAACACTTTTGACAAAGTAAGAGAATTTGAACTCCTTGTTTTGCCAGCTAAGGGAGAAGACGTAAAACCAACTTATGTTTTTGACAACATCTTAAAAAATTATGGAATTGAACTTTTGGGAGATGAAGTTTATTTGTCACCAGAAGCAACAGAAAAAACAAAACTTGACACCTATTCAAAATTCTTTGGATTTGTTGGTGGTCCAATAGATGTTGCAAAAGAAATTGGACTTACTGATTTTGGAAAAGATGGAGTGTCATTTGACAGCATCTTTGACAAACTCTTACTCGCATTAAAAGTGCAAGATGAAGGACTTTTGACAAGAGTGGTTACGCCTTTCCAACAACTTCAAGTGATGGATTTGAAAACACGTGTGTTTGACAAGGTGGTTTCTGAATTAAATGCAAATGTGGAACTTCTCAGCCTTGACGAAGTGATTGAGCTTGATGATTATTTTGTTTGGGTGGAAGAACTTGACACTGTTGGAAGAATCTTAAATCTTCTCAACACCGGAATAAATGCTGATGGTACAAGCGAGATTGAAGGATACAACAACACTTATATCAAATACCTTATGCAGTCAGACCACGACCTTGAAAAAGCAATGAAAGCTCTGCTTGCAAATGACAGACTTGGTGACATTCTTGAAAATATGTTCTCTGCAAGAGTATTTGATGGACTTACAGAAAAAGTGTTTGATGTCATTGACAATGCAGTCAGAGATTTGACAAACACAACAGGGCTTGTGTTCAAGACTGACAGAACTTCTCTTGCTCAAACAAAAGAAAATACGGTTGAAACAATCGAAGGTATTTTGGAACTTGTTTTGTCAGATGAAGAAATTGCAATTTCAGATTATGGCAGGATTTTAAATCTTCTTAAAATCAATGCATCAAACGGCGGACAAAAGAATGGTGTATTTAACAATATCTATGTCAATGTAATTTGGTATTTGACAGGTGATGATTTGACACAAGACAAGATTTTCAGCGGATATGAAACACACGAAAATGCTGCTGATATCAAAGCGTTCTTGAATGTATCTGACTACTATGGCGAAGATGTTGACTTTGAAAAGTTGATGAAAAATGTTGAAACTGCAATCAACCTTGCACAAAGTTTTGACAACAATGAAATTGACTTCACAATCACAGATGCCGATTCAATTTCAAGCATCGTAAGCGGAATTGAAACTTCTTTGGATGAAATGACAGAAGAAGAAAAAGTTGCTGCGATTGAAAATCTTGACGAACTTCTTAGAAACAAAAACGAAAGTCTTCTCAGTGAAGATGACAAACTTGCTTATGCAGATGACATCAACGTAGCAATCAATGAAACTTTTGGAAGCGAAACAGAAGTTGCAAGAGCACTTAAAAACTTGCTCGGAATTTAAGAAAAGGACCTTTTTCAGGGTCTTTTTTCTTTTGTTGAGTTGAAGCTCAGAATGTTACAATACAATAAATTATTTTGTCAAATTTGTTTTTTGTGTTATGCTTATTACATTAAGAAAGGAAAGAAAATGGAATTTAAACATATCCCAGTGATGCTTAACGAAGTTTTGGATGGGCTTGATATCAAAGAAAATGGTGTGTATGTCGACTGCACAGTAGGTGGCGGTGGACATTCCTTTGAGATTGCAAAAAGACTTAAAGGCGGACACCTTTATGCGTTTGACAGAGATGAAGATGCAATCAAAAAAAGCACTCAGACGCTTTCACAGTTTTCTGACAGGGTCACTTTAATTAGAGCCAATTACAAGCAAGCTCCACAAATTTTAAGAGCTCAGGGAGTTGAAAGAATCGACGGATTTTTGATTGACCTTGGAGTAAGTTCTTATCAGATTGATGAAGGAGAAAGGGGTTTCAGTTTTGTCCACGATGGCGTCCTTGATATGAGAATGGACAGAAGTGAAGACACTGTGACGGCAAAAGAAATCGTCAACAACTTTTCATATGAGGAGCTTGTTAGAATCTTCCAAACTTATGGTGAAGAAGAGTTTGCAAGAAACATTGCCAAAAACATTGTAAGCGAAAGAGAAAGACAAGAGATTTGTACGACATTTCAGCTTCGTGATATAATTGAAGCGAGTTTGCCAAAGAAAATTGTTTTCAGCCGTGGCGGTGCATCAAAGAAGGTTTTTCAAGCCCTGAGAATCTATGTCAATGAAGAACTTGACGGACTTGACAAGGTCTTGGAAGAGTTGCTCACGCTTCTTGGCAAAGGCGGAAGGGGATGCGTTTTGACTTTTCACAGTCTTGAAGACCGCATTGTGAAGAACTTGTTTAAGTTTGAAAGCACAGAGTGCGTGTGTCCGCCAAAGACGCCGATTTGCATTTGCAAACATAAAGCGAGAATAAAACTTGTCAATCGAAAACCGATTGTCGCTAGTGAGAATGAGCAAAAACAAAACAGTCGAAGCACTTGTGCAAAACTTAGAGTGGCTGAGAAATTATAGCGCAAATAACATATTTAACAAAGGAGAAAAGTAAGATATATGGACAGACTTGTTGCTGAAAAAGAGACAATAACCGAAGAAAAAATCGAAACAAAGACAGCACAGCAGTTTGAAGAAAAAGTTGAGACTGTCGTTGCCCAAACAGAAGAAGTTGAAACTGAAAATGCAAAATACTTAAACTCCTTTGAAAACTTGACTGTTGCGGATTTTATAAAGCAGGAAAAAGAGAAAGAACTCAAACAATTTGAGCTTGAAAAAGAGAAATTAATACAAAAGCAATTTGAAAAGAAAGAAGAAAAGAAACAGGAGATTGTTGCAGAAGAAAAACAGTCGGAGCCTGAGAAAAAAGAAAAGCAAGAAGTAAGTCAAAAAATTATTGAAAAACCCAACTATGATTTAATTTCAGAAAATAGCAAGATTGTCAAACTTACAAGAAATGAAAAACCAAAGAAGAAAACATCAAAGAAAAAACTTAGTTTGATTTTGTCGTTGGTGTTGGCAGTCAGTGCGATTATCTGCATTTCAAATGTGGTTGCAATCGAACATATGTCATCAAACTTGGCAAGTGTTGAGCACGAACTTTATGATGTGAATCTGCCAAAGTATTTGAAAGACATTGCAGACCTTGATACCACAAAGAAGGGTATGGAATTTATTGAAACATATCCAGACGAAAAATTTGATGCTGGCTCTGCTGGACATAAATCAAACTGGTTTGACAAACTGTGCAATTTCCTTAGTGGGTTGTTTGGGGGTTAAAATTGCAAAAACCTTACACATTACACTCGTTACGAAAGAGAATCAAAGTCGTGTTTTTGGTTTTAATGATTGTCTTTTGTAGTCTTGGTGTAAGGCTTTTTGTTGTGCAAATAATAAACGGAAAAGAACTTCAACAGAGAGCGACAGACCAGTGGACAAGAGATTTGGCGTTGACTGCTCCAAGGGGTTCTTTTTTTGACGCAACCGGAGATACGCTTGCGGTAAGCTACACAACCTATGATGTCTATGTGCGTGGAAGACAGGTCAAAGATGCACCGCTCACTGCTGAAAAAGTCTCATCACTTTTGCAGCTCGACTATGAAAAAACTCTTGAAAAGGTTTCAAGAAAAAATGTTTCAGAAGTTTTGTTGAAGATGCAAGTTGAAGCTGAGACCGCCGAAAAACTTTACAATGAAAATTTGGACGGAATTTTTCTTACAGAAAATGTTGGAAGATATTATATTTATGGAAATCTTCTCACGCAGCTTTTGGGATTTTCATCGGTTGACAATGTGGGGCAAGCCGGACTGGAAGCGTATTTAAATGATTACCTTACAGGCACTGACGGATACAGCTATGTGCAAAGTGATTTGCAGGGCAAGGAGATTGGTGGAAGCATCAGATATTATGTAAACGGAATAAGTGGAAGCGATGTTACGCTGACTGTCAACAGCAAAATCCAAATTTTGTTGGAGCAAGTTTTGTCGCAGGCCTATCAGGAACAAAAAGCAAAGGCGGTGACAGGAATTGTTATGAACGCAAAAACAAGTGAAATTCTGGCGATTTCATCAAAGCCTAGTTTCGACCTTAACGAAGTTCCAAGAGACGACCTTTCCGTTTTGTTTGAACAGTCCAAGATGAAAGCGGTCACTGACACATATGAACCAGGTTCAACTTTCAAAATTTTGACCGTGGCTGCCGCATTGGAAGAAGGCGTTGTGACTTTGGATGACAGATTTTATTGCCCAGGTTTCAGAATCGTGGATGGGCAGAGAATCAAGTGCTGGAAAACGATTGGACACGGAAGTCAAAACCTGACAGAAGCTTTTGGAAATTCTTGCAACTGTTGTTTTATGGATTTGGCACTTAGGCTTGGAGTTGACAAATTTTATCACTATATGCAGAAGTTTGGAATTGGCAAAAAAACAGGTATCACTATTCAAGGTGAAAGCGGTGGAATTTTGATGCCAAAAACCAATGTCAAGAATGTGGACCTTGCCAGAATGGGATTTGGTCACGCCATTGCAGTAACTCCTATTCAACTTTTGACAGCGGTTGCAGGAGTGACTAGCGGAACACTTAAAACTCCAACGGTCATCGACAAAATTGTTGATGTTCGTGGCAAGAACGTGTACAGTCCGCAAGTGAAGAAGGAAAAGGCTGTTTCCGAAAAGACTCAAAAGACGGTCAATTATCTTTTGCAGAAAGCAGAGAATAAAAAAGAAGATTATTCTTTTATTGAAGGATATAATGTTGGCGGAAAAACAGGAACAGCACAAAAGTACAGCGAAACGGGTGGGATTGCACAAGGAAAGTATATTTCCAGTTTCATCGGCACATATCCGGCAGATAACCCAGAGTACCTTATGATGATTATGGTTGACGAGCCAAGTGCTGGGGCGTATTATGGCTCGATTGTCGCAGCACCTTATGGCAAACAATTCTTCACTTCTCTCTTTGAGTTTTATGATATGCCAAAGGATGATGCAGATTTTGTGTTGCAAGAAGTTATTATGCCAGAAGTGACAGGGTACAGCCTTGCAAATGCGATTGTGGAACTTAGAAAACTTGGACTTGAATATGAGATTGACGGAGACGGTGGAGTCGTTAAGAAACAACTTCCACCTGCTGGAACAATTTTGTATAAGGGGCAAACCGTTCTTCTTATCACCTAGCAGATGATTGTTCTGGATGCTTTACAGCAAAAATAAATGTTTTCGATTAGTTGATTTAACTAGAAAAAATATATATAATAATTTTATGATGACTTATATTATTATTGGTGCGATTGTTGTTGTGGGAGTTTTGCTTTGTTTATGCTTGGCGATTGCAAGTTTCGCATCTGACAATTTTTATGAAAAACTGCAAGAAAACCAGCAAAGAGCAAATTCATCTGGGATTTCAACAGTTGATTACGTGAAATCAATGAATGGTCACTTTTTTGGTGGAAGATTGAGAATTGAAAAATGTCCGGAGTATTATGACCATTACAGTTCCGGCGTGGTGGCACTGAGCCAACAAACAATGTATTCAAACAGCCTTGCTTCTCTTGCAACCGTCTCTCACGAACTTGGACACGCGAAACAGGATGCAGAAGGGGACAAACTTAAAAAACATTGGCGAAGAAAACATATTGGAAGAATTTGCGGACTCTTCTTTATGCCAGCAGTGCTCGTGGGAATAGTGCTTAGTGTTCTTTATCTGGTTGATGTATTGCCACAATTGGTTACGCTTATTGCTGGGCTTTCTCTGCTGGCACTTGGAATACTCATATTCTTCTTTGCATTGTTCTTGAAATACAAGGAAATTCAGATAGAAAAAGAAGCGTCAAAGTATGCAATGCAGTTTTTGAAAGAAATCTTGACAAAACCAGAATACAAAGCTTGTGAAGAGTTTTTGGATAGCGCGAGACTGACTTATTGGGCATTGTTCTTCAAAACGCTTTTAAGTTGGACATTCTTGACCAGCAAGGACAGTATGTTTAGATAATCAAATTTTTAAGCAAAACTTAACTTTTTCTATTAAGTAAGTTAAGTGAAAATAAATTTTTCTGAAAGCGAATGAAATAATTTTGAAAATCATATATTTTATTGATTGGAAATTGTTGACAATTCTCTGGCAATAGTCTAAAATGAGAATGTAACAAAATTACAAATTTTAAAAAAGGAGAGAGTGCAATGGCAAAAAAATCTGATTACTTTGGTTTGGGTTACATTGTAAGCTTGATTCTTGCAATCATCCCATTCACAGCTTGGCTTTTGGGTATTGTTACAAGATTCCAAGAAGGAAAAATCGTTGCTGCAATTATCAGAATTTTCGGCGGATGGATTATCTGGATTTTGGACCTTGTGTTTATGATTACTCAAAAACACATTTTCAGAATTTTGAACATCTAATTGTTTGAAGTCAAAAAAACAACTCTCCTTTATATGAGTTGTTTTTTTATGCAATAAAAAGAGATGCATTTGTTTTTGCATCTCTTCTTTTAAATAGTTTGTGCCATTGATGGAAAGTGGCGAGCCGCTAGAATTTAATCTTTTCTGAAATGTAAGAAGAAAGTTCTGCGATTGGGAGACGGATTTGCTTCATTGTGTCACGAGCTCTGATAGTCACTGTGTCATCTTCAAGTGTGTCAAAGTCGATTGTTACGCAGAAAGGAGTGCCGATTTCGTCTTCACGGCGATAACGTTTACCGATTGAACCAGCTTCGTCATAGTCGCACATAAATTCTTTTGAAAGTTTCGCGTAAACTTCTCTTGCCTTTTCGCTGAGATTCTTTTGAAGTGGAAGTACGGCAACTTTATATGGGGCGATTGCTGGATTTAAGTGCAATACAACTCTTGTTTCTCCGTTTTCAAGTGTTTCTTCATCATATGCTTCACAAAGCACAGCCAAAGTAAGTCTTCCTACACCGATTGAATACTCGATGACTGTTGGAAGAAACTTCTCATTTGTCACTGGGTCAGTGTAGAGCAAATTCTTGCCACTAAACTCAGAATGTCTTGAAAGGTCGTGAGTTGAGCGGTGGTGGATACCGTTTAATTCTTCCCAGCCGATTGGGAAATTGTATTGAATGTCGCAAGCTGCTTTTGCGTAGAAAGCAAGTTTGTCGTGGTCGTGGAAGCGGAGTCTTTCGCTGGCAAGACCAAGGTCTTCAACAAATTGGAGAGCCTGCTTTTTGTAATCATCATATTGCTTGAAAGCGCTTTCATCTTTGCAGAAGCATTGAAGTTCCATTTGTTCAAATTCAATCGTTCTGAAAAGGAAGTTTCCAGGCGTGATTTCATTTCTGAATGATTTTCCTATTTGGGCGATTGCAAATGGTACTTTTGCACGGGTTGTTCTTTGAACATTCAAGAAGTTTACATATTCACCTTGGCAAGTCTCTGGGCGAAGGTAAACCACATCTTTATCTCCTTCAATTGTCCCACGGCTTGTTTCAAACATAAGCTTAAACTGTCTGATTGGTGTCCAGTTGTGATTTCCGCAGTGTGGACATTTGATTTTGTTTTCACTGATGTATGCTTCCATTTGTTCGTTTGTCATTGCTTCGGCTGCGACTTTACCTTTGGAATGTTCTTCAATCAAGTTGTCTGCACGGAATCTCTGCTTACAAGATTTGCAATCCATCTTAGGGTCAGAAAAACCTTGTGCGTGACCGCTGGCTTCCCATACTCTTGGATTCATCAAGATTGAAGCGTCAACGCCATATGTGTTTGGACTTTCCTGAACAAATCTTTTCCACCACATTTTTTTGATGTTGTTTTCAAGTTCAACACCGACAGGACCAAAATCCCAAGTGTTTGCAAACCCACCATAGATTTCACTTCCAGCAAAAACGAAACCACGGTTTTTGCACAAGTTGATAACTTTGTCCATTGTAACTTTTCTTTCTTCCATAATCTTCTCCTTTGCGTCTGAGACGCTTTTTATTTTTGCTTGGCAAGTCAGCCTAATAAAAAAGCCCTATGCCAAATACTGACATAGGGGCGAGTTTCAAGTTCGCTGTTCCACCCTACTTCGCAAGGACAAACCTTGCCTTCGTTGAAATGTCTTTACGCCGACACGCGTTAGCTGGTGGAGTTGCCAATTCCGTCATTGCTGTATTTATTTTATGTCAAAACAAAACAAATGTCAATTTAATTTCAAATATTTCTTTATAATTTTTGAAGCTTTAAATATTTTTGAAATTAAAAAAATAAATTTAATATAATAAAAATTGAAAAATAAATTAAAAAAGTATTTTATAAAATTTTTTTATTTTAAATTAAAAAAATAATAATATAAAAAATAAAATTTATTTAAATAAAAAGACACGAAGTGCCCTATTTTAGGGGGATGTGGCGTTTTTATTTTTTTATTTAGGTTTTTTATATGATTTTTAATTTTTAAAATAAATAATTTTAAAATTTATTTTCAATTTAAATATTTTTAATAATTAAAAAAATAAAATTTAAAAAATAAATTAAAAAATAAAAAAGGGGTTGCAGCCCCTAATTTTTATATTTTTCCATATATTCTTCATAAGTCATTTGTTTGTCAACAATTGTGTTTTCGTCAACAATATCAATAATTCTGTTTGCAACAGTTTCAATAATTTCTTGGTCACCTGTTGCAAAAAGCATTGCACCTTTGAAGTTTGTCATTCCTTTG
>CAZIPJ010000004.1:0-45553 GCA_964541365.1 uncultured Lachnospiraceae bacterium
GACGAAGCAAAGTTGAGAATGCGTCTTTTTCTCCTGCAAGCAAATCAATTTCTTTCTCAAACTTTCTGTAAATAATGTTTAGCTGTCTATAAGATATTGTATAAACCATACTTGTTGGTGTAAAAACTGATGTCAAATATCTTGAATTCTCCTGAGCGAGCTTTTTGATTTTTATATCACTAAACCACGCTGGTGCAGTAGGTTGAAGTTTTTTTATCTCATTCTCAAAAATTGGGAGCCATTTTTCATAAACTCCATTCTCATCATCTGGCAATGCCATTCTCTTGTATCTGGCAGACTTTTCACTTGTTGTGTACATCTGCTCGTCATTTAAAATCATTGCAACGATTTTTGGGATGTCAACAATTTCCAAGTTTACTGATGAATGGTCGAATGGACTTTTGTGACCACTTGTCTTAATCATTGCTTCACGCTTTTGTGTTTTCTCACTGTCTTCGGCAAACAATTTGTCAATTGTGTCTGGCAAATAGCAAACGCCAGCGGTAAGTCCGCCAATCTTATCCATTTCATCTTTTGTTGGAATGTGTCCAAGCTGTGTTCCTGCAAAAACTTTAATTTCCATTTCTTTCCCCCTTTGCTTATCAAAGGCATTATACCCCCCCCCGCAAACTTTTGTCAATACCCAATTTTAAAAATTTTTAAGGGCGTCTGGTTTAGGTTTGAAAAGAAAAAAAGTGGCAACGCCACCGTTTTTGTAGCATCACCACTTTTTATTATTTTTGACAATTTTAATAGACATCTCTTTGGTCAGGTTTGTCTTTTTTGTCTTCAACTTCCACAACAAGAGCTTCTGTTGTCAAAAGAGTTGCAGAAACTGACGCAGCATTTTGAAGCGCACTTCTTGAAACTTTTGTTGGGTCAAGAATACCTTTTTTAAGCAAATCCCCGTACTCATTGTTTTGTGCATCAAAACCAAATGCAGGTTGCCCAAGATTTTCGTAGATTTTATTGACAACAACTCCGCCGTCAATTCCGGCATTGAAAGCGATTTGTCTGACAGGTTCTTCAACAGCGCGAAGCACGATTGATGCCCCAGTCTTTTCATCCCCAGAAAGAGTTTCAACCAACTTTTTGATTGCAGGTGTTGTTTTCAAAAGCGCAACACCGCCACCAGGCACAACGCCTTCTTCGGAAGCTGCCTTAGTTGCAGAGAGAGCGTCTTCAATTCTCAGTTTCTTTTCTTTCATCTCAACTTCTGTTGCAGCGCCAACCTTAACAACAGCAACGCCACCTGCAAGCTTTGCAAGTCTTTCAGAGAGTTTCTCTTTTTCATAGTCGCTTGTTGTCACTTTGATTTGGTCTTTGATTTGCTTAACTCTTCCAGCAATTTCTTTTGAGTTTCCAGCTCCTTCAACGATTGTTGTGCAATCCTTGTCAACTCTGACAGTCTTTGCACGACCAAGGTTGTCAAGAGTAAGAGATTTGAAGTCAATTCCAAGTTCGCTTGAAACAAATGTTCCGCCAGTCAGAATTGAAATGTCTTCAAGCATAGCTTTTCTCTTATCACCAAAACTTGGTGCTTTTACAGCAACAACATTAAGTGAACCACGAAGTTTGTTTAAAATAAGTGCAGTCAGAGCTTCGCCTTCAACATCGTCAGCAATGATGAGAAGTTTTCCACCCACTTTAACGAGCTGTTCCAAAAGTGGCAAAATTTCATTCAAAGTTGAAATCTTGCTGTCAGTAATCAAAATGAAAGGACTGTCAAGCTCGGCAATCATCTTCTCAGTGTTTGAGCTCATATAAGGAGAAAGGTATCCCCTGTCAAACTGCATTCCTTCAACGACTGAAAGTTCTGTGTTCATTGTTTGAGACTCTTCAACAGTAATAACACCATCACTTCCAACTTCATCCATCGCTTTTGCAATAAGCTTTCCAATTTCTTCATCGCCAGCAGAGATACTTGCAACTTGCTCAATATCTTTTGAACTTGAAACTGGTTTTGAAAGTTTTTTAAGTTCTTCAACTGCAACATCCACAGCCTTGAAAATACCTTTTTTCAAGATGATTGGATTTGCCCCAGCAGTAAAGTTTTTCAAGCCTTCTCTGATGATTGCTTGTGCCAAAACGCAAGCTGTTGTTGTTCCGTCACCTGCGACATCATTTGTCTTTACAGACACTTCCCTGATAAGTTCCGCCCCCAAATTTTCAAATGGGTCAGCAAGTTCAATCTCTTTTGCGATTGTCACACCGTCATTTGTAATAAGTGGCAATGCATAGCTTTTCCCAAGCACGACATTTCTTCCCTTTGGTCCAAGAGTAATCTTGACAGTGTCAGCAAGTTTGTTTACGCCGTTTTCAAGACTCTTTCTTGCTTGTTCTCCTTGCAACATCATTTTTGCCATAACAATCCCCCTATTTTTCCAAAACAGCCAAGATGTCTGACTGCTTAATCACAATATATTTTTTTCCATCATAAGAAAATTCCGTTCCACTGTACTTTGCATAAAGGACTTCATCCCCAACAGTGACTTCCACTTTCAATTCTTTGCCGTCAACAACTCCACCTTTTCCCACAGCAACCACTGTCGCAATTTGTGATTTTTCTGCACTTGCAGAAGGCAAGATGATTCCACTTTTTGTCTCTTTGTCAGCTTCTTTTGGAAGCAAAACGACTCTATCAAACAAAGGTTTAATTTTCATTATGTTTCTTCTCCTTTTCTTTCCTTCTAAGTATAAAGTTTTAAAGAAAAAATGTAAAGTTTTTGTGTCAATAAAAAATTATCGGCAGTGAAATTTCTGTCGATAATTGTTAAAATGTCAGTTTTGAATTTTTCTATTTTCAATGTGAACTGCAATCAGTTCCACAACTGCATCCACCCCAGCAGAACCGTCAATGCAAAGTTCAAAGTTTTTTGGCTCAGCCCATTTTTGCCCTGTCACATTCTTATAAAAATTTGCACGGCGTTTGTCAGACTTTTGGATATTCTCTTTTGCAGTTTTTTCGTCATCACCATAATTTTTCATCACACGAGAAACCTTGTACTCCATCGGTGCGTACACAAACACTTTGCAAAGATTTTCTCTTTCTCTCAAAACATAATCCGCGGCACGACCAACAATAACGCAAGAGCCATTGTCCGCAATCATATTCAAAACTTTGTCTTGTGCATTGATTGCACTTTGATTAGCTTCCGTACTTAAATAAAGACTGTAAAGAATTGGATTGACATCTTCAACATTTTCAATAAACTCAGCTGCAAGCCCACTTTCTTTTGCGGCAAGCAGAGCGATTTCTTTGTCATAGAAAGGTATTTGAAGTTTTTCTGCAAGTTTCTGCCCAATTTCTCTGCCACCTGCACCGTGTTCACGAGAAATTGTCACAATCACACCTTGGCTAGAATTTTTAATTACAGGGGTCTGCACATTTTCTTCCAAAACAACATCCGTTTTCGCTTTTGAATTAAGTTTCTTAAAGAAAACAACAGTGAAAACAACTGTAACTAGCATTGTCAAAATATCTGCCACAGGAGCTGAGAGCAGAAACAATTTTGTTCCACCAATAATTGGAAACACAATTGTAAGTGGAACTAAAAATAAGAAATCTCTGCACATTGCAATAGTAATTGCCTTAACTGGCTGCCCAATGGATTGGAAGAAAATTGCACTTGCCTTTGTTACGCAAGTAAGTAAAATCAAACATAGATAAATCCTAAAAATGTTTACAGAAAAGGTATCCAAATTCTTCCCGCCAAACAATTGCAAGATAAACTTTGGACACAACTCAAAAATCAAAGTTGCAACAATTCCAACGAGCAAAGTGACAAGCATAATAAGCTTGTAAGTTTTCTTCACTCTGTCGTATTTCTTCGCCCCATAGTTGAAGCCTAAAATCGGCTGTCCACCACACGCAATTCCAATTGCAATGCTGACCACAATCCCAAACACCTTAAATGCAATTGTCAAGAAACCCACAGCCCCAAGTCCAAGTTCTCCTGTTGCGACTCTTGCTCCAAGAATTTTGTTTGTCACAATTGAAATAATAGCAATTGAAATTTGTGTCAAGAAACTTGAAATTCCAAGTTTAAGTCCCAGCCACAAAAGTTTGAAATCTGGCAAAAAACTTTTAAGTTTAAGTCTGAATGTCTTTGACTTAAACAAGTATGCAACGCTCAAAATAAAAGTGAAAACTTGTCCAATGAAAGTTGCAACAGCAGCACCAGTCATCCCCATTTTTGCAGCAAAAATAAAAATCGGGTCAAAAATAATATTCACAATCGCCCCAGATGCAATGGCAAGCATAGCAAACTTTGGACTGCCATCAGAACGAATGATTGGATTGATAATTGTCCCAATAACATAAAATGGGAAACCGATAAAAATCCAAGTGCTATATTCTTTTGCAAAATCAAAAGCATCACCAGCCTGCACAAAGTTCAAAAATGGCTTCAATACGCCAAAACAGATTCCCGTCAAAACAACACTTAGGATTGCACCAATGACAATGCTTGTCCCCACAGACTTGTGAGTCTTGCTGTTGTCGTTTCTTCCCTGATTTATGCTCATACACGCCGCTGCACCGTCACCAATACACTGCCCAATGGCATAAGCAACCATTGTCAGCGGAAAAATCAATCCGGTGGCAGTGTTTCCAAGTTCTCCAAGTGTTTTGCAGTTTCCAATAAACAACTGGTCAACAATGTTGTAAAGTGCTTGAACAACAAGCGCCAGCACGCAAGGGATTGCAAACATTCGCAGAAGTTTTCCAACTTTTTCTGTGCCAAGAGACGACTGAGCGAAAACCTTTTTCTCTTTAACTTTTTCCATATAAACTCTCCACATAAAAATTTGAAAAACAAAAAATACAAGAGTTCTCTTGCATTCGCTGTTTCTAATGATTATACGCGAGTCTTCTTTATTTTTCTGGCATATTATAACACAAATAAAAAAAATATGTAAGCAAATTTACACATTTTTTTCTTTATTTTCAAGCAAGTCTTGCATAGTGTGCCAAGACAAAAGCGCGCATTTAACCCTTGCTGGCATATCCTTTATGTTTTCAAAAGCGACGCTGTCTCCAAGCAACTTTTTCTCTTTTGCGGTAATTTTCTCTCGCTTTATCATCTTAATAAACACTTCAACAATTTTCTTCGCCTGTTCCACAGTTTTGCCACGAAGTGTATCAATCATAATGGATGTTGAACTTTGAGAGATGGCACAACCGTGCCCTGTGAAAGATGCATCTTCCACAATTCCGTTTTTCACCATAACTTGCAATTCAATTTCATCTCCGCAGTTTGGATTGTGCCCAAGCTGACAACCTGTTGGGCTTTCAAGTTTTTTCTTATTAAAGCTGTTGGTGCTGTGCTCCATAATAAGTTCGCTATAAATATCATCAAATCCGTTCATCAATTTTCTTCCTTCAAAAACTTTTTAAACTTTTCATAAATCTCTTGCAAAGCTGCGACAAGAGCATCAACATCACTTTTTGTGTTGTAAATACCAAAGCTAATTCTGCAAGTGCTGTCCACTCCCAAAAATCTCATAAGCGGTTGAGCGCAGTGATTCCCAGAGCGGACACAAATCTTCTTCATATCAAGAAGCGTTGCCACATCGTGCGGATGCACACCCTTGATATTGAAAGAAATCACAGAAGAAATCTTTCTCACATCCTTTGGACAATAAAGCGTCACAAAAGGAAGGAGCGAAAGTTTCTTATAAGCATAAGCAATAAGCTCACTTTCAAATTTTTCAACCTTCTTCATCCCAATCTTTTCAAGAAACTCGATTGCACTTGCAAGTCCAACCGCACCACCAACATTTTGAGTGCCTGCTTCAAACTTGTTTGGCAATTCTGCAAAAGTCGTCTCCTGTTCATAAACAAACTCAATCATATCTCCGCCCATAATAAATGGTGACATTTTTTCAAGCAAATTTTTCTTGCCGTAAAGCACTCCAACTCCAAGTGGCCCATACATTTTGTGTGCAGAGAAAACAACAAAGTCTGCGTCAAGTGCCTTGACATCAAGTTTGTGATGAGCAACACTTTGAGACGCATCCACAATCACAACCGCACCAACAGAATGTGCTTTTTTAATTATCTTTTCAAGCTCAACCTTTGTACCAAGCACATTTGAAACACTCAAAACACTGACAATTTTTGTTTTGTCGGTGATTTTCTTTTCAATTTCACTTTCGTCAATTTCAAAGTTTTCATTTATATAAAGGTAAGAAAGTTTTGCTTTCTTTGCCTTTGTCACTTTCTGCCAAGGCACAAGATTGCTGTGGTGTTCCATAATGGAAATGACCACTTCATCACCTTTTGAAAGGTTGTCCATTCCATAAGCGTATGCAAGCAGATTCAAACTTTCCGTTGCATTTTTGGTAAAAATGATTTCAGACGAATCTTTTGCACCAATAAAGTCCGCAACCGTTTTTCTGGCATCATTGTAAGCTTGGGTTGCCGTAACGCTCAGAGCGTACGCTCCACGATATGGATTTGCGTTTTGCTTTTCATAATAATTGCGCATAGAGTCAATCACGCACTCTGGCTTTTGCGATGTTGCTCCACTGTCAAGATAAACAGTTTCGCTTTTCTCTAATATAGCAAATTCTTTCTTCAAATTTTCACTCTTCATAACTCAACTTCCCATCAACAATTTCAAACAACTTTTGTTTCAATTCTTCATCAAAAATCTTTTCAAGCAAGACAGCAAATTTGGCTTTGACAACAAGCTTGACTGCTTCTTGCTCAGAAAATCCCCTGCTCATAATATAGAAAAGTTCTTTCTCTCCAACTTTGCCGACCGAACTGCTGTGTTTGCCGTCCACATCTTCTTCTGTACAAAGAAGCATTGGCAAGGCTTTTGACTTTGCTTGCTTTGAAAGTAAAAGGCAAAGTTCATCTTCGCTTCCAACACTCTTCTTACAACCTTTTTCAAAGTTTATTGTTCCTTTAAAATGTTTTCTTGCCTGTCCATATAGAGCTCCAACAGTTTGAATAACAGCTTTGCATTGCTTTCCAAAAACATCCTGCTCATAATTCAAATCAACAAAGCTGTCACCACCTGCAACATAAAGACTGTTCAAGTTTGAAACAGAATTTTGTCCAGCAAGTTTTGTGTAATAATTTTGAATTGACACCTTGCCACCAAAATCCACAATGTTGAAATTTATTTTTGCGTTTTCTTCCAAAGAGTTTTGCACTCTAAGTACACTCACACTCTCACCGTAAAGGTTTGAAATAATCGCAACATCGACACTGCTGTTTTTCTTGCAATCAAATCTAACAAGCCCATTGTGATAAGCAAGTTCGTTTCCACGGAAATTTAAGATAACTTTTGCAGTAACATTTTCTTCAACAACAAAATTTAGCTGCTCAACAAGAGTTTTGTTTTCTTTGTCAAAATTGAAACTCAAAACCAATGTTTTATCAGTGTCTTTATTGATATCAAAATTTAAAATTATATTTGGTTCTTTTTCAAGTTGTTCATCAAATTGAGCCCCAATTTTCTGCAAAAATGCCATTTTTTTAACTTTTTTAAGCAAAAAACCGCACTCATTATCAATTTTGACATTTTTAAATTTGGAAATTTGTCCACAAAAAACGCTGTCATCAACCTTTGCAAAATTGATGCCATAATTTCTAGTTGTCATCACTGGGGCAAAATTTAAATCCATACTAGCCAATACTCCCTTCCAATTCCAAATTTATAAGTCGATTCATTTCCACCGCATATTCAATCGGCAGTTCTTTTGAAACAGGGTTTGCAAATCCCCTTACAATCATTGCTTTTGCATCTTCTTCCGAAAGTCCCCTACTCATAAGATAGAAGATTGCTTTTTCACTGATTTTTCCAATCTTTGCTTCGTGAGAAAACTCCACATCACTCGTTTCAACATTGTTTACTGGAATGGTGTCACTTCTCGAAAGGTCATCAAGCATAAGCCCATCGCAAGTCACACTGCACTTACTTCCAGTCGCATTTGGCAGAATGCTTACAAGACTTCTATAAGTTGCAATTCCGCCGTTTTTTGAAATACTGCGAGAGCTCACCACACTTGAAGTGTTCTTTGCCATATGCACAACTTTAAAACCAGTGTCAAGATTTTGACCCTTGCCTGCAAAAGAGATTCCCGTGTATTCTGTTTTAGCATTTTCTCCTTTCAAAATGCTCATAGGATAAAGCATTGAAATCTTGCTTCCAAAACTTCCACTTATCCAATCAATTTGAGCATCTTTTTCAGCAATAGCTTTTTTTGTGTTTAAGTTGAGCATATTTTTTGACCAATTCTCGATTGTGGAATATCTCAAATACGCTCCTTCTTTCACAAACAACTCAACGCACCCTGCGTGCAAATTGACTTTGTTATATTTTGGCGCACTGCATCCTTCAATAAAATGCAAGCTTGCACCTTCGTCCACGATGATGAGTGTGTGTTCAAACTGACCGCTCTCTGGTGAGTTCAATCTGAAATAGGATTGAAGTGGCATTTCAAGTTTCACTCCTTTTGGCACATACACAAAACTTCCACCAGATAAAACCGCATAATGAAGAGCAATAAATTTATGCTCTGAAAGTGGCACGCACTTTGTAAAATACTCTTTCACAAGCTGTGGATACTCTTTGATTGCACTGTCAAAATCTGTGTACACAACGCCTTGTTTCAGAAGCGAATCCTTGATTGAGTGATAGACCACTTCGCTGTCATACTGAGCTCCAACACCCGCCAAATACTCGTGCTCTGCTTTTGGAATCCCAAGTTTGTCAAAGGTGTCCTTGATTTCGTCTGGCACATCTTCCCACTTGTCTTTCATCTCAGTTTTGGGTTTGACATAAGTTGATATCTCATCCATATTCAGCTCACTCAAATCTGGTCCCCAAGTTGGCAGAGCAAGCTTATCATAAACTTGCAGAGCTTTAAGTCTGATATCAAGCACCCACTTTGGCTCACCTTTCTTCTTTGAGATTTCTCTGACAATGTCTTCCGAAAGTCCTTTTTTCATCTTAAAATCAAAATTGTCTGCGTTCTTAAAATCGTAAACATTTTGTTCGATGTCCGCAATCTTTTTCTTAGGCATTTTTCACACCCGCCTTAAATTTTTCATAGCCGTTTTCTTCAATCTCTTTCGCAAGAGAGCCATCACCTGTGAAAACAATTTTCCCGTCCACCAAAATATGGACATAGTCCACTTTGAGCGCTTGCAAGATTTTTGTGGAGTGAGTGATAATCAGCACGGCATTTTCTTCCGTCTTAAACATCTCAATTCCTTTTGAAACTGTCCTGATTGCATCAACATCAAGTCCTGAGTCCGTCTCGTCAAGGATTGCAAGTTTTGGTTTAAATTCAAGCATTTGCAAAATCTCGTTTTTCTTTTTCTCTCCACCAGAAAAACCGACATTAAGGTCTCGGCTTGTCATCTCCGTTTTCATTTTAAGTGCCTTGGCATTCTTTTCAAGTTCCTGCTTAAAATCAAAATAGTTGACATTCTTATTTTCAAGTTTGCCTTTTGCAGTCTTGATGAAATTGAAAACACTTACACCAGAAATTTCTTCTGGCGACTGAAATGACATAAAAATACCACTTTTTGCAACTTCATCAACTTTTGCATCTGTAATATCTTTTCCATCAAAAACAATCTTGCCAGCAGTTTTTTTGTAGACTGGATTGTTGAAAATAACATTTGCCAAAGTGCTTTTTCCTGCACCATTTGGTCCCATAATAACGTGAACTTCCCCTTTCTTAATTTCAAGATTGAGTCCATTCAAAATCTGCTTTTCTCCAACCTTTGCTTTGATATTTTTGACACTCAAAAGTGTTTTCATCTTTTATTTTTCTCCTTTAAAAATGTTTGTCACTTTGGCGGATTTTAATTCCTACCAAATTAGTCTGAATTATTATATCACAATCAATAAAAAAAGCAAGCAAATTTTCTTATTTGCCTGCTTAAATCAAAAATACTATTTAACTTCCAAGATGTCCAAAACTTCTCTAATAGCTTTCATTGCTTTGTCCATTTGTTCTTTTGTGTGAGTTGCAGTGTAAGAAGTGCGAAGAAGTGCCATCCCTTTTGGTGTCGCAGGAGAGACAACTGGGTTTACATAAACTCCCCTTTCAAGCAAAAGTTTGCAAGCAACAAATGCTTTCTCATCTTCATAGACATAAATTGGAATGATTGGAGTTGTGCTTTCAATCACCTTGACTCCAAGTTTTTTAAGTCCTTTTCTCATATACTCAGAGATGTCCAAAAGAGCTTTCACTCTTTTTGGGTTTTCTTCAAGCATCTTCAAACTTTCAAGTGCACACGCAACAGAAGCAGGTGTGATACTTGCACTGAAAATGTATGGACGAGATGTGTGCATAACATAATCCACAACTTCTCTTTTTGCAGCCATATAACCACCAAGACTTGCAAGAGACTTTGAGAAAGTGCCCATATAAATATCAACTTCATCTTCAAGTCCAAAATGTTCTGCTGTGCCCCTTCCGTGTTTTCCAAGCACACCAAGTCCGTGAGCGTCATCAACCATAACTCTTGCACCATATTTTTTTGCAAGTTTAACAATCTCTGGCAATTTGCAGATTTCTCCACTCATTGAGAAAACGCCGTCTGTAACAATCAAAATTCCCTTATTTTCTGGGACAGCTTGAAGTTTCTTTTCAAGGTCAGTCATATCGCTGTGCTTATATCTTATCATTTCGCCATAAGACAATCTGCATCCGTCATAGATTGAAGCGTGATTTTCTTTGTCGCACAGGATAACATCGTGCATTCCAGCGATTGCACTGATGATGCCAAGGTTACTTTGGAAACCAGTGCTGAAAGTCATAACCGCTTCCTTGTGCAAGAACTTTGCAAGTCTGTCTTCCAACTCTTTGTGCAAATCAAGTGTTCCGTTCAAAAATCTTGAACCACTGCATCCAGTGCCGTATTTTTTGAGTGCTTCAACACCAGCGTTGATTACTCTTGGCTCTGATGTGAAGCCAAGATAGTTGTTTGAGCCAATCATAATGGTTTCTCTTCCTTCCATTTCCACAACAGTATCTTGTCCACTTGAAAGAGCGTGGAAATAAGGATAAATCCCCATTTCTTTGGCCTTATTATAAATTTGTTCTCCGCCAACTTTCTTAAAAATATCCATTTTGATAATCTCCTAAAAACTACTTATTCATTGTATCACATTCATCAAAAATTTCCAAAAAAATAAGCACACAAACTTAAAACTTTTTAAATAAATATGTCTAATAAAAGAAGTGGATGAACAGTAGTCAATCCACTTCCTTATAAACCTATTGTACACTGCAACTAAAATCATCATTAAAGTTATTTCAAATCAAGCACAGATTGAAAATCATTTTCTGCCAAAAATTTGAGTTGTTCTTCAACTTTCTGTTTATTATTTATGTAATAATCATTCAGCACCTTTTGTTTATCAAATCTTTTCTCATTTCCAAATGAGCTTGTGTACTTACACTTTTCCCACTCACACTTTGCATATGCTCTTGTTAAATTCTGCAAGCAGTCGATGGCAACTTTGATTATATCATAAAACTTGTGAGTCTGCTTCTTTGTAAGTGGTGTTTTTTCAACAGAAGCAAAGAACAAAAACTGGTCAACAAGCCCAAGCACTTGCCTGATTTCTGTCTCTGGACTTCCCACCATTCCAATCAAAAACAAAACTTCTTGTTTGTTGAGTTCAAAAGTTTTAAACTCAGCAACTTTGTCTGTGCTTGGAATTCTGAAATTGTACAAGCTTCCAATTATCCTACTGAAAATCGTCTCCACACTTTTCATACTCTGAATGCGGTGAGTTGTAATAAGTCCAGTGTATCTCCTTTTCTTGTCTGCAATCATCGTCACACAAATATTTACCACAACACCCGAAAGAGACAAAATCCCAACAATCAAGGTCGCTAAATTAAAATCTCCCATAAACATCCATCCTTTGTCTAAATTGAATATAAAGCCTTACACTTAAAATATATCACAAAAAACATAATTTGTAAATTACCTATAACGCTTTTCTCATCTTCTCAACGCATTTTTTGCATTAAAAACAAACTCTTTAACTTTTCCTGCATCCTTTCTTCCCTGTTCGTTCTTGCAACCACTGTTGACATCAACGCCATAGGGTTCAGCCTGCCACACAACTTGTGCAACATTCTTGGGATTTACCCCCCCCCGCTATAAAAACAGGTCGATTTAAAGTCTTGATAATTTCTCCCGCTCTCTCCCAGTTGTCTGTCAATCCCGTTCCACCAACTTGATTGGTTTTGAGATTGAAGCTGCCCATAAGATAAAAATCAACATACTTCATCTGTTTGATGTCAGAATAAATTTCTCCATCCTTTGTCATATGAATCAATCTAACAAGCTTCACATCTGGAAATGCGCTATGAATTTTCTTGACTTCACTTTCTGATATGTCCGAATGGAGTTGAATTACATTGTTTCCGATATACTTTGTAAGTTCAATAATCTCATCCGCATTGGTTATATGCGTAACAAGTGAAACATCACATCTCCCGTCAACAAAGTCACAAATTTCTTTTGCCTTTTCTTTTGTGACAAAATCGGTGCTTGCGTGCTGTTGTCCAACCAAAATCCCAATTATGTCCGCACCAGCATCCAAGCACATCTTTGCGTCTTCAATACTTCTGTTTGCACAAATTTTAACTTTGACCATAATCTCTCTCCAAAAATTTAGCCTTTCAAAACGAGCCAGCCTGCACCATTGCTTCTTGGCACTTTCAGCGGTTCAATCTTTCTCACATCTTCAAGCCAAATAAGAGTGCAATATTTTTTCTCCAAAGTGCTTTGCCAATCTTGAAATCTGTCAGTACCGATTTGCTTACCAAATTTAACTCTGATTTCTTCAACCTTTTCAGGTGTCAGTTCAAAAAACTGCACTTTTTTCACCTTTGCAATTGCAGTCACACACTGCCCAGTCTCTTTAAGCAAAATTTCATCACCGACAGACACTTTGCCGTAAGGAGCAATCCTGTTCATTGCCCAACGACTTTCAATCGTCTTCTCACCAGAAAGCACCATATCAAAAAACGGCTGTCTTAAAATTGCAATATGTTTCATTCTTAATCTCCAATCTCAGCCACAACTGGCAAATGGTCACTGTAAACCAAATCCAGAATATCGCAGTTTTTAATTTTCTCTTTCAAGCCATTGCTTGCAAGTATGTAATCAATTCGGTACTTCCAACTATTGTAAGAATCGTCATAGCGTGAGCGGTAGCTTCTCCAAGAATACTCCACCTTTTCTGGATTGCAGAATCTGAAACAGTCAAGCATTCCCAATCCCAGAAGTCCATCAAACGCCTGTCTTTCAATTGGCAAAAAGACAGATTTTGTTTTGCACTCTTTTGGATTTGTCAGGTCGATTTCATTGTGTGCGATGTTATAATCCCCAACACACACAACTTCATACTTTTCTTTCAGCTTTGCAATAAACTTTGAAAGTGCATCCAAATATTTCATCTTAAAATCAAGTCTGCTGTTTCCATTTGGAATATACGCATCAATCACCGCAAGTTTGCCTAAAATGATTGTTGTAGTTCTTCCTTCATCGTCAGTCCAAAACTCTCCCATATCATAAAGCACCATATCAGGTTTTTGCTTTGTCAAAACAAGAGTCCCTGCATAACCCGCAATCTTGCCACAATTGAAAATTGCAGTGTATTTTTCCAAAGGGTTAGAAGTGTCCACCGCATCAAAAAAACTAAGCTGACTGCCACTTGGAAAAACAAGCTCTCTTGCCACCGTTTCATTGCATCGAACTTCCTGCAAACAATAAACATCCGCATCAAAATCTGCAAGCCAATCTACAAGCCCGAGCTTTGCACTTGCTCTTATTCCGTTGATGTTATAAGTCACAATTTTCATATATCAATTATAACATATTCCCCCAAATATTGCACTCAAAACACAGTTTTTACAAAAATAAAGTGATACAAAATATGGCAGTTTATCTCACTTGAAAGTAAACTTTACCAAAAATTTAACAATTAGGTCTAAACAGAGTTATGATACGGATATCTTAAAGAAAGGAGAAGAAAAAAATGACAAAACCAGCAAATCTTGTAAAAACAATTTTACACGGAGTAATCGGTGTTCTTGGAGTTTTGATTCTTGGATTCCTTGGATTGCCATTCGTGACAATGGAAGGATACACAGTTATGGGTCAATCAGTTCCAGCAATGAAACAAACTGGATATGATATACTCAAATCAAACAATCCAGAACCAACAACAAAAGAAGTATTTCTCTATGTCGTTGTATTGCTTCTTGTAATTTTCGCTTGCCTTATGATTGTTGCTTCAATTCTTGCATTGTTGGATGACTTCGGTGTTATTGCAAATGAAGTATACACAAAGGCTGTTAAATGGGCTCTCTTTGCTTCTGTTTTGGCAGTGCTTGTTCTCACTGTTTTGAGTGTTGTTGCTTGCACAAGCGTTGTTGCAGAAACAAACGATGCACTCAAATTGCAAAACAAACAACTCACTGCTTTGGGAATGGCTGCAATCCCATACGCAAAGACTGGACTCGCCGCATTGATTCTCAACATTATCTGTGGCGCTGGCGCAACTGCTTGTGTTGGATACAGCACATTTAAAAAGTAATTTTAAGCATATCGCCAATAGAAAAAACACACCGCTCGGTGTGTTTTTCTTTTATATTAAAGTTTAATAACATTGATTGGCTTTTTGTTCAAGAACGCTTTAATGTTTTCAATGCACATATTCAAACGGTTGTTCTCAGCTTCAACAGTGTTGTAAGCACGGTGGAAAGTGCAAGTAACTTTTGGATTGTTGATTAACTTTGTAGGCACTTCATTCATATCCATAAATTCTTCAAGACCAGCTGCAAACAACTTGTCTTTGTTGAGTATTTTTTCCAAATCTTGAAGATTGATAACTCCGCCAGTTGTGGCAGTGAGAATTGCAGTATTTTTCATCATTCTCAGTTCTTTTGCAGACAACATATTTTTTGTGCTGTCATTAAGAGCACAAGTCACGCAGACAAAATCGCTTTGTCTAAGAAGTGTGCCAAGTTGAACATCCTTAATACCTGGCAAATTCTTTTTATTTCTATTAGAAGTCAAAATCTTAACATTAAATGGCTTCAAAAGTTCAGAGAGTCTGTATCCGATATGCCCAAGTCCAATAATTCCAACCGTCTTGCCAGCAAGTTCGATATTTTTATTTGGTGGGACTTCCCCTTTCTTCAAACCAGCATCACACTGAGCCACATTTTTTGCACAAGCAAGCATAAGTGTCAAGTGGTGCTCTGCAACAGCATTTGTAAAATAGTTTGGAGTGTTAGAGAATGTCACTCCATTATCAATCGCTTGCTTCATAGTTGAAATCCAATCGTAAACACTATATGGCAAACAAACAAAACTACCTTTCTTCATTTTGGTAATCATCTCAGTTGGGTCAAGCCAGTCCACCAAAACCACATCCGCCTTTTTCTCTGCTTCTGCAATATCTTTCTTTGTCGCATTCTCAAACATCTTAACTTCGCCAAGAGAGTTCAACTCTTCCAACTGTTCTTCCGAGAAATCAAAATGCTCCATAATATATATCTTTTTCATCCCTAGTCTCCTTATGTTTAATTTTAACATATTTTCGCTTTCAACACAAAAAGTTTTAAAGAGATATTCAGAAAAAACTAATTTCATTTTAAAAATAATTTTACAGCATATTAAAAATAAAAAACACACCGTATGGCGTGTTTTTATTATACTAGCAAAATTCCCCCATTAACATTTAAGTTTTCTCCATTGATATAACTTGCCTTATCACTGCAAAGGAATAAAACAGCATTTGCAGTATCTTCAACTTCACCAAGTCTTTTTGATGGATTTTTCTTTGCACTTGCCACAATTTCTTCCTTTGTATAAAGCTTTTTGGTCAAAGGTGTCAGCGTCAACGACGGACTCACTGTATTTACTCTAATTTTATATGGTGCCCATTCCAAAGCCAAATTCTTTGACAACATAACGATAGCAGCTTCACTAGTGGTGTATGGAATGCAAGTCGCCAGCGGTCTTTCTGCAAATCTTGAAGCGATGTTTACAACAACCGCAGACTTTGATTTTTTCAACAATGGCAATGCACTTCTACAACAAATGATTTTGCCAATCAAATTGACATCAATTGTCTCCTTAATTTGTTCTAAGGTCAATTTCTCAATATAGTCTTCATTGCTAATTCCTGCACAGTTTATCAAAAAATCAAGAGCCTTAATATTAGAAATAACAGTCTGGACAGCTTTCTCATCAGTAATATCGCATTTTATTGCGCTAAAATCCCCCCCCCGATTAGATAACGATGAAACAGCCTTCTCCGCCTTTTTATCATCAGATTTATAAAGTGCAATAACTTTTGCCCCATTCTCTAAAAATTGTTTTGATATTCCATAGCCAAGTCCACTTGTCCCACCAGTCACCAACACTACCTTACCTGAAAACAACTTGCCTTCACAGTTACACATTATACTAAACTCCTATAAGGACATTATATCATAACGAAAAATGATTGGCAAACTATTCAACAACGCTCTAAAAAATCTTTAAAGTTGCTATAAAAAATCTTGTCTATTTGGTTTTCAGAAAATCCAGCATTTTTCATCGCATCAACAAGCTTTCCAAAGTCAGCGTAATCAACAAGACCAAGCGGATAGGTGTCAATTCCGTAAAAGTCTGTTCCAAAGCCAATGTTGTCAAAGCCCCAATGCTTTGTGAAATAAAGTAAGTTTTTAACAATGTCGTCCACTCCAAAGTGGAGACGCGTCTCCTTCTTATTTTTAGTTTCGATTTGCACACATTTATCAAAGAAAAAGAGCCCCACAAATCCGCCAGAGCGAACAATATAATCGAGCTGCTTATCAGTCAAGTTTCTTCTGTGCCTTTTCACCCCATAAAATCCAGTATGCGAACAATAGACTTTCCCTTTCAAAAGTTTAACCGTTTCCCAAAAACTTTTGCGGTTTAAATGTGCAACATCAACGGCTATGCCGTTTTCTAGTAATAATTCCAAGCAATGCTTTCCCCAATCCGTAAGACCACATTCTGCATTTGTTCCGCCAGCCAAACAGTTTTCATCGTTCCAAGTCAAAGAACAAGAAAATGGTTTCAAGCCGAGCAAAAACCTTAGAGCATCTTCATTTTTAACCCACCATAAATCTTCAATATGCAGAAAGAAATTTCTGTCAAAAGAGTTCAAGAGCTCAGCACGCTCCAAAAGTTCTTCTCTTATCTTGTCTTCATCCCGCCTTGTACTCCAATAAGAAGAGCACAAAACATCCACACCACTTTCTTTGCATCTTTCCATATAAGGCTTAATCTCTCCAAGTGGCAACTCCGTCAAAAAATCATTATGCGTATCACAAATCAGAAATTTTCTCATATCAGTTTATATGCTCCCGTAAAAAAATCCTTGACAATGTTTAATCACTCAAAAAGCAGCAGTTGAATAATATGTTCATAGAGACACCAAAAGGTGTTTCTATACAAAGGAGAAAGAAATGTACGACAAACACAACAGAGATGAAGAATGCTTCATCATCATTAAACGCCCTTGCAGAAACTTCAATAACAACAGCTGCAACTTCCCAAAAGAAATTAGATTTGAAGACGACGACCGCCAATACGACAACTATTCAGATGGCTATCAAGACTACAACTTTGATAAATTTTCTGAAAAGAGACAATCAAACCACAACTGCGGTTGCGGATGCGAACAAAAGCGTCCAGGCCGTATTGAGAACAATCAAAGAAAAAGATGTTGTTTCAACTTTTTCAGATGCTGCTAAAATAAAAAGGTAGTCAAATTTTGACTACCCCTACATATTCCCCAAATCGCTCCCGCGATTTTTTTATTTGTGCAAATTTAATTTTGTATTATTTTTGGATGATTGCAGTCAATTCAATTTCAACCTTTGCACCCTTTCTTGTCATCCTATTCACTTCTACTAAGGTGCTAACAGGTTTTGCATCTGCAAACCATTTATCTCTTATTTTTGATACAACCGCAAAATCATTCATATCTGTAAGAAAAATTTGGGCTTTGACAACATCTTTCATACTTGCATTTGCTGCAATCAAGATGTCATTTAGCGATTGGAACACAGACTCAGTTTGTAAAGCTACATCATCCGTAAATGCTTCATTTTTTTCATTCTTTCTTGCTTGTTGTCCAGAAATAAACAAAAGATAGCAGCTGCCCAAATCAATCTTTTTAGCAGGAGTGTAAGTTCCCCTTGTTTGTTGCCAATCCTTTGGCCCTACATTTTCAATAGTCATAGTTCTCTCTCCTTTTCTATTTTTCCTTTGTGAAACGCCATTGCTTAAAGTATGTCAACAATCCTTTGCTATTAAGCTTAATTTCACAAACGCCATCAATATCTTGCACTTTACCAGTTTGAGTCATTGTTCTTGTCATAGTAAAGTGAAAAACACAAGAATTTTCATCTTCAAAAAGAATGTTGG
Organism: uncultured Lachnospiraceae bacterium; assembly: GCA_964541365.1. Taxonomy (GTDB): domain Bacteria; phylum Bacillota; class Clostridia; order Christensenellales; family UBA1242; genus Caccovivens. The sequence goes on from CAZIPJ010000004.1 coordinate 18,470, forward strand.
TTTTATATGTTATATCTTTTTGATTTTCAGGTACAATCACCCACAATTTTTTAACTTCTTCCAAATCCGTACAAGGTTCATCAATTGGATTCTCATAATACTTCAACTTATTAGAAAACAACTCGCAAGTCTTAACACCTTCAAGCTTTTTCCAACTATCCATAAATTTTTTGATAAATGTTTTATAATCTTTCATATTCTTTCTCCCTTTTTATTTATTAAAAATCAAGTTGTCCCTGATAAACTTGTATGTGTTTTAAATCATTGCAAATGTATGAAAACAAAGTCATACCATAACACATATGTACAGTATTATTAGAATTCTTATATAATTTTACAAGACAACCTAGTCCTTTTCATAAAGATATGGCAACAATTCGTTGATAGCTTTATCAAGAAGTTTCTCATCAACATTGCCACTTTTCATCCTAATAAACATTCTCTTTATAAAACGAAAATTTTCAGCGTTCAGTTGTTTATCTTTGTTTATAATTTTTTCACCTTTATAAATTGAAAGTGTAGTTAAATATTCTTCTATTTCTTTTTTATACATCTCTACAATTTCCATTGTGTTTTTACTCCTTCTCAAATGTATTTTGTTTCAGAATTTTATTTTTCACTTTATAACAAAAATGCTCCAAACCTAGATTGTGAAATGAAACAAATTTGAAACATTATTTGGAGCGGACGATGGGAGTCGGACCCACCTCTCAAGCTTGGGAAGCTCGCATACTACCGATGTACTACGCCCGCGCGTCGCGACTTGCACTTTTGCTCATTTTGACTTACTAGTCAAAAGTTTCGCCTTTTCGCGCTGTCGCTCCTTCTTCCCAGAAGTGAAAACACTTTTGGGATTTTTTGTGTAATCAGTTTTTTAAAGCAACTTTTTTCTGACAACTCTCACACTTAAAGACACACGTGTGTTATTCTTGAATATTTGGTGGAGTGACAATTGGTCCAAGGATTGTGTTGATTGTCAAATTTGTCAAAACATTTGAAACATATGAAATCAAAATTCTGACTGGCTGACTGTTTTTAATATATTCCTTTGGGTCATCAAGTTTTGAAAAAGCGATTGAATCAACAGGAATATCAATACTCATTGTGACAGCAGTCTTCATCAAGTTTGCTGGCGAAATCAAAAGAGTTCTTGTGAGTGTAACTTTGACAATCTCTTCTGACACTTTTCTGATTTCAATCTCGTCTTGTGGTTTGATGTTAATCATTGCGTTTGGTTGTGGAAGTTGATTTTTCTCATAAACAACTTTTTCCAAGATTGGTTTAACCAAATGTGATTTAATAATAGCTTCTTGCATAATATCTCCTTAACAAAATAATATTAACATATTTTCACCGAAAAACACAATAAAAACAGGCTTTATTTAAAAATTTGTTTGTCGAACACAATCAAGTTGATGTAAGATATAGATATGAAAAGCGAACAAGAGAAAGTTAAAGAACTCTGTTCAATCTGCCCAAGAAATTGTGGGATTGACAGAAATTTGAGTAAAGGTTTTTGCAATGAGCAAAACACAATCAAAATAGCTAAAATCATCAAAAATTTTGGGTGGGAAGAGCCTTGCATAACTGGAAAGAAAGGGGCTCTTGCAATCTTCTTCTCAGGGTGCAACCTGCGATGTGATTACTGCCAAAACTTTGAGATTTCTCGTGGCGGAGTGGGACAAGACTATTCCATAGATGAGTTTTGCAAGCTCATTGAAGACGAACAAGATTCTCACTCTTCAATCGACCTTGTGACTCCCACACACTTCTCGGTTGCTTTGCAAAAAGCATTTGAAAGGCTCGACAAAAAAATCCCAGTCATCTGGAACACCAACAGCTATGAAACAGTCGAAAACATCCAAAAGGTCAGCAAGTTTGTTGATGTGTTTTTGGCTGACCTGAAATACTCTGATGACAGCCTTGGAAGAGAGTTTTCAAAGTGTAATGACTATTTTTCAAATGCACTTCCAGCAATCAAAGAGATGTGTCGTCAAAAGTGCGACATAATGGAAGACGACTTTATGAAACAAGGAGTAATAATAAGACATCTTGTTTTGCCAGACCATATTCAAAACTCAATCAAAACACTCAACATCATAAATGACAACTTCCCAACAAGGAAAGTCAGCATTATGAGTCAGTTTACTCCAAACGGAAGAAGCAAGCTCAACCGAAAGCTCAAACCAATTGAATACAAGGCAGTTCTTGCTCATCTTGAAAGCCTTGAAATATCAAACGGCTATATTCAAGACTTTGACAGTGCTGACGAGTGCTTCATTCCAAACTTTGATTAAGTTACCCAATTCATTTGACATAAATCTTCAAAAATCTTATCATATTAAATATAAAGGAGCATCGCTGTATGAACAAGAAAACAAAGAATCAGATGATTATGGTCATATTTTTCAGTGTGATTGCAATTGTTTTTGCTGTTTTGCACGTAGTAGGGGTTGTAAAAAATCTGGATTCGTACCTTGCAATGACATATATGTCTTATTTCCTTGGACTTGCAATGATGTATCTTGGTGCTTATCAAAAACAAAAAGAAAGATTTACTTCAATGCGCTGGTGCTATATTGCAAGCATTGTCCTGATTTTGATTGCTATTGCATCTTTGATTTATGGACTTTGCACAGGAGATATCACTCTCTTCTTATAAATGAAAACAAAAAAAGCATATCAAATTGATATGCTTTTATTTTTAGAGTTCTCTTTCTCTTGGTGAATGATGACTTACTCTCTCTTCTTGTTGAATCCTGAAATCGCTGTGATGTGAGCGACTGCCGTCTCCTGTACGCTTGTTTTTCCCAGAAGTTTCAGCTCCTTTTTTTACTCCTCCTATTGGGATATCTTTCAAACAAAAACAACCAGCAAAAGCGTCATCATCTAATTCTACTCCATCTGGTATTTCAACCGTTTGTAACGAATTGCACCAAGCAAATGCATTCCCACCTATTTTCTTGACACTATTTGGAACTGTAACACTCTGCAAAGAAGCACACAAAGCAAATGCGTACGCACCTATTCCAATTATGCCATCTGGGATTGTAATACTTTTCAAAGATTCGCAATCAAAAAATGCATCATATCCAATCTCTGTCACTCCTTCCCAGAATTTTTTTGGATTTTCATTTAAAAGTCTTAAATCCCTTTCAGTTACATCAGTCAAAACGCCATCAATTTTCTCCATAAATTATCTCTCCTTTCTTATCTTTTATGAGTATAACACACATATTTTCAAAATGCAATAGGCAAATTTCCCTTTTTTATCAACAATAAGTCAACTAAATCAAGTATTTGACAAGCTTAAAAAATAAATAAAAGACAGCAAATTTAAGCTGTCTTTTCTTATTTGAAATTATTTTCTATCAATAGTAATATCTGAGACTGTCAAATCTTCGTTTGTAACAGCATCATACACAACTTTTGCCAATTTGTCTGCATCCATAAAAGTATCAGTAACTTCCTTTGACCAGCAGTCTCTGTTTTTGTTCCAGAATGGTGTGTTGATTCCACCTGGGTAAACTCCAATAACTTTGATGTTTGAACCTTTGTAAAAAGCTTTCAAACTTTCAGTATAGCCCCTTGCACCCCATTTACAAGCACAATAAAGACTTTCATTTGGATTTCCTTTGAGAGCCGCTGTGGACATAATGTTTACGATTTTTCCACCACACTCCTGCATAAGTGGAATTGCATAGGTTGTGTTTAAAATTGTTCCTTTAAGCACTCCTTCAACCACTGTATCTATCTTTTTGGCATCATTTGTTGTTGGTGCGCCAAATCTTCCAACTCCCGCATTATTGATTAAATACTTGATGTTGTACTCTTTTGACAGTTGTTTGTAAACAGACTTCACAAACTGCTCGTCAGCGATACTCCCATAAAAATACTTAACCCCTGCAAGTTCTTTTCTTTTTGTTCTGGAAATGGAAATTACTTGATAGTTCTCTTTAAAGAGTTTTGAAATACCCCCCCCCGAGTCCACAATTTCCGCCAGTAACAACAACGCAATCTTTCTTCATATTGTTTCCCCCTGCTTAAATCATAACATAAAAGGACAATATTTACAAAAAAAAGAAAGAATTTTTTGCAATTCTTTCTCTTTAATTTTCAATTATGAATTGAGTTTTTTGATTTCGCTAAGCAATCTTTCAAGCTTTGAGTTTATTGCTTCAATATTTGCTGTTGAGCTGTTTGAAGCGATTGCATTTTGAGCTTCTACTTGCAAGTTTTCAATTTCACGCATCAACTCATCTCTTCTTGTTTCAGCTTTATTTTTTGAGTCCATTCCATTCATTGCAGCTTGAAGTTCTCTGTTAAGATTGCTTCTCATCTGAGCAAGCCTTGCTTCTTCTTCATTCAGCTTTTTGTTGATTTCTGAAAGGGATTCAGTCTTTTTAGGTCTGCCTCTTCCCCGTTTTTGTTCTTCAACTGGCGTTTCCTTGACAATTTTCTTTGGTCTGCCAGCTTTCTTAGCAGCTGATGCAGAAGGAACAACAGGAGTCACAACAAGTTTTTTAGGTCTGCCAACACTGTTTTTAGGTTCTGCTTGAATTGTTGGAGCTTCTGAAACCACTTTCCTTGGTCTTCCGCGCTTACCAGGCTCTTTTGGAGTTTGAACAACAGGCTCAGCTGTTTCAACCTTTCTTGGTCTGCCAGCCTTTCTCTTTGGAGCAACTTGTGTTTCAACTTCTTCTGGTTCATCAGGTACAACTGCTGTTCTGGTTTCCAAAACTGGTTGAGTTTCAGTTTCTTCTTTCTTCTCTTCAACCGCAGGAGTTTCTTCAACAGGCTTCGTATTAACAACTTCAATTTCATTATTTTCGTCAAGGTTATTGACTACATTTTCAGCAACGCCGTAGATATCATCTTTTTGAGAAACATCTGTCATAAAGTCAAAGGTGTCAAAAGAGTCAAAATCAACAACTTGCTTTTGTGGTTTATTCTCTTCAACTGGGGTCTGCTCTGTTGCAGCTGAAATCAGTTGACCATCCTGAGAGTAAACATTTCCCTTTTCGTCGTGGAAATTTCCGTTAGCATCATAGTAAGTTCCATTTGGGTAAACATAGTTTCCGTTTTCATCATAAGCGCCTTCTGCTGGAATTTCAGAATTTGTAGCTTGTGTTTCGGGCGCATTTTTGAGTTTGATTTCAAGTTCTGTAATTGTTTCTTGAGCTTTTGCATTTTCATCTTTCAAAGATTTGAGCTTTTCTCCAAAAGCACGCTCAACAACTTTCTCTGCGCTATGGCAGAATTTATCAAAGAAGGTTTTGTATTCCCCAATCATTGCTTCTTCAACGCCAACACGGTATTGTTCAAGTTCATCATTGAGTTTTTTGATTTCTTCTTCACACTCGCCTTTTTCAAGCAAGTATTTTGCTCTTTGTTGTTCAAACTCTTGTTCAAGCTGTTCTTGTTTTGCAGCTTCTTGAGTTTGTTGTTTACGATAGTAGTTGCTTTCGATTCTGTTTGTTGTCTCTTCCTGCATCTGACGAAGTCTTTGGATGTTTTCTTTTGACGCCTGAATCTTTGTTTGAGAATCTTTTTGAACATTATCAAAGTTCTTTCTTCTTGAATCAAGTTCAGCTTCAAGTTGTGAAACCTGAATCAAAATTCTTTCTTTCTTTTTAAGGAAACGCTCGCTTTCTCTCATTGCTCTGTCAAGCACGATTGAACCATCAACGCCTGTTTCAGAAAAGTCATAAGCAATATATTCAATTTGTTCTTCTTTTGCTTTATTGAATTCTTCCTTTTCTTTTCTTGCTTTGTAATCCAAGAATTCACGAAGAACAGGTTGTCCCTTTTCAATTTCTTGTGGAGTAAACAAAATTTGGTAGTCAATATAAGTAGGAAGGTCAACACAAGCATTATCCATAAATCTGCCAAACAAGCTTACATTTTGATAAAGAGTATTCAGGATTGCGTTCTTTCTAGCTCTAAGGAAGACAATAAACACAAGGCCAACAATACAAATCAAAAGTGCAAGAAGAAGTGCCATAACAACAGGAGTGCCAGTCAAAGTGTTTGATTCAAGTGATTGGCAAATCAAGATAAATGTTGCAGAAAGGATTGCCCAGAAAACAGTAAAGAGTGTCAAGTTTTTGATATTTGCATTGTAAGAACTTGTTTTCAAAGGTTTTTCAATCAAGTTTTCAACAGACAAATATTCTGATGGAGAGCCTTCTCTAAACAATATGTACTGTTGCCAGTAATAGCAGACTCTCTTTGGAGCTTTACTTTTGAAGAGCTGATTTAAGTCACGAATATTTTCTTCCGTAACATTTTTCTTTTCAAAAAGCCAGTAATTGATTTTGTCTAAACAACGATTGAGAGATGCTTCATATGAGACTGCTGACTTAACCAAAAAGAAAATAACAAGCAGTGCTTCAACCGCCAACCCGATAACGAACAACATATCCAATCCCACTTGTCGTGAAATTGAAGAAAATGAATTTACTATATTGTCCACAATACTACAAAGTGTTGAAAACATAATACCTCCTAATTTATGTAAGTAGTATATCACAACTAAAAAAATAATTACTAATATTTTTTGAATATTTTTTCAAATATTTTTTATTCGGAAAAATAAAGGAGAAAAACCCATTGAATTTTTCTCCAATAATTAAAATTAAATATTTATTTCAATCAATTTTCCATATTTTAAAGAAAGTAAAAAAGTGCTTACGACTGGCATTTTTAATCCATTTTCAAGTGCGATTTTATATAAATTCAATTGATTTTTGTATTTTTTTATTAAATACTCATCACTTTTACTTTGAGAATATTTATAATCAATTAAAATTATTTTATCATTTTTAATTACATAAAAATCAATAATTCCTTGCACCAAAATTTTATCATCTAATTCAATACCATCAAGTAAATTACATATTTTTTCTTTCATCATAAATGGTTTTTCTTTGAAGACTTTTCCACCTTCTGCAATATTTTTAAGAATTTTTATATTCTCAAATAATACATTTTCATCAATTAGTTTTTCACTTCCTTGCAAAAGCTCTTTATTTTTTTGAAGCTCACTTTTTAAATCAGCCTTATTTTCAATCTTGTCAAAATCCAAAACTTTAAGTGCCAAGTGATATGCATTTCCTTCTTCAACACTGCTTCCGCCAAAACTGAAATTGTCATTTGAAAATCTTTCAATTGTCTCTTCAAGTTGTCGCTTATTTAAACTTGTCACGCTTTCTTTGAGTTTAAAATTCAACTTATCATCAAGCTTGTAATCAAAATCCAAATACTCCTTCAAACTTTGCAAAACGCCAGTGTCCACCTGTGGCATATTTTCAAGTTCAACACTGCCAAGTGAAAGTTCTTCAATTTCATCAATAAGGTTCACTTCCAGAGAATCTGTCTCATAATGTCCACTTTGGACGAAGCACTCTTTCATTTCTCCAAGAGAGTAAAAAATTAAATCAAAATAAGAGTCACAATCACTGTTCGAGTATTTCTTAAAAGTTTTCTCATTGTATCTCCCAAAAAGATAGAGTCTGTTTTTTGCACGAGTTAGTGCAACATAGAAAATCATAAGTTCTTCAACAAAATCTTTCTTTTTCTCACTTTTGACAATTGCACTCATCTTCGCAGAGATAAGTTCTTGATTTTTGTCTGTATCATATTGTTTGAGTGCAAAGCCAAACTTCTCATTGATTTCAACAAGTCCATTTCTTGCAACTTTCGTCAAGCTTCTATCACACCCAGCCAAGAAAACAATAGGGTATTCAAGTCCCTTACTGTTGTGAATTGTTGTAAGTGTAACAGCATCTTCACTGCCAGAATTTTCTGACACAACGCAAATTTCCACATTTTCAAAAAAGTTTATAAGCCCAGCCAAATCAAACTCAAATCCACTTTCCACAATCACATTTAAAAACCTATCAACAAAAGTGTTGAGTTTCTGTTGGTTCTTCAAACTGTTGATATAAGCTCTGTAACCCACCTTTTCAAAAAGTTTACACAGCGCCACTTGAATCCCAAAAAGATTTGCGTCAAATCTAAATTTTTTCATCAGCAAATTAAAGTTATCAAATCTTGCGTCCGTCTTTACAATTTCACAAAGACTTCTTTCATCAATTTGCAAAAGGGTTGTCAATTCTTCAAGTGAGAAACCAACCAAGTCAGATTTCAATACACTGAGCATTGCAATATCATCATCAAAGTTTTGCGCCAGTTTAAGCCAGTTTAACAAAATCTTAATTTCAACTTCATCAAAAAGTGTGTATCTGGAATTTGAAATGATAGGGATGCCACTCTCTTGCAAGAAGGCTTCCAATTCTTCAAAAAGCTCTCCCCTACTTCTAAACAATATGGCAATGTCAGAAAACTTACACTTGCGGTAAGCCCCATTCTCAAAAATCTGCGATTTCATAACCTGCAAAATTCGGTTTTTGATTGCAAGCAGTTGATTTTTGTTTGCTTGCTCGAAGATAACTTCATCATCCTTAACACTGTAAACTTTTGGCAACAGCTTCTCTTCAAGTTGTTTTTCCACAACCACATCAATATTTATCGCTTTTGCATCTTCCCTTCCAAACTCTGCCTTTCCTTCCAGCATTGATGTACTTTCGTAGTCCACCCCAGCAGAATCCTTTGTCATACAAACTTTAAACACATCATTAACAAAATCCAAAACTTTTTGACTGCTTCTGAAATTTGATTTAAGACTGTTGACTGTGGAATTTTCATCTTGCTCAAATTCTTGCATATCTTTCAAAAAGATTTCACAACTTGCAAGTCTAAATCCATAAATTCCTTGCTTGACATCACCCACCGCCACAAAATTGCTGTTTTTTGCAATATTTTTGACAATTTTTTCTTGGATTTTGTTGGTATCTTGATACTCATCAATAAAAACATACTTAATCCCATCAAACAAATTTTCTTTTTCTGACAGAATCTCCATATATTTTTCAAGGTCGCTGAAACTCAAACAATTTTGCAATTTTTTCAAGGTGGAAGTCTCTTGCTCATAAAGGAGAAACAACTTCAAAAGAAGTTTCTCTAAGTTTGCACTTCTTTGCTGCAAGATGTTCTCTTCATCGCCAAGTTCGAGCTTTGAAATATCACTTAGTGCATCATTGATTCTTTTTTTGAGCTTATTTAATGCTTCAACTGTGTCTTCCCCTACATCTTTCTTCTTTGGAAGAAATGGAAACTTGAAAGAAGAAATCTTCTCAGACATTTCAAATATGTCACCGCTTCCAATAATGTCCGACAGAGAGAGCCTAAGAGAAAACTCAAAATCATTCAAATGGAATTTCTCAACTTCGGTCAAAAGCTCGTCCAACTTTGCCTTGGTCTCTTCAAATAAAAACTTAATTGCTTCATCAAAAAACTTCTCTGAGTTTTGGATGTTGTCTTGCAAGAATTTGTTTTTATCTGCCACAGCACTGGTCAAATTTTCAATTTCAAACAAAATGGTTCTTATCTGTTTTTTGTCGTTTTTATAGAATTTCATCAACTCCAAATATTCATCTTGAAAATCTTTGCTGAACAAGTTCAATGCATTATCAAATGCTTCTCGATTGAGTTTTAAAGTTTGGTTTTCGTCCGCAACCACAAAGTTGCTGTTCAAACCCAACAAATTTGCATACTTTTTGAGCATTTTTTCGCAATAAGCGTGGATTGTTGAGATGTTGGCAATAGAAAGTGCATCCAACTGCTGTACAACAAATGGGTCATCCCCCATCTCTTTAAGGCTTTTTTGCAAACGGGATTTCATTTCCGAAGCCGCAGCCTTTGTAAAAGTCAATATAACAAAGTCCTTAACTGGCACTTTCTCTTGGCAGATGAGTTTTGTGATGTATTTTATGATGATATAAGTCTTGCCACTGCCCGCCGAAGCACTGACCAACATATTCTTTTTGTCATTACCCAAAACTCTCTCTTGCTCTTCAATAATCATTCATCTCATCCCTTTAAATTTTCATCCAAAACAGTCTGCATAATTCTAAACCCGTCTTCTTCCCTATGACAACATATGGAGATATACGGACAGCTCTCACACGCATTTTTGAAAGGTTTGTCCAAGACAAATCCTTCTTTAAGTTCTCCAATCGCCTTTTGTGAAACACTTTCTGCATACTTAAAAAGCTCATCAAAACTTGAAACAGGATTTCCACCTTTAAAAGAAAACTCGCCTTCCTTTGCACTTTTCTTTACAGCAAACCCAACAATATCACTCTTAACATCATCGCCAACCAATCTTTTATCTGACGCAATAGCAAGCTTATCTTGTGCAAGGGTCAGCCCTGACAATCGATTTTGAGCTCGTCCTTTGGAATACTTAGTCTGACAGTCAAAATAATACACTCCACCACAAACAAGCCCGCTCTGTTTTTCAATAGCTCTGGCATACAAGAAGAGTTGAAGTTTCTTTCCATAATAAAGTTCTTTTTTGATGCTTGAAGTCTTTCCAGTTTTGTAATCGATGATTCTGAAAAAGCTTTCAAAGGCGTCAACCCTATCAACATAGCCGACAAGCTTTTGTCCTTCAACAAAATCCTGGAAAATACCTTCTTCCAACAGTTTTGGTCTGAAAGCACTGAAAGCCTGCTCATAAACAATATTCTGCAAAATAATTCTGGACTCATTTTTCAAATATGAAAGAAAAGCTTTTCTTTTCAAAATCTTTTCATCATAAACTTGTTTTGCAGTTTCCAGCAAATTTTCATTTAAAAACTTTTCAATTGACTTTTGTTGCAACTTGCTTACATCTTCATTTTCTTTAAGGAATTTTTCAAGTAGAGCGTGCTGAAAAATTCCAAACAACCTTCTGTTTGGTTCAACATTTTCATTTTCTTTAATCTTTAAACCGTAAGAGACAAAGTGTTTAAAAGGACAAGTGAAGTAAGTTTCAAGTTGAGATGCAGAGACTTTGCCTTTCTTCAAAAGCACACCTTTTGTACTTTGAGACAAGTTTGAAAGCTTTGCATTTTCAAAAATTTCTTTTTCAAGCAGTCCGCCAACCGCCCCGACAAAATTGACAGGCATTTTTCCTTTATTCTTCAAAAACGCATACGCACTTGGCAGGTTTTGCTTGCAACCAATGAAAAATTTGAGATTCCCAAGTTTTTCTTCTTCGCTAAGTCCTGCCAAAGAAATATCTTCCAGCGCTTGGGTATGGAGTATGTTGTTCCCAAACATCTTTCTCAAATCTTCAACAAATCCTGCGACACTGCTTTGTCTGCCATCTTCAACAGCAGGACAGCTGACTACAAGTTTGTTTTTTGCGTGAAGAAGACACTCAAAAAGTTTAAGCCTACTTCTGCGGTTTAAGACTTTGATTTGTGGTTCAAGCAAAAAATTGAGCCTAAGTTTTTCAATATCATTATCATCAATTATCCCAGTGTCATTTCTTGCTTGTGGCAAAGCATTTGCAGTCGCCCCCAAAACAAAAAGTGTGTCCACATCTTCAAAATAACTTCTTGTGGCGTCTCCAACATAAACTGCGTCAATATAGGATGGCACGGTTTCCACTTTAACACTTTCCAGTGCAAGAGTAAACAAATTTTCAAAATCAAGAAGCGTCATCTTCTCGCCTTTGCCAAGTTCTTCCAGTTTGTCAAGGACACCAAAAATAAGTTCTTTCGCCTGAGCATTTTGACTCTCTTCCTTAAACAAGCCCTGTTCTGCCAAAGAAGATAACAACTTTTGATGTTCACCTTCACACAAAGAAATTACCGCTTTAAGCACTGCCGCAAATTCTGTGATTGACTCCGCCTTTGCAAGCAGTTCAACCTGAGTAATTATTTTTTCATACTCAGGGAATCGTTGCAAAAACTCATCTTTGTCTTCCACATTGAAAAATTCAATTGCTTTCAAAACTGCTTCTTTGTCTGAAACAGAGAGCAGACAACATCCTGCAAGATACTGCAATCTCTCTTTATTGAAACCAAGTTTGGCAAACTGCAAAAGTTTAAGCAAAAATCTGCAAAGGACAGTATTTGAAAGGTCGACAGCATCGTCACTGTAAAAGACTATTCCATATTTTTCAAAAGTGGAACTGATTTTTTCATAATACTTTTCATCCGATATAGCAACAGCGAAATCAGAAAATTTTGCGCCAGAAAAAACAGCATTTTTTATGTATTTTGCAACAAAATCAAGCTCGTCTTGCTTATTTTTTGCCAAAACATTTAAAAAGTAATCTTCATCTTTCCCTTCATCGACTACAAATCCAAAAAGGTTTTTGCACATTTTCAATCTTCGTGCGTCAAGTTTTGTTTCAAAATTTTCTGTTTCCACCGTCAAAGAATTTTCTTTTGCAAGCGCTGTGGTCTTCCTTAAAATGTCATCTTCAAAAATGAAAGCATTGCTTTGAGATATTGGACGAGCCATACCGATACAAACCTTGCCAACAAGCTTCGCCAACTTGCAAATGAAAGAGTTTATCTCCAAAGAGAAACTGTCAAAGTTGGCAAAATATAGGTTGATTTTTGAAAGGTCAAAAGCTTTGTCAGCGTTTTCGCTGCAAAACTCCAACAATCTTGAAAGGTCAAGTTTCTCTCCAAGAAGTTTGTCATAGGTTTGATAAACAAGCTTAACATCGTGCATCTTCCTATCAAGTACACTGTCACCTGTTGGCTTTATTTGTTCTGGACGAATTTTGCATCCCTTAAACTGTTTGATTATCTGCAAAATTTTCGTGCAAAAATCCACATCACACTTGCCAAAGTATTGAAACTCAGCTTCGCTTGCTTTAACTGCTTTATAAACAATAAAAATCTCTTCCAGCCCACTCACTCTTTGAAAGGCAATGTTGTTATTGCTTAAAATATGCCCCGCAAGTTTTGAAATCCCCACAACTTCAACATTGAACACCGATGTCAAATTCAAGCAGTCAAAGAGCAATTTTTCAGCTTGCATAGAAAAAGTATCTGGCACAACAAGAAGATTGAATTCATCTGTTTTTGTGACATCAATTTGCCTTATCGTATTTTCAGCCGCTTCGTATGTGCTTGCACCAGTGACCAGCTTAATCTTCATAGTTTGATTTTATCACACTCGAAGCAACAAATCAAACTATTTTAATTTTTGCGCAAGGTTCTGTCTCTGTTTCTTTCCGAGATGTTCTTTCAGCATCTCCGTCTTGTTCAAGCTCAAATTTTCAAGTCGTTCCAAAAGCTGTGAATTTTCCTTTTTAAGATTGTCAAACTCCTGTCTAAGCTCAGAAATTTGTCTGTCTTTCTTGTTTAAATCAACAAAGGCTTTTTTAAGAAGAAAAGCAGAAGACTCCTTTTCAAGTTTTGTCTTTTCCATAAATTCATCCACAGCAGTCTTTTTAATAAGTTTCACAAGCCCCATAAAGAGACTGTTTATGTCGCTTTCTGTCAAAAGCTTTTGGCGTTGTTTGAAAACGATAATCTTATCATCATTTACTTGCTTTTTCTTTTTAAGATTTTGATATTTGTTTTGAAGTCTTGTCATAACCGTCAAGTCCCCACCACTGAGTTTTTGGCACGCAGTACGGACTGACATTCCTTGCTCAACAAGTCTTTCAACATCTTGCACAAGTTTGTTCTCTTGTCCTTCATCAAAGGGCACAAAGTGAGTCTTTGCGTGTTTTTCAAGCATAATCTGCAACTTTTTGCATCTTTTGCTGTCATTTTTAAGTTCTTCAACTTCTTTGTAATAATAATTTCTCACGCTGTTTGGTTGTCTTTTATATTTTTTTGCGTGAATAGCAAAAGCAATCCTGAGCGGTTGCCTATTGTTTTTGTGTTCTTCCACCAAAGAAAAGAGATTCTTCACTTCTGCATCATTCCAAATTTTCATAACAATTCTCCTTGCGGAGATGATTACCAACAAAAACGATTTCTAATCATTTCTTAAAGAGTATAAACAAAAAATTTTTGTCATATATTTAAGTATGAAATATTTGTTAAAGACACCCTATCCTTGTTTGGTGAAAACAGAAAATGAATCTTTGGAGCTTGACATCAACGACACAATGCAGTGCGAAGAAGAGCAAGTGCTTTACATCTATCCCATCACGCCCGAGCAAATCCCATTTTGTGTCAACCTTTCATTTAAAAAAGACACAGAGTATTACTCATTTTTAAAGCACAATGGACAAAATATTTTGTATCTGGAAAAGAGCGAGAATTTTGATATTTTTCAGAAGGAAGAGTTAAATTTCTCTGGCAAGCGTTGCCATATTTGCATCAGCAAAAACAGAGTAATTTTTGAAACCGACAAAAAGTTGATTAAGTGTTATTGTGGCAAAAGCAAGAGCTCGCCAAAAGTTTTCAAAGTAAAAAACTTTGCGTGCGTTCAGCTTCAACAAGATTTCTACGCCTACTCAATGCAAAATGAAAAACTGACTCATTTTTGCGGAGAGACAGTTGTCTTTGAAAATGACACAATAACAGTCACCAAAAAATATTCAGACAGCAAATGCCGAGAAAAAATATCACAATATAAAATTGCCGATGAGATTACGCTTGAAAACGAACAAGTCATCTCATCACAAAGCAAAAGCAGTTTTGATGAAAATCTTGTATCCTTCAAATTTTTGGAGAGTGTCAAAGCAAATGATTTCTCTGGCACAACTGAGTATCTTTCATCCAATTTATCAGCGAAAATTGGCAAAGAACAAATCAAAACTTTCTTCGGTCAAATTTCTGAATTTTTGCCACTTTCTTCAAATGAGTTTTTGGCGATTTCAAATTCAAACAAAAAATATGTCACCTTTGACCTTTTAAACGGCAAAATAAATGACATATCAATTGATGAATTATGATAAAATCCCAACAAGTTTAAGATTTTTTTCAAAGCGTGCTTCAAAATTTCTAACCAAAATTTTTAAAAGCCCAAGTTCACTGCCCTGCGCCAGCTTTATGGTTTGAAATTTATCAAACTCACAACCTGAAAGAATTTTAAGTGCAGAATATGTTGTTTTGGAGAGTTCTTCACTTGCATAGCCTTTGCAGTTTACACAAACCAACTCTCCACTTTGGTAGTCAATATAAAGCTTATCAAATGCTTTTGCGTTGCAGCAAGAGCATTTTTGTGTGTTTAAAGGGAATCCGTAAATTTTGAAAAGTTCAAGCAAAAACTTGTCCAAAACATAGTTTGTTGGGCTTTTGCCAAAGCAAAGATTTTTCAAGGACTGCAACAGCAAAACAAACACTGCTTTTTGTTCCAAAACACTGGCAAATTCAATTGCATTGACTATTTCAAGCAGTGCCGTACCTTCGAAATACTTGTCAATATCTTCGGACAATTCGTGAAAGGTCTCAATGGATGAAAAACTTGTGACAATTTGTCCAAACTTTCCGTCTTCAAGCAGAAACTCGCCAAAACAGAAAAGATTTTGTGCAATTTTCATCTTTGCATTTGCACCTTTGACGCCTTTAAGAGTTGCCCAGCACTTTCCTTTTTCAATAGAAAAAAGAAGAACGTTTTTATCCTTCTCCTTTCGATTCGTTGACTTTATGACAATTGCTTGGATTTTTTCAGACATAAAACTATTTTCCTAAGGTTTCTTCTTTTGTTTTTCCATAGCGTTCTTTAATCATATCTTGCATTACATAAGGATTGCCATTTTGCTTGAAAAAGCACCAAGACAGTTCTTCATCAATATTCAAAAACTTATCATTATGCGAAAATCTGTCCATAGCTTTCTCCTTTTATTTTAGGATATGCCAAACGCCATTTCTTATTCTTATTTTAATTGAACCAAGCAATAAAATCAAACGATTTACAGAAAAATATGTAATGTGCCATTTAAGGCACATTTTATCACAACTTTTTGATTGACAGGCTTGCAAGATTGAATACGGTTGCATTTGATGTGTTGTTGATGAGTTCAAGTGTGCTTGCTTGTGCCACAGTGAGCATTATTGTCTGCGTCAGAGAAAGCTGCTGTCCGGCAGTGCCGGTATCTTGAACTTCTGAGCCGGACACAACTACTCCATTAAGTCTTAATGCAATCTGTGCAACTTCACTGTCATTTAAAACGACATTTGCAAAGTAACTCACTTCGTATGTGCCTTGTGCAAGAGCAACTGCACCAGCAGTGGTTTGACTTGGCAAAATGGATGTTCCTTCTCCCAAGACAAAATTTACAGGCACTATGGAAAACGCATCAACAGTTTGAGTTGCGGTGTTGTTGAAGAATCCAAAAGCATTTGTTAATACTGGATTGACAACATCATTTGTGCAGCATCTAAGTCTGTTACAAAAAATAGGACAAGGATGGTTGCAACAGCAATTATTCCACATACTTTTCTCCTAGATAGGAATACCTATCTATTTCTATTGTATGGGAAAACTGCCAAAATGTGAAAAACACCGTCCAGCTTGACAGTGTTTTTGAAAAAATATAGATTCAATCACGATTAAGGAGTCATCTTGTCAGGTCCACGGAAGATGAACATTGCTTCTTTAAGAGAAGCCACTTCAAGCATATTCATAAGGATTCTGTCAAGTCCAAGTCCGAAACCACCGTGTGGCAAACAACCATATTTGAAGAACTGCAAATAGAACTCAACATCTTTTGCAAGTTCCTTTTCTTCTGCTTGTGCTTTAAGAATATCATATCTGTGTTCACGCTGTGCCCCAGTTGTTATTTCAACGCCTTTCCAAATAAGGTCATAGCCTTGTGGAACACCGTCCTTACGCATATGATAGAACGCACGCTTCTTTGCACTGTAATCAGTCACAAACAAGAACTCGTGTCCATACACTTCCTTTGAAAATTTTGCACAAAGTTTTTCTGCTTCTGTTGAAAGGTCTCCCTTTTCTTCTTCTGGGCAAACATAACCATATCTTTTTTCGAGTTCTTTATAAAGGTCAGCAAGTTTGATTTTTGGGAATGGAAGTTTTGGCACAACAATCTCAACTCCAAAAAGTTCTTTGACCTTTTCTCCATAAACCGCACCAACTTTTGACAATGCATAAGTGAGCATTTCTTCTTCCAGTTGCATCACATCGAGATAGCTTTCAATTCCTGAAAACTCCAAGTCAAAACCAGTAAATTCTGTTGCGTGTTTTCTTGAATGGGACTTCTCTGCTCTAAACACTGGCCCGCATTCAAATACTCTGCCAAAGCCTGCTGAGATTGCAAGCTGTTTGTAAAATTGTGGACTTTGTGCAAGATAAGCCTTGCGGTCAAAGTATTTTACTTCAAAAACTTCCGAGCCACTTTCTGATGCTGTGGCAATAAGTTTTGGAGAGTGAAATTCTGTGAAATCTCTTTCCAAAAGAAACTCTCTCATCGCATTTGTGAAAAGAGTTTGCACCTTAAACATAAGAAGATTTTTCTCTTGTCTAAGGTCGAGCCAACGATAGTCAATACGCTGGTCAATATTGCTTTCTGGTGTGATTGGATAAGGTTCTTTGGCGTCACTTGTCACAACCACGCTCTCTGCCAAGACTTCTTGTCCACCCATTTTGACATATTCGCTTTTTACAAGTTCTCCACCAACAGTCACTGTTGAACCAGGAAGAAGATGTGAGAAAACTTCGCCCACTTCTGGATGAGCAGTTTTGTCAACTGTCACTTGAATCTTTCCTGAAAAGTCTTTCAACACAATAAATTGCATACTTTTCTTATCTCTGACAGTTTCAATAACCCCTTGAAAATTCACCTTTCCAACTTGTAATTCTGAAATTTTTGTTAACATTTTTATTCTCCTTTTCTTCTTAAAATTGCAGTTTTTTCAAGAATTTTGGCATCCGCACTCACTTTTTTCACAAAAGCAAACAAAAAATCCTAATGCAAAAACTGCATTAGGACGAACTAAAAGGTCCGCGGTGCCACCTAACTTGTTGTTTACACAACCACTTAATTTCGCTGATATTGCTCAGCCAAAGCACAAGACTGTTAAGCTGTCTTCATTCTCGTTTGCTTGATATGCTTTCACCGCCCATATCTCTCTGAAAAGCAAGTTGTGAGAACTACTCTTTCTTCGTCATCATCTCTGACTTTAATATATCACTCTTGCGCAAGATTTGTCAACAAATTTAATGTTGTTCAGTTGTGACAATTTTTTTACAGCAGCGTTTTTTGTTTCACTCGGCCAAACTCTGCCACTTTCTTTAAACCAATCACTATCTTTTAAATAGCAATTATTGTTTGAGCATTTAACATTGTAGCCATTTTCTGTCGACATATAAACAATATTTCCATTGAAAGATGTAAACTCATTATTTTTGTAATCTAAACACAAGGTTGTGACATAGATTTCATCGGTCCAGGCACCAACATTTGTGATAAACTCTTGTGTTGGAAATTGATTCTCAGCCGTTGTTGTGTACTCACTGCTTCCCGCACAACAACAAACGCAAACAGTTTTTGGTTTGATTGTATCAATAAACTCCTTTGAAGATGAAGTGCGAGAGCCGTGATGTCCTGCCTTGTACAAATCAACTTGTGGAAGAGAGTTCAAGTTGCAAAGTGCTTCTTCTCCTTCCGCTTCCAAATCACCTGTAAATAAAAAGTTTTTACTTTCGCCATCAGCTATTTGTTGAGTAAACATACAACAAACTGAATTGTTGTTTTCATTTGCTTTATCTGGGTTTTTGTAGTAGTAACTATCCAAGATGTTTAAGGTTATGTTTGAGCCAAGAGCGTACTCCCTTGTTGCACCATTTCTTTCTTCAATACAGTCAAGTGCGGTGTAGTGACTCGCACCGCCATCTATCGCCTTTTGAAGTTTACTCTCGTAATTTTTGTACAATGCGGTATCAGTCTTTCCTTTTGCTGTGCCCGCAAAGTCAATGATTGTTTCGCACTTAAACAAATCAAAAATCCCATCCATTTTTGAAGATGTTGCAAAGCCAGCATAGTGGTCTTGATGTGCGTGAGTAACAATCACATATTCAAGCACTCCATCTGTGACATAATTGTTTAAATAAGCAGAAATCGTTGGGATGCTGTTTGACTTTGAGCCGCAATCTATCAAAATATCATTGTCCCCAGCCTTAATGTAAGTGCAGTCGCCGGTGTATTTGTTTCCAAGTTCCAGAAAGTGTATTGAAATGTCAGAGTTTGCGATATCAATCGCGTCATCAAATTTGCTTTCACCCTTGGAATAAAATATTTCTTCTGTGACTACAACATCTTCTGTTTTTGGAGCTGTCAGATAACTCAGTCCATAGAATCCGCCAACAAGTCCCAAAACAAAGCCCAAAATGGCAAGTGTGATTTTTCCAAAGCCCTTCTTCTTTTTCGCCATACTAATCACCACCTTCGCTTGGCTCAACAAAAGTAATAAGTCTCACCTTTTCCACCTTAAAAAGTTTTCCGTATTTGAAGTTGTCAGTTGAATACTTGATATAGAATGTACCAATTTCGTCCGAATAGAATTTCCCATCTGCATCAACTTTAAGGTCTGTTTCAATTGTGATTTCATTTTTATCAAGGCGTTTGCCAAACGCGACAACTTTCACGCCAAAATCTTCATACTTCTCATCCAAAGTGAGTTCGATTTCGTCATTGCCAACAATTACAAAGCAGTCATTTCGACAAACTAGCCAATATCCGCCTGCACCAACAGCCAAACCAACCAACAAAAAAATTAAGCCAAAAAGAAGTGCTTTTAAACTGGTGTTTTTAAGAGCCTTATTCGTGTCTCTTTGTGCCTTTTTGTCTACTGTGACACCAGAGACGCCCAAGTTTGACTTTGCTCTGCTTGTGGTTTTACTTGCATTTTTTCTTGTAGCCATTGCATTTATCCTTATGCAGAGTATAACATAAAAATATTAAAAAGCCAAAAAGAAAAGGGGCTATTCCCCTTTTAACTTTTTCTAACTAGCATAATTTTTTGCATAATTAACTCTGTAATACTTTTCTATCATTATCTGCTTTGTAACATAAGTGTTGACCTTGTTCTTAAAAGCAACAACTTGTTTGGTTTTTCCAATTTGCTCTCCGTCTTTGTAATATTTGTCCATATTAAGAGAGTACACATTTTCATCAAAGATTCCAGACATTGAAGACAAGAACATACTCTTATCAATGTCTTCTGAGAATACAGAATAGCCCTGTGCCAAACTTCTGTTGAATGAGAATCCATACAAATCGCAGATAGTTGGG
This sequence comes from uncultured Lachnospiraceae bacterium, assembly GCA_964541365.1. Lineage (GTDB taxonomy): Bacteria > Bacillota > Clostridia > Christensenellales > UBA1242 > Caccovivens. Next base: position 38,538 of record CAZIPJ010000004.1, read on the forward strand.
AAAAGGTCATAAGTGTTGCAGAAAACTTTGTTTTGTCCATTTGCAAGTTTTGGATTTGAAATGGCAAAAGGCACACGATAAGCAGTTTTTTCATTTGCATATTTGCCCACGCCCTTGATGTCGTAAGACAAGTTTTGATAATAAGCATTATGGTCGGCAAAAAGTACCAATGTGGTGTTGTCTGCCAGCTTGTTTCCATTTGCATCAACATTTGACTCCAAGTAGTCCAAAATGAAGCCTATTGCATTATCAAGTGCCATCGCTTTTGATTTAAACTCTTTGAGTATTCTGTACTCTTTTGTTCCAACACTTGGCAAGTCATAACCTAGCTTATTTTCCTTGACATAAGCACGGAAATTTTGATAGTTTTCATCAAATCTTTGATAGTAATCTACAAATCTGGTGTTGGTTGAAGTATAAGGTCCGTGAGTTGAGACCGTTGTGAAGAAAGAGAAGAATGACTTGTCTTTTGGGATAAACTTCTCAACCATATTTTCAACATAATCTCCGTCATCCACAAAGTCTCCAAACTTGGAAGATTTGTCGCCCAGCGTGCAATCTTCAAGTGCATAAACATTTTCAAAGCCAAAAGCAGTGTTTAGAGTGTATCTGTCATAGAAATCTCCCAGATAGTCGTGGAAGAAGTTGACGCTTTCATAACCCGCATTCTTAAAGTAGTTTGGCAAACTTTCAGGAGTCTCAACTCCAACTTCATTTAAGATTTTTGTAAACGCATACTCATTTGCAACATTTCCCAAAAGCGATATATCTTCACTGTAATTTGTGGCATTTCTTGAATAGTACTCTGTAAAATACATAGAGTCGTTGTAAATCAAGTTGTAAAGATTTGGAGTATTGAATTCATCAATACCAAACCACTCCATACTCTCCATCATAATCATAATAAGGTTGTCGCCTTCAAGAAGCCCAGACACTTGTTCATCGCCATAGGTTGAGCCTTCATAAGAAAAGTCCTTGCCTTCTTCAATAAATTTTTTCAACTGTTTCTGCTCACTGGAAGAAAGCTCAGATTGGTATCCCACAAACTTTTCCATACTCTTTAAATAGTAGGCATAGAAACCATATTTCTTCATATTTGCAAACTTCAAGTCTGTCGAGCCGTAAAGGTAAGCTCCCTGCTCATAAATGTATTGAGATTGAGTATCTGTGGCATAAGCCTTGTCCAAAAACTTGTATGACACAAGTCCACAACACTCCACCACCAGTGCAATCATAATCATATAGCAAATTGAAGAAAACTTAAACTTTGATTTGATTCTAGGCATATATTTGTTTCCAAGAATCACTGCCACGATAAACAAAGCAAGCACGCCCAAGCTTGCACCAAGACAGCCCCAATTTACAAAATCCAATTCAAAGACAGCACCTGTTTCGCCACCCCTTGCAATCAGCATATCGACTGTTGTGATATTAAACAAATTTTTGTACACGCAAGCGTTTATGATGTTCATAACGCCCTGAAAAGCCAAAAAAATAGTTGTGACTGTAATTTTCAGCCACTCAGTTGGAATTATGAAAATAAGTCCAGCAATGATTAAAATAATCGCAAATTCAAGACCAAAGTTTGTTGGCAAAACGCCGAGTCCCAAAGTGATGAAATTTACCATTTCAAGACAAATTGAGAAAAAGATAAACATCACACCATAGATATAATCGTTTCTGCCAATTTTCTTCTTTTTCGTTGGAGTTGAAGCTGCTGGAACAACTTTTTCAAGTTTGCCCATAACTATTTCCTTTTTACAAAAATCTCAATATGTTGTTTCAAGACTTCAAGGTCAAACGAGCCACCAAATCCGCTTTCGCCGTCCAAGTTGATAATCTCATCCGCAGGCAAGTCCACGTGCAATTTGCTTGCTTTGACAATTCTACACTTTTTGCCATCCTTCAAACTCTTCATTCCAAAAAGGAAGAGTCTGAAAATTCTCAAAATAGTTGCAAAAGCGACCTTCTTCTTTTTGTGCTCGCTGACTAAAATCACATTGACAAATCCGTCATCACAACTCGCTTTCCCATCAATTTTATAGCCTGCAACATACCTGCTGTTTGCAATGATTCCAAGTGCATATTTGCCACGCTTTTTCTTTCCGTCAAACTCAATTGTCATAGGGATTGGATGGGAGTTGAACATCTCTTTCAGTCCATAACTGAAATACGCAATCCTTCCAAGATGTTTTTTCTGAGTCTGAGAAGTTGCATAACTAGACTTTGTGAAAATACCAAAACAGCAAACATAAATGCCGTACCTATCATTGACTTTGAAGACATCGTGCTTTATTGTGTGTCCATTAAGGATGTTCTTCACTGCCTTTTTAACATTCTTTGAAATCTTCAATGAATGAGCCAAATCATTGGTTGTCCCAGCTGGGATATAACCAATTGTTGGTCTGTTTTCAACTTCTGAAATTGCGTTGACAACTTCGTTCATTGTGCCGTCCCCGCCAGAGACAACAAAGACATCATAAACACCACACGCTTCCCGTGCAAAAATTCCCGCATCCCCAGCCTTACCTGTTGGTTTGCAGTCCACAACATCAAACTTCTTTTTAAGTTCTTTAACGATATAATCAATCTTTTTGTGGCTCTTTTGTTTGCCACTGGTTGGATTATATACATAGAGACATTTCATAGACATATATTATCATTTTATGACAAAAATGTAAAGTAATGCGTAACTAGAAAATATTCAAAAAAAGCATTTTGTCGAAAAAATGCTTCATTTTGGAACAACAATTTCAATAGGGACTTTATTCTTAACTATATACGCAGATTCTGCAACTCTCATCATTGGAAAATCGCTCATCGAATCGGAATAAAAACTTCTTAGTTTTTCACCATTGTATTTTGCTTGAAAGCGCACATATTTTTGCTTTCCATAACAATTTTCACCAATAATTTTTCCATTTTTTCGATTGTAAAGCGTACAAAGATAATGCTTAATTCCAAGTCTTTTCATCATTGGCACAAGCAGAAAGTCAAGAGAAGCAGAGATTATGATGTCATCTTCCTTTTGTTGCTGACGATACCAATCAAAAACTTTGGTTTGTTTCTTATCCCAAAATTTCTCAACAATTTTGTCCAAGCGTTTGTACCAAGGTATAAAGAAAAACAAGCATTCTTTTGTCTTTTTCTTGCTGAGTATTTTCAGCCCATAAAGAGCAAGCACAAGCAAAAACCAAGGGAAGAAAAGCAAAAGGTATGTCCTTGTCAAGACCATATGGATAAAGAAGTCAGTCGAGCTGTCCCCATCATAAATTGTCTTGTCAAAATCATAACCATTCATATGTAATCTCCAATATACATTTTATCACACAACAATAATTTATCAAAACAAAAAAAGGGGTGTATCCCCTTTCTTTTTTCTATTCATAAATTGGCATTATTTCTTCTCGTCGCCGACTTCTTGTATGGTTTCTTCGGTTGATGAAAATTTAGGTTTCTTGGCAGAAGTGAGATGCAACATCGCAAATCCTGCAACAAGTCCAAGAAGACAATAGAGCAAAATGATTCCAAGAAGCAAGAACGCATTTGAAGCAGTATTTGGAGAAAGTCCAACTCCAACCCCACTGAAAGTAAGTAAGACCCCAACAAAAAGCCCAGACACGGAGTCAAGCCAAATTTTCTTTAAGTGTGGGAAGAACATCATCGCTCCATTTGCAAGGAATACGAAAAGCAGACCCGCAATTGAAATCCCTGCGATACTTCCTTTAAAGAAACTTGAAGCCCACCACATCAAAACTCCAAAACCAAAACCAATGATAATGGCTACAAAAGCCTTTGCTCTTTCTTTAAGTGTGACTGCACCAAACACAGTCCAAGCCACAAACGCCACCCACATAAATGAGCCACCTTTGACGAGTGCATTGCCAAGAAAATGGTCAATTATGTAAATCAAAGATGCAATACCACCCACAACCAACGGAGACTTGAAATAAGTGTCAAAAATTTTCTTGCTTTTTTCTTTATTCATACTATTCTCCCTGCTTATCAATATATATAAATGGTTACGAGAGAATTGTCAAGAAAATGTGTTCAATTCTTTTATTAAAGTCAAATTATGTGCTATAATTTTGCATAGGTAATATGAAAAAATATATCTCATACGAAGAATTGAAAAACAACATTAAAGGCCTTGACATTCTCGACATCCGTGATGCCACATCTTTTTCATACGGCCATATACCAAACGCAAAAAATATAAAACCTTGCGAAGTAGAAGAATTTGTAAAGCAAGCAAAAAACCAAGTTGTGCTTTACTGCAAAGACGGCGTTCTGAGTTCAAACATTGCCGAAAAGCTTAAAGAAAGAAAGCTTTTTGCATTGACAGTCAAAGACGGATACTTTGGATACATCAAAGAGCATTCAAAGACTCTTATTAAGGACAACATTGCTGAAAAAGTGGAAACAAGTCTGAGAAAGAAATTTCACAAAACTTTGTTCAGCAGATTTGCAAAAGCAATCAATGAATATGACTTGATTCAGCCAAACGATAAGATTGCAGTCTGTATCTCCGGCGGAAAAGACTCTATGCTTATGGCAAAGCTTTTTCAAGAATTAAAGCGCCACAACAAGTTTCCTTTTGAACTCGTCTATCTAGTTATGGACCCAGGCTACAACAAAGAAAACAGAGAGCTCATTGAAAGAAACTGCCGTATGCTTGGCATTCCTGCAAAGATTTTTGAAACTGACATCTTTGAAAATGTCTTCAACATTGAAAAGTCCCCTTGCTATGTTTGTGCAAGAATGAGACGTGGACATCTTTACAACAAAGCAAAGCTTCTTGGTTGCAACAAGATTGCACTTGGACATCACTATGACGATGTTATTGAAACAATCCTTATGGGGATGCTGTACAGTGGGCAAGTGCAGACGATGATGCCAAAACTGCACAGCACAAACTTTGAAGGAATGGAACTTATTCGTCCACTTTATCTAATCAGAGAAGAAGACATCAAACATTGGAGAGATTACAACGATTTGTATTTCATTCAGTGCGCCTGCAAATTCACAGAGCAAATTGCATTTGAAAAAGAAGATTTATCAAGCCTAAGTTCAAAACGTGCAAAGGTAAAAGAAATCATCAAAAACATAAGTGCAGATGACCCACAAATTGAAGGAAACATCTTCAAAAGCGTGGAAAATGTCAACCTTTCAACAGTGATTGCATACAAAGATAAACACAACAAAATTCACCATTTTCTTGATGATTACAACGATTAAAACAGGTCTGTCCTGTTTTTTTCTTTTATTAGAAAAAAATCTTCATCATTCGACAGAATTGGTGAAAATCGCCAAAAATAATCTTTTGAAATGACAACAATATATTATATAATTTCTCTTGTTTAAAAGGAGAAAAGATATGAAAAGTGATGTATTGAAAACTATTGCTCAAAAAGCAAAAAGGAGATTGGTTGGCAAAGAACAAACTGTCACCGCAAAAATCAAAGTAATCTCAAACGAAGATGAAGATTTCAAAAGCAAGGTTGAGTTTTTGCTTTCGCAAGAGTCTATCGTAACCAATCCAGTTCACTATTTGATTGATGACAAAATCTTAAATAATATGGCTGAAAGCCAAAGAGAAAAATACTTACTTGACACTCTCGACAAATATATCTCACTCAGGAATAAACTCACTGCCATCTCTTGTAATGAATATTGCCTGTGATTAACGCTTTAAAAATTTCAAACATATATATACCTATGAAAAACTTGGGTATTGTCAATTCAAATGAAATAACACTTGGCAAAAATGTCAAAATTGATAAAAGCTCAACTCTCAGTGGAAGATGCGTCATCGGTGCTGGCACTGTAATCAAAAGCGGAAGTGTTTTAAGAGATTGCACTGTCGGTGAAAACTGCATCGTTGAAAATTCAACGATTGAAGAAAGCACAGTAGGCAATGGATGCAAAATTGGGCCTTACAGTCACCTGCGCCCAAACTGTGTTCTTGAAAACGACATCAAAGTCGGCTCTTTTGTTGAAATCAAAAACAGCCACATCGGTGCTGGCTCAAAAATTCCACATCTTTCATATGTTGGAGATGCAGAAATTGGAAAGAATGTCAATGTAGGCTGTGGAGTTGTTTTCGCAAATTACAACGGCAAAGAAAAACAATTCTCTTACATTGGAGATGATGCATTTATTGGATGCAATGTAAATATCGTTGCACCTGTCAAAATCGCAAAAGGAACTTACATCTGTGCAGGCACAACAGTAACAAAAGACACAGACGAAGACGATTTTGTGATTGGCAGAGTCAGACAGGAAAACAAAAAAAGATAGCAACCCGCTATCTTTTTATTTTACTTGAACCGCTTTTGCCTATTTTTTTCTGAACTTTTTTCTCCCTTCTGCACTTTGGACAAACTTGTGGTTGATTTTCTAAATTCTTTTCTTTATAAAACTGCTGTTCTCCCGCCGTCCACACAAAAGTCTTTCCACAGTTTTTACAAACAAATTTTCTATCTCGTAATTTTTCTTTTTCCATAACAATATTATTATAACATATCAAGTTTATACCGTCAAATTATCATATATATTTGACAACTGCCAACCCAGCTTGTTATAATACGTATATAATGAACTTAGGAGAATTTTATGGAAGAAAAAGAAACTAATATTTCATCAGAAGAATCAGCTGATAAAAAATCAAATCTCTTGTTTGCGATTCTCGCAGCAATTGGTCTTGGACTTGTTGGTTGCGTACTTTATGGTGTGCTCTATTATGTTGGCTATATTGCTTGGATTGCTTCATATATCACTGTGGTTGCAGCCGCTTGGGGATACAAACATTTCAACAAAAAGATGGATTGGAAAGGATATTTAACTGTTGCAATCGTTTCAGTTGTTGGACTTTTGATTACAATGTTCCTTGCACTTATAATCTACATTGCAAAAGAATTTAATACAACTTTCTCAATTGCTTCAAAAACTTTGTTCGACCTTCTTGACACCCACACAAAAATCAGAAACGGAGTTGTTCAAGACGGAATTTTGAC
>CAZIPJ010000005.1:0-42116 GCA_964541365.1 uncultured Lachnospiraceae bacterium
AGGCACAACGCCCATAACAAGCACAACATCTGCATTGAAAGCATACGCCTTCACATCTTTGAAAGGTGTTGACGGATTGAGAGAAATTCCAGCCAAGGTGTTGTTTTGTTTAATAAAATCAATAGTCCTGACCAGATTTTCTTTATCTTCAAAAGCTTCATAGTGGACAGTGACGATGTTTGCACCTGCTTCAATATATTTTGGGACATCAAGCATTGGTTCATTCACCATAAGATGCACATCAAGCATAATAAGAGAATTTCTGTTAATGTTTTTCAGCAAGCCAAAATCGTATGTGTTTTTAGGAACAAAATTTTCGTTCATTATGTCACAATGCAAAAAGTCTGCAACGCCTTGCATATCCTTTGCATATTCGATAATTTGCTGATAATCCGTAACTGGGTCTGTTGAAACAGAAATATCCACTCTTCTTTTCATAAAAGCTCCCTTTAAATAAAGTTTAGCAAAGTTTAAGTATTTTTCAAAATGTTTTAATACTTTTTGATATTTTTCACAATTTCAAGCAGTTTTAAATAGTTTTCATATCTCGTTTTTTCAATCTCTCCATTTTTAACCGCTTTGATAATTGCGCAATTTTTATCGTTCTGATGCAAACAGGAACTATATTTGCACAAGTGTGCAAGCTTGACAAATTCTGGATAATAAGATTTGATTTCATCATATTCTAAGTCAAGCAAATATTCATCCAACTTTGAAAATCCTGCCGTGTCCGCAAGGTACATCCCCCTCCCAAAGTTATAAAGCTGTACCGTCCTTGTAGTCTGCTTACCACGCTCAATCTTTTTACTGAAAGTGTCAACAGCTGTCAAAGCCTGTCCGCTCAGTGCATTGATTATGGATGATTTTCCAACGGCACTTTGTCCAGCAAGCGCACAAATTCCTTTGATTTCTTCTTTAAGTTTTTTCGCACTTTCATCAAGTGTTGAAGTGATGACAACCTTTGCCACACTCTCATAAATCTTTGCGAGTTTTTTGCAATAGTCTTCATCCAAATCTTTTTTATTTATACAAATGAGCGGTTCGATGGAATTAAGCTTGCAAAACAAGAGCATCTTATCAACCAAATATAAGTCTGGCTTAGGCACTGGCGCAAGCACAATAAACATCTTGTCAAGGTTTGCTAGTGGTGGTCTGATAAGCACATTCTTTCTTTTTTCAAGTTTGCAAATTGCATTGTCGGCATCAATATAAACTCTGTCTCCAACAAAAATTCCTTCTCTTTTAAGGTTTTTTCTTGCAACGCACGTGCAAATCTCTCCACTTTCAAATTCAACCGTAAATAAATCTGCTTGTTTTTTAAGCAAAAGTCCCTTATTCATCTTTTGCACCCACCTTATTTCTAAGCTGTCCGCAAGCACCGTCAATATCTTCTCCCATTGTTCTTCTCACAGTGGCACTTATTCCAAGTTTTTCAAGCTTCCCAGCAATGACATACGCCTTCTTTCTTGCTGTGCCAAGCAAATTCTTCTCCTTAACAGAATTGAGTGGAATCAAATTGACGTGACAAGAGCGACCTTTCAAAATTTTTGCAAGCTGCAAAATTTCTTTGTCTGTGTCATTGACACCACTGATAAGCGAATATTCAAAACAAATTCTTCTGCCAGTTTTATCAAAGTAATAATCACACGCTTTCAAAATTTCTTCAATCTTATACGCATTTGCAATCGGCATAATTGTCTTTCTAAGTTCGTCATTTGGTGCGTGCAAAGAGATTGTCAACGTCACCGAAAACCCGTCATCTGCAAGTTTTCTGATGTTTGGAACAAGTCCACAAGTGGAAAGCGAAATGTTTCTTTGACTGACTCCAAGTCCATTTTCAGCACTAACCAATCTCAAAAATTTTGCAACATTGTCATAATTGTCAAGTGGTTCTCCACAACCCATCAAAACAATGTTTGTGATTTTTCTTTCTTTCAAGGTGCCACCAAGAATACGATTGAAAAACAAAACTTGTGCCAAGATTTCCCCAGCAGACAAATTTCTTTCAAGACCATTCAAGGTGGAAGCACAAAACTTGCAACCCATTCGACAGCCTACCTGCGTGGAAACACAAACCGTATAGCCATACTTATACTTCAAAAGCACAGTCTCCACCAAACTGCCGTCAGGAAAACGAATGGCGCATTTTATTGTGCCATCCTTACTTTCAAGTCTTCCCGCTTCAATATATTTTGGATAGTCATTTTCAATCTTTTCTTTAAAACTCTTTGGCAAATTTGTAATTTCGTCCAAGGTTTTTCCAAGAGTCAATGCTTCATAAAGCTGCTTAGCTCTGTACGCTGGCTCACCCAAATTCTTGACATATTCACAAATTTCTTCAAATGTTAAATCCAAAATCATACACGAATCTCCATTGTTTTAAATCGGAATCCATTTAGAAAACTCTTCGCGTCCATTCTTTTCCCACCTTGAACTTGACATTCAAGCACTTCAAAGACTCCGTCACTTGTGCCAATCAAAAACCTTTTTTTGTTTGGAATCACTTGAAGTGCATCACCTTGAATATCCTTTGCCACTCTGGCTTTATAAACTTTTATTCTGTCTTCTCCGATGAAGAAAAAGGCAACAGGGTCTTCACAAAATGCCCTGACTTTGTTTACTTGACTTTCTGCTGAAAGTGAAAAATCAAGAAGTGCATCTTGTTTTTCAATCAGCTTGACAAATGTAGCTTTTGCTTCATCTTGTTTCGTCTTTTGAGCAGTGCCATTTTCAATCTTTTTCAGAGTCTCACACAACAGGTCAAGTCCAATATTTGCCAATTTTGGAATAAGTGAAACATAGTCATCTTCTGGCAAGATTTCAGTCTCTTTCTGAACAAAGATATCTCCGTCATCCATTCCAACACCCGTTTGCATAATGGATACACCAGTTTTCTTATCGCCATTTAAAAGTGCTGTTTGGATTGGTGTAGAGCCACGATATATTGGAAGCATCGAAGGATGCACATTCACACAAGGATGAAGGTCGAGCAATCTTTTTGGCAAAAACTTTCCATAAGACGCTGTAACAGCAATATCATAGTCGAGCTTTTTAAATTCATCAATATAAAGCGACAACTTTTCAAATTGATAAACTGGCAAATTTAAACTTTTTGCATACTGAACAATATGTGGAGAAACCATTTTGTTACCCCTGCCAGCAGGCTTGTCATTTTGGCAAACAACACCAACAACATCAAAGCCCCTTTGGACAAGTCCGCCCAAAATGATTTCTGAAAAATATGGAGTTCCGAAAAACAGAATCTTCATCTACAACACTCCTTTTGACTTTTTGTATTCTCTGCCTTCTTTTGTGTGGTCAACAAACAAAATTCCGTCCAAATGGTCGATTTCGTGACAGATGCAGCGTGCAACATAATCAGTGCCTTCAAATTGGAACTTCTTTCCAAATCTATCGTAGGCTTCAATTTTTGCATACTTTGGTCTTGTTACATCAGTGAAAAAACCAGGCACACTGAGACATCCTTCGCTGTCGCACACCTTACCTCTGGTTTCAAGAATGTTTGGATTGATTATTTCAAGATATTTCTTTGGCTCAATCTCAATCACAATCGCACGCCTAAGCACTCCGACCTGAACCGCAGCAATACCCATTCCTTTTCTTTCAATCATAGTCTTCGTCATATCATCAAGAAGCAAGCCCAAATCTGCGTCAAAATTTTGGACTGGTTTTGATTTTTTTCTTAATGTGTCGCTTCCAAGCACGACAATTTTTCTTACTGCCATAATTTTTCTCCCTGTGCCGTGGCACTTTTTTATTTTTTGTTCAAAAATTTTTACAAATCAAACTGTCTGAATTCAGCATTATTAAATCGGACAAGTGTCTCATAATTACTTTTCACAAAACTGTCATACTTTGAACAATATTCCAACATAAGTGCAACACAATCGTGTGTCACGACAAGTGGTGTTTTGTGTAAAAAATTCTTTTTTAAATAATCTGTAAAATCTTTAACTCTTGCATATATTTCTTCCAAGGATTCCAAACCACAGGCCTTTGGGTCTTTTGAAAAAAGCTTCCACTCTTCTTCTGTGATTTGCTCTTTTGTTCTTCCTGTAAAAATCCCCTTGTTATCTTCAATGAGTCTTTTATCACGAAACACTTTCACATTGTGAAATTTATTTATGATGTTGGTCGTTTGCATCGTACGCATAAGTGGAGATGAGAAAATCATATCGAATTCAAAATCTTTAAGTTTTTCAGCAGTCTCCTGCACTTGTTGTTTCCCAAATTGGCTTAAACGATTTTGTCGCCAGCCTTGCGAAATATGTTTTTCATTCCAAATCGTTCTGCCGTGTCTAACAACATAAACTCTCATAATTTTTTCCTTTTATGATAGATTGTTTGGATTTATCTCAAAAAAGACGCTCGACTTGCATTTTTCGTCCACGCTTTCATAAATCTTCTTCTCAATTTCGTCCGCCTTTTCAAGTTTAATTCTCATCATAATTTGATAACGAAATTTGTTTTTGATTTTATTTAGTGGTGCTTTCATCACATCAAGATAGACAAATTCATTTGCATAGTCTTCTTTGATTTGCTTGATTTTATTGTAACACACTTTGCACTCTTCTGCCACTGTTTTTTCGTTTTCGTTTGTGAAAAGTACTCGAATTATTCTTGCATAAGGTGGAAAGTTTGTCACTTTTCTTAAATTTACTTCCTTTTTGAAAAAACCTTGATAATCATAATTGGTAGCAAACCTATACACATAGTGCTTTGGGCTGTAAGTCTGCAAAATCACTTTCCCTTGCTTACTGCTTCGTCCAGCTCTTCCAGAGACCTGCGTGATAAGTTGGAAAGTTCTTTCAATGCTTCGATAGTCCGATTGATAAAGACTTTGGTCCGCATCCACAATCCCCACAAGAAGCACATCTTCAAAGTCGTGTCCCTTTGCAATCATCTGCGTCCCCACAAGAATTGCAGGTTTTGTGTTTTTAAACTCATTTAAAATCTCTCTATGAGAGTTCTTTTTTGAAGTGGTGTCATTATCCATACGCAATATTCTCACATCAGGAAACAATTTGTGGAGTTCTTCCACAACTCTCTCAGTCCCAACTGCCCCTTGCTTGATATCTCTGCTTCCACAACTAGGACAGATGTCAAGGGCCTTGAAACGCTTCCCGCAGTAGTGACATTTCAGCCTATCTTCAAACCTGTGATAAACAAGCGACACATCACAATCTGTGCATTTTGCAATATAACCACATTGCCTGCATCTTTGAAAAGACGAGAATCCACGTCTGTTAATGAAAATCATCGCCTGCTTTTTGTCTTTGATTATGTCTTGAAGTTCATAAATGAGTGGGATTGAAAATATTTGGTTGTTCCCTTGGCGCATCTCCATAAGCATATCAACCACAACAATCTTTGGCATTTCCATTCCATTGACACGCACAGGCATCTCCACCAAAGAAAACTCTCCATCAATCGCCTTTGCATAACTTTCAATGGATGGCGTCGCACTTCCCAAAACAAGCGTGCAATCGTTGTACTTTCTTCTAAACTCCGCAACCATATGAGTATCATAACGTGGATTGCTTTCAGAGATGTAACTCTGCTCGTGTTCTTCATCGATGATGATTATTCCAAGATTTTCAATCGGACAAAAAATTGCCGACCTTGCACCCACAACAACTTTTGCTTGTCCAAAGAAGATTCTCTTCCATTCATCAAATCTTTCACCCGCTGAAAGTCCACTGTGAATAAGCGCAACATTTTCTCCAAAGCGTGCCTTGAAATTTGCCAGCACTTGTGGCGTAAGCGAAATCTCCGGCACAAGCATAAGCGCAGTCTTTCCAAGCGTCAGTTGTCTTTCAATCAGATTCATATAAACTTCCGTCTTTCCGCTTCCCGTAACGCCGTGCAAAAGATAGGTTTTGTTTTCAGAGATTGTATCCACTGCCCTTTGTTGAAGTGGAGTAAGTTTTCTTGACTCATCTTTCACTTTGTCAAAAACTGGACTACGTAAAACTTGTTGCACCCTTGTCACCAAGAGCCCATTTTTAACCATTGTTGAAATTGTGGAATAAGAAAATTTTTCGGTAATGTCTGAAAGTTTTGTCTCGCCGTTCTCTTTCAAAAACTCAACAATCTCAATTTGCTTACTCGCCCTTGCAGATGGCATTTGAAAGTTTTCCGCCAGAGCAACCGTCTTTGCAAGCAGCTCTTTCACTTTGTCCGTACGCATCTCGCTTGGCAAGAAAAGTCTTAAAATGCTGGCAAGTTTGAGATGGAGTTTGTCCGCCATATGAAACATCAGTTCAAGCATTTCTTTCTTGATAACCGCAAAATCTTCGAGCTTGCTTGAAATTGGTTTTACTTTACTTTCATCAAACTCACAATTTTCGCTGATGCCGACAATAAACCCTTGGAGATTGCGACTGCCAAAAGGCACAAGCACTCTTTCTCCAACTTCAACCGACATTTCGTCAGGGATTTTGTATTCAAAAACTTTGTCCAAAGCTTTTGCATCTTGGTCGATAATAATTTTTGCGAACATTGTTATCCTTAAAATAAAAAATTCTACTGTGTTTTAACAGTAGAATTATATCACAAAAACTTTTCCAAAATCAATCGTTTAAGTCGCTTGGTGCAACATTGCCTTGGTAGATTTCATCAAGAGCAATACTGATTGACTTTTTGTCAGCAGTTGCGAGTTCTGTTCTTCTTGTAGTTTCGATTTCTTTTGCTCTTTTTGAAGCAACGATGGAAAGGATATATTTATTTCCCCCAGCAAGCTTTTCAAGTTCGTCAATTGGTGGTTCAATCATCATAATATTTGTTCTCCTAAAATTAAATCACACATATTTTAGCACAAGTTCTTCAAAATGTAAAGCCTTTTGTTTCAATTTTAGGTGGAAAAATGTGGATACTTAATTGACAAACCCCAAAGAAATCAGAAGAGCTTTGTTTATTTCTTTCATTTTGCTGTCATCAATGACAGTAATTTTTTCTTTCAGACGCCTTTTGTCAAGTGTTCGAATCTGCTCCAAAAGCACAACCGAATTTTTTGGCAGATTGTAATCTTGCGAAGAAAGTTCGATGTGCGTTGGCAGTTTTGCTTTTGTAAGTTGACTTGTAATTGCTGAAACAATGACTGTTGGAGAGTATTTGTTTCCAACATCATTTTGGATGACAAGAACAGGGCGTACGCCACCCTGCTCACTCCCAACAACAGGACTAAGGTCAGCAAAATATATGTCTCCGCGTTTTACCAAACTTTCCATAATCTCCTAAATTCTTTTGAAGGTCAACAAGGTCCGCTCTTTCCAAGTCAGACAAGTCTTGATAGACCAAGTTCAGTCCTTCAAAAAGGGAAGCATCGTCTTCCATTTTCATTGTATGTTTGTCGCCCAAAAAGGTTGTTGAAACGACAAAATCTTCAAGACTTCCCCAATTTCTTTCAATAGATTTAACCTTTTTAATAAGCGAGCGAAAAACTTTTTTCTTCATAAAAATATCTCCTGTTTGGCAAAACTTTATACTACTAAAATAGGTTGAGAAAATATAAAGTTTTTATTCTTTTGCAATAAAAAAGCCACAAAAGATATTTTTGTGGCAACTATGAAAACTGATAAAAATTACTCACACACAACAACCGCACCAACAATGTTTTTTTGATGAGAAATTGAAATTTGAATTTTTTTAAACTTGCTTTCAAAAACTTTCAAAGCTTTTCCAGAAAGCACAACAAATGGCGCACCATTTTCTTTGTGACAAAGTTCAATTTCTTTAAAAGAAATCTCCCCTGCCGCAATGTCAAGTGCTTTGAAAACTGCTTCTTTCACTGCCCAAAGGGTTGCAACTTTTTCCTTTTTGTTTCTTGGAAAAGTGTCTATGTAGTCAATTTCGCTTTGTAGAGCAATCTTTGAAAGAAGTTTGTCTGCATCTTTAACACTTGCAACTTCCTGCAAATCAAATCCAATCATTGTTTTCTCCTTCGTAACTTTTTAATGCGGTCTGTGTTGCTTTTTGTGCCACACTATAATCATAGCCTTTGTAGACTAAATGAGCAAGGCACTTATTCCATAATTTTGGCGACTGCTCGCGATTTTTGACGAATTTCTCCGCCAATGCAATTGCCGTTTCAAGCTGACTTTCATCATCCACATTTGAGAGCAATTCTTGCACGATTTCTTTTGAAATTCCTTTCTGCAAAAGCTTGTTTGCAATAACCCTTTTCCCCTTGCCAGAAGAAAGACTTTCAAAGTAATTCTTTGCAAACTTCTCATCGTCCACAAAGCCATATGCTTTCAGTTTGTCGACCGTCTTTGAAATGGTTTCATCATCAAAAGATTTTTTCTTTAAATAATCCCTGATTCCCTTTTCTGTTGTCACATACTTCTCCATATAAGAAGTTGCAAGAGCAAAAGAGACGCGCGCGTCATTTTCTTTTTTGATTTGAAAAAGTCTTTCGTCGTCGATTTCTTGATTGGTTTTAAGATGCTCCCTTGCCAAAGTCTCGTCAAGAAAAATCCCAAACCACTCTTCATCAACATAGACGTGATAACGATTCGTCTTTGCAATTTGTTTGATTTTAGTAATTACCATTTTTTCTCCCTAGACACCGTCACTGTAATACAAAACTTGTTTGCCGTTTTTCTTTGCATATTCGATTTCTCTTTTCGTTGAGCTTCCAATATAACCATCAACATCCACAACAAAAATTGCGTCACTTATGTCAATTTTCTTAAAATGTGCATCTACAATATTTTTGTATGCTTCGCTGTTTTGCAATTCTTCTTTTGTCAGGTTTTCTTCTCCAAACTCATACACGGGTTGAAGCACGCAAAAACCATACTTGGTTTCAAGCAAACCTGCAAACTTTGGCATTTTGTCTGCAAATTTCATACTTCCACACATTGTAACAACTTTCATTTCAACACCTCACTTGTTGTCTTGGTATACATTCTGACAAGCCCGCCAGCACCAAGCTTAATACCCCCAAAATATCTAACCACAAAGACACAAGCGTCCGTGACACCCTTCTTTTGAATAACAGACAAAATTGGTCTTCCTGCCGTTCCACCAGGTTCTCCGTCATCCACAGCTTTCTCCAAAAATGGATTTGAGAGTGAGTAGGCATAGCAAATATGAGTCGCTTTTTTGTGCTCAGCTCTAAGCATTTCAAGAGCTCTTTGCACATCGTCTGTCGTTTTACAATGAAAAAGATAACCAATAAACTTTGATTTCTTTTCCACAATCTCAATTTTGTTTGCGTATTCCATCATACAAAATTCCTTAAAGAGTTTTATTCCAAAACAACCTTAATGAAAGATTTTTTACCTTTCTTCAAAAGTGCACCGTCGCCGAGCAAATCAGCTGTAATTGACAATGCAAAGTCAGAAACTTTTTCATTTTTAAAAGTGATTGCTCCACCCTGAACAAGTCTTCTTGCTTCACTCTTTGATGGTGCAAGATTGCATTTTACAAGAAGGTCGCAGATGCCCATTGGCACTTCCGCTTTTGAAATTTTTACAACTGGTGCATTGTCTCCACCATTTGAGAACAAGTTTTCGGCCATTTCCATTGCAGCCTTTGCTTCGGCTTCTCCGTGAACAAGTTTTGTAATTTCAAATGCCATTCTCTTCTTTGCAGCGATAATATCTTTTGAAACGAGAGCATCAATTTCATCAAGTGGGATTCTTGTGAAAAGTCTCAAAAGCGTCAAAACATCTTTATCTTGCACATTGTAGAAATATTGATAGAAATCATAGACGCTTGTTTTTTCTCTGGCAACCCAAAGAGCCCCCTTTGCAGTCTTTCCCATTTTTTGACCTTCTGAGTTTGTCAAAAGTGGGCAAGTTAAGCATTCCAAATCGTGCTTTTTACCATCAGCAAAAGCCATCTTTCTGCCAAGCTCTGTGCCGGCAACCATATTTCCCCATTGGTCTGAACCACCAATTTGGAGATTACAGCCATATTTTTTGTTAAGGAAGACAAAGTCGTATGCCTGCATAAGCATATAACCCATTTCAAGGAAAGTAAGCCCACCTTCTTCAAGTCTTCTTGCATAAGCATCATTTGAAAGCATTTTGTTGACATTGAAATATGTGCCGACATCTCTCATAAAGTCAACATAGTCATATCCTTTAAACCATTCAGCATTGCTGACAATCTTTGCAGGATTTTCCCCGCCCATATCAACAAATCTTTCAACAAGCGCCTTAACTTCATTAAGATTGTGTTGAACTTGTTCTTCGGTGAGCATCTTTCTCATATCTGTTCTTCCACTTGGGTCTCCAACCATTGCAGTTGCCCCGCCGATAAGCACAATCACATTGTGACCTGCATCTTGAAAGTACTTAATCATCATCAATGAGAAAAAGTGTCCAATATGCAAACTGTCAGCAGTTGGGTCAATTCCAACATACACTGTTGTTGGCTTGCCATTAACAATTTTTCTCACATTTTCTTCATTAGACATTTGGTAAACATATCCACGCTCTTTCAATGTCTCAAACAACTTACTTCTATCAATCTTACTCATTTTTTTCTCCAATTAAAAAAGCACGCCGAGCCTAATTTTTAGGACGAAGCGTGCGTTCGTGGTACCACCTAAATTCAGAAATTTTGGGCGAAGCACAAAATTTCCCTTATTCTGCCATTCGCAGGCAAAATCGCGCAAGATTTGAAATGACTGTAATTCATCTGCCATCTGCCAAGGTTTTTCACCAACCAACCTTTCTCTGTGCGCAAGCTTTGGCAAGACTACTGCTTTTCACTCCACCGTCTTGATTAAAAAGTTGCATTTGTTTTCAAGCAAATCAACTAACAAAATAATTCTATCAAACAAAACACTGCTTGTCAACAAATTTTGTCAGTTTTAGGGAATATGCATAACAAATCTTCATCTCTCACAAAATAAAGAAAGGAGAATTTATGAAAAGATACAGACCAACAGAGCAAGCCCCAAAAACTGGATTTTTCACTTTGTATGACCGTGACGGGCAAAACTTAGGCACAAACTTTTTTGAAAAAGGTCAACGTTTCCCAAAAGCCGAAAGGCTTGGAGATTTTTATGTCATATCAAAAAATCCCAGCATCTCAGACTTTAAGTTGTAATCATATGCGATGTAGCCTATTTTTTCTTTAAGTTTTCAGGAACAAACGGACAAAGTGGGTCTTTCCTTTCAAAATCATCTTTTTGTTTTTTCTTCACAGAAATAGTCTGTGCAAAAATATGAAAAAAACTTGGACGAATCCAAGTTTTCTTTTGTTATTTCTTCTTTACTTCAACTCTTACACAAGTTTGTGCATCTGCATCAACCTTGACCTTTTCACTCACTTCAACTCCGGCAATAACATATACTTCATTCCCACAGGCGAGAACTGGAATAAAATCTCTCACTCTGACTGGAACTTTTCTGTCAATCAAGAAAGATTTAAGTTTTTTAGTTCCGCCACCGCCAAACTTTTCAAAAACATCTCCGTCTTCTCTGTATCTCCATTTTGTCCCCTTTGGCAATTTTTTGTTGTCAAAGTAGAGAGCACTTCTGTCACTCATTTTTTCAGTTTTAACTCTCTTGACTGAGATTGTGCCATAGTTTGGAGCAACAAATTCTTCACATTTAAGGACTCTTGAAAGGTCAGGTTTTTCAACATAGTTGTTTTCAAAGGTCAAGAAATCATATTCTTTGCTGACTGTCACATCAAATGGCAATTTGATTTTTTTGCCATTTTCAAGACTTGTGGCAAGCTCTTTAATCATCTCAATATGCTTTCTTTCAATATCCTTTTTCACGCCGATAAGTGAAAGTGCACGAAAGACTATTCTGCTGTAAACTGAGCTTTTGCCGTTGAAATAATAGCAAGGCATTTGAACAATATTTTTGTCAGCCATAATTGCATTTGCGCTGATGCTTCCCTTTATGTAATCATCATCTTCACTTACTGCGCTTGCAAAATTGTTGATTGCTTCAATGGCGTTTGGCCACTTTTTCAAGATGTCTTTCATAATGACATTTCTGACATAATTTCTTGTGTAAGATGTGTCTTTGTTGCTTTCATCTTCAACATATTCAATGTTGTTCATATTTGCATAATCAGCAATTTTCTCTTTTGAAACTGGAAGCATTGGTCTGATGTAGAGTTTGTCACGAATAGGTTCCATCCCCTTCGCCCCAGAGACTCCGCACCCCCTGAAAATGTGCATCAGGATTGTTTCAGCTTGGTCGCTTTGATGATGTGCAAGAGCAATCTTGTCAACAATATCTTTTTTTGCAAGAGCTTCAAAAACACCGTATCTTCCATCTCTTGCAGCTGTTTCAAGACTAACCTTTCTTTCCTTTGCAAGCTTTGGAGCGTCAATTGTAAATTTGTAAACTCTCACTCCCATTTCTTTACATTTCTGCACAACAAATCTTGCTTCGTCATCGCTTTCTTCCCTGATGCCGTGATTGATATGGATTGCAACAACATCAATATCAAGTGCTTCTTTTTGAGAATTTAAAAAGTGCAAAAGACACATAGAATCAATGCCACCACTGACACCAACACCAACAACATCTCCTGCTTTAAAAAGTTTGTTTTTCTTAACAAATTCAAGTATTCTTTCCATTTAATTCACCTTATTTTCTTTTTTAGTATAACACTGTAAAAGGCTAAAAACAATAAGTTTTTACAAAAAAAATGCCAAAAATGGCACTTTTTGCGTATTTTTTACTAAAAATCTAAAACTTTTATTGCAATTACAGACATATCATCAACCGCATATCCGTTGTTGCAAGCAAGGGCTCGCTCAACGAGTTCGTCAGCAAACTCTTGCGGATTTTTTGTCTTGATTGATTTGATGCATTCTTTGAGTGCTTCGTTGTCAGAAAAACTATCACTGATTCCGTCTGACACAAGTACAATGAAATCTTTGCTGCTGACAACATTCTTTTTGATGAGTGGCTCAGCGTCATCAACAATCCCCATTGGCAACGCACCTGTCTCAACAGTCCTGCACTCATCTTCATTGAGAATGAAAGAATTTGGAGATGCCATTTTAATAAAATCCACAAGTCCGTCTTTTTGGTCAAAGATGCAGATGTCCATCGCACTGAAAATCTCTTCCTTGTGAAGATTTAAAAGTTTGTTGACTGTTGACAAAATCAAGTCGTTGTCAAAGCCAGCTTTATAGAAGTTTTCCACCAAGCTGATTGAAAGGTCGCTTGTCTTTTCTGCTTTTTCACCACTCCCCATTCCGTCACTTATGGCAAAGAGAAGTTTGTCCCCACCAAGCTTGACAATGCTGTATGAGTCTCCACTCATCTTTGAACCATTCTTTGTCTTTTGGCTCACCCCAAACAAACAATCATATTTTGGTGCTGTTTTCAAATTCAAAACAGTGTACCCCGGTCTTGTTGATGAGAAAGTTTCGCAAATGGACATTTTCTTTCCGCATATCTTGCTGACAACATCCACAATCCTTGGCTTTTCACAGTCATCAGTCTTTACCACAAGAGAGACTTCGGTTGTCCAAATATCTTTTTCGAAAACAACTGCATCTATGCAGATTATATTGTAATAAGTAAGTTCGTCCAGAATCTTATTTTCTCTGACCGTGTCAAAAGAAATGTTGGTGTCAATCTCTTTCGAAAGCTCACCCAAAATTTTTGAGACTCCCAAAAGCTGCTCTGCAATGATAACTTTGCTGGTGTCAACATCCTTGACCATATTCATATATTTTTTATATTGTGCAGTGAGAGTGTTGACACTTCCCAAAATTGAAGTGGTCTGCTTGCACCTTGATGTCAAAAAGGAAGGGATATCCAAAAGCGTTGCTCTGCCCCTTTGATACGCAATGGTAATCAGCTCATCAAACACTTTCTTGGTGCTTTCAGAGAAAGTCCTATGGCAGTGATTTCTATCTGGACAGAAAGAGCAAATCTTCTCTTTGATTTCTTGCTCTAACAGCACCTTCACTTCGTCAAGCGTCATTCCTTGTTTAAGCAAATTTCTGTAAATCAAATTCATATCATTAAAGATTTCACTGAGATTGCCAAGACGGTTATGCAAAATCTCTCTGTTTCGATTTACGACATTCTTCATCGCAACTCTGTCTTTTGACAAGTTGAACACAACAGAGATTTCGTTGCACCAATTTTTTGGAAGAAACATAAAGAAAACGCAAGAGACAAGCACAGGCAAAATTTCCAGATAGCCAAAAGAATAATACAGTTTGAAATAGAACCCAACCACAAGTTCCACAGCAATAATTGCCACAACCATAAAAATACGGAAACGTTTTTTAAATAGAAGTGCAAAGAGCGCCCACAAGATGAATGGTGCAACAAAGACAGCGTTGTTTGTGGCAATCACCGAGCCAAGTCCAGCGATTGAAGCAACCAGCATTGTAAGTGTTGGAGTTGAGCAAAACGCAAAGACAAGCACAACAAAAGAAACAAACAGTTTAAGAAAACTGAAAGTATAAATATTTAAAACTGCAAGCCCACTGGATACGCCAGCAATGATTGAAAACAGTGACACGATTTCAAGATTTGTCAGTTTGTTTGAAAATCCGCGTATGATAAATGCTTCAAACACAGTCATACAAGCAAACATAAACAAACATCCCAAAACGATGTTGACAAATGGCAAAACAGGGAAAACACCAGAGATTATGTCAAACACCACATTGGCAGTTTGTCCAACGATGGCATAAACAAAAAATTCCCATTTTTTGATGTTCTTTTTGCACAAAATGTGAACAAAGTAAGGCAAAATCAAGCAAAAACAGCAAACAAGTGTACAAATAGAGAATTCAAGTGTAGGCTTGAAGATTGCCCCTGCAACAATGTAAGCTGGTGTAATAATCCAAATTTTTTGATTCGCCCAGCAAAGTGCATAAAGCAACCCAAAAGCAAATGGGAAAAGCACAAGGTTTACGCTTGCATTGAATAGAACATAAAAAAGTCCCACCATAATAACAAAATTTGCTAATAAGAAAAGGTATTTGTTCAGTTTTTTGTTCATATCCGCTCCTTTCCTTATTGTAGAACATCGCAGTTTTCATCCGGCAATAAAATGCTGTCAAAGAAAAGCAAAATTTGTCTAAGAATGTCGCAACATTTTCAAAAATATTGACATTATATTATTATGTGATATATAATTTAACTGAATTTGGTTTTTGGGAGAAAAACAGATGAAAACATTTTTGAAAGACAACTTATTTGTTTGGATTTGGATTGCTCTTGCCATTTTTATTGAGCTTTTCAGCATCTCTTTCACAGATTGTAAACCTTTTCTGACAACACCAGTATATGCACTGGGGCTTCTCTTTTTCTTCACACTTATTTTGCTTTTGATTCCAAACCGTATTGCAAAACTTGTCATTGTCAGCATTCTGGCTATTGGACAAATTGCAATCTGTGTTGGCTTTATTTATTTGTATGAAAGCAACGGAACATTCTTTGATTTCTCAATGATAAATATGAGAAACGACGCTTTCGGAACAATCGAAGATTTGTCATTCAACTGGACTCACCTTTTCACCTGCATCGGAATTTGGCTGGCATTTGTTGGTGCTGGAATAGGTGTTGAAGTTTATTTAAAAAAGCACAAAGCAAAAAATTTCAAAGCTGGCAAGAAATACAGCATCCCACTTGCTGTTGTTATGTCTGCAATTTTGGTCTGTTTGGCAGTTGTCCCTGTTTATGACGGAGTAATCAAAGGGCAAAACAGTTATCAAAATATGCTGTTCAACCAAAACTCTTCAAGATATCAGACAAAAGGCATTACAGCAAATGCCGTTTACGAAATATTCAGCGGAGCTTTCTCAACCAAAGTTAACTACAAAGATTTGGATGTTGTTGACGCCGCACTTTCATCTGACAATGAAAAGTTGTACACAGAGACTTCTGAGTTTAATGGAATCAGCGAAGGAAACAACCTTATTATGCTTATGGTGGAAAGTTTCGATTGGTATCCACTCACCTTAAACTATGACGCAGAGACAATCAATGAAATCTATCCAAACTTGACAAAGCTTATGAGAGAAAGTATTGTCCTTGACAATTACCACACTCGTGAAAAGACAGATACATCTGAAAACAATGCTCTGCTTGGAAGCAACCCAACTGGCAAGTATGTAAACTATGATTTTGAAAACAATGCTTATCCATACTCTTTGGTAAATATGTTTAAGCATAAGTATCCAAATGTAACTGCAAACGCCTTCCATCAAAACACAGGCACTTTCTACAACAGAAAAGAACTTTTTGAAAGTTATGGTTTTGACAATTTCTATGACATTGATGCAATGAAAGAATATGGCGTAACAAATGAATGGAACGAATCTTCCTTCAAAGGTGAAAGAACAAAAGACAGCGAGACAATGCTTCATATGAAAGAAACAATGTTCCCAACTGACGAGCAGTTCTTGACATACTGGTTGACTTTTGCAATGCACGGCTATTATGTTGAAAGAGAGAATTTTGCAAACTTTGATTATGTTGACCAAAATGGCGTTGAATACGAAGGCGGATATTATGGTTACTTTGATGCAAAAGGCGTATTCCCAAAGGGCAACGGCAAAAAGGCTGATTACCTTCGCACATACGCCGCAGCAGTAAAAGACTTTGATGAAGCTGTTGGTATTATGATGGATTACTTGGATGAGAAAGGACTTCTTGAAACAACAACTATCGTTATGTACTCAGACCACAACACTTACTACAACAACCTTGCAAAATACGGCAAAGGCATCAGCGAAACTTACAACAGTGAGCTTTACCGCATCCCAGCAATGATTTATGACCAAAAACTCGTCAATGCTTATAGGCAGGCAAAAGGCGAAGGCGCAATGAAAGTTGTTTACGGAACTGACAACAATGAAGACTACAAATGCTTGACAGTGTCAAAGTTTACAAACACAATCGACTTCATTCCAACCGTATTTGACATCTTCAATATCAAGGGCTATCACGATTTGTACCCTGGCACATCAATCTTCATCGAAGATGTTGAAAGTATAATCTATTCAAGAGCATACGGAATTTTTGTAACAGATAAATTGGTGTGCTATTCTGCAAACCACTTGCTCTACACCTGCGAAGGCTTCACAAAGGCTGACCAAGACGATTTCATTGCAAGAGCAGAAGAGTTTTTAAGAATCAAAGAAATTACAGACAAAATCTTCTATTCTGACTACTTTGAATCACATCCTTATGTCTTCCCACCAAATGATTAGAAAACAATAAAAAGATTGGCACACGCCAATCTTTTTTTATGCCTTGAAAAACATTAAAATCCCACACAATATTTGATAGCAAAAGTTCTTTGTGTAAGCGTCGTCCTGTAAAAGCCTTTCTTCTTCGGCATTAGATAAAAACCCACACTCAACCAAAATTGCTGGCTTCTTTGTACAATTAAGGACATAGTAGTCTCCCACTTTTGCAGTCTTCTTCGCGTGCTCAATATTCTTGTTTAGTGCAAGCGAAACACTGTCAGCCAGCGCTTGCCCCGCTTCATTGCCCTGAGCATAAAACACTTGACTGCCCCTTGCCGAGCCACTTGGGAAACTGTTCATATGGATACTGACAACAAGGTCCGCATTTGACTTTTTTATTATCTTTTCTCTTTTTGCCATCTCACTCTTTTTTTTGTTGGTGGCAGTTTCGCTGTATAGACCATTCATATCACTTCTGGTCATAACAACCTTAAAGCCATATTCTTTGCACAAAGAACTCAGAGCCTTTGCATATTTCAAATTGAGTTCACTTTCAGTCACCCCAGAAATCTTGCCAATAGCTCCACCGTCTTTCCCACCGTGCCCAGCATCAATGACAATGGTATAAGCGGGCTTTGGCGAAGCGCAAGCTTTGACAGTGAAGTATGTCGCACAAAATGCACTGACACACAATATGCACAATGAAACAGCCAAAATTGATTTTCTTTTCAATGTCAAAAATTTAATTTTTTTCATACAAAATATATTATTTTTCGTTTTCTTAATTTACTACAAATTTCAAAAAAAGATAAGAAAACCTTAAAATTAGTTTAATTTTAATTAAAAATATGATATCATCCCTTTAAAGATTAAGGGATAGATTATGAGCTTTTATTATTTAGGGATTAAACAAAGCACTATTGAAAATAATCATTTTTTCAAGAAAGCAGGTGTTGTTTCAAGTCAAGCAAAAGAAGACTCCATTACTTATAAGAAAATTTATGGTAGCGAAATAAATTATAATGATATCAGCCAATTCAAAAAAATTTCAAAGTTTCATGATAGATGCATAAAGATATTTTTGAAAGAAGATAAAAATGCAAAGTTTATGATGTATAATCAAGCTGGTGCTATGTATATGCACAAAAGAAAAGAACTTGTTTGTGTAAACAATTTAAAACTGATTGAAAAACTCAACAACAAGCCGATATCAAGAGAATTACTCAAAGATGAAATTTGCCTTTTGGATTATAAGTACATAAAGGGCAGAGATATCTCCTTTGAACTGCTGCAAAAATTGTATGACAGAAAAATCAAAACCATTGTAGTTCAACAGCCAGTAGGATTTGGTGGTGTTGGCACTTTCAAAATAAACAAAGATAATTTTCAAGAAATTATGCCACTTTTGAATAAAAAACTTACCTATTCCGTTTCAGAGTTTATAGAAAATACAACTCCCGTCAACAGCACGTTTATGATTTCAGACAATGATGTATTCTTGTTTGACTGCTCTTGTCAAATTATCTCAAATAATAATGAGTTGGTCTATGCTGGTTGGGATTTTGAAGGTTATAAGAATTTAAGTCAAGTTTCAAAAAATAAAGTAAAAGCACAAACTCTAAAAATTGCAGCAAAACTTCAGCAGCTTGGCTATCGTGGAATTTGCGGAATAGACTATATAATAAAAGGAAAAGATGTTTACTTTATGGAAGTAAATCCGCGTTTTCAAGTTTCTTCACAAGAATTGGATAAAAAGCTGATTGAAAAAGGCTTCCCAAGCATTTTTGAACTCAACTATTTAAGTTTTTATAATGCCGAAAAGTTTTCTAAGTTTGCCAGAATGGCTAAAAATTAGACAATCTTGATTATATAAAAAGCATATCGACCGATATGCTTTTTTTTGTTTCTTTAACAATCTCAGTAACATAAACTTTTGCCATTTGCAAATATGTTTGACAAAAGATTTGTCTGACTGGTAAAATTGAATTATGAAAAGATTGTTTATTTTTCTTTTGCTAATCACCGCTTGTCTGTGCCCTTTTGCTATCAGTGGACAGAAGTGTTTTGCAGCGACTGAAAGCAAAACTTATGTCGTGACGGCCAATGTTGCCACTGTCTATTCTGCACCAGACTTATCCGCTGAAAAACTTTCAACATTAAGTCACAAAAACGAATTGGAAGTGGAATTTGAAGATGGCTTGGTTAAAGAATATTTGGGCAGTGGATTTGTCTTTTTCCATACAACAAATTTGGAGCAAGATGGATATGTTATTTGCGACTTAGTCGTTCCAAAACAGAAATATTTGCAAACCATTCCAGAGTTTAATGCAAAGACAAATGCAAAAGCAAAAGTTTATTTCCTTGTAGACGGAAAGTATGTTGCGAGCGAAATCACTCTGTCAAAACATCAAAGAATTTTTCTTTATCAGGGTTTCAACAGAAAGAAAGAATTTAATGCTGTCGCCTTTGTTTATGAAAACGAAGTTGTGTATGGTTTTTTGAAAGAAAGTGCAATCGACCCAGACGGCATCAATCCAATCATTATCTCAGTTGCCTGTGTTGCAATGGCAGCAATTGGAATTATCCTTGCACTTGTCTTTATGAAACGAAAGAAAATAAAAACAGATATTCCAAAGGTGAAAAAACGCTGACATCTTTTGTTGATTATCTCCTTGCGCAGATGTTAAATTTTGCAAAAGGAGATTTTTTATGAAAAGCGTTGAAGAACTTGAATCTGAGCTGGAAGAACTCAGAAAAGAATTTTATTTCTTCTCAAAAGGAAAAAGTCAGGGCGGAGAATCAAGCGGGACAACAACCCCTACTCCTTCTCCCCAGCCTTCTGGTGATGATGGTTGGACACTGATTTATGACAAAGATAGCGACGACCCAGAACTCAACCTGGGAGAAAAAGAAGGAATATATGCAAATTATGGAACTTTCAGTAATCTTCCAGACTTAAACCCTTACACAAAACTGAGAGTGGTCTTTCTATGTTCCAGCAGCGAAGAAGCCTATGATTTCGATATCGCAACCAAAGTTCCAAACAACTTGCGTATGATGAAACACAACGGCTATATGACTCAAATTTTTGGTGGAGATATTTCGGTGGAATATGAAGGTACAAAAAAAGTACTTTGGATTGGACCAATAACCGAGTTATACCTGCGCAATAATAAGTATCCATCTTTAACCAGTTTAAATAGTCAAAGCACAATTCGATATATCAAATTCTATGTAAAATAAAAAGGGGCTCTGTCCCCTTTTATATTTTTGTATGCATCGTCAAAAATGAGTTGATTTTTCTTTCATACATTACGCCAGCCGTCGCATAAGACAGAGAGTGACCCGCATCCTGAACAACATATTTTTCTCTGAGATTTTCAGGGGTCGCACTGTACAAGTCAAACAAGTTTTGCACTGGCACAAAATCATCCGCTTGCCCAGCAATATAAAGAATTGGAATCTTTGTGTTTTTCACTTGTTTGATTGCATCAACTTGCATAATGTCAAAAGAATGCACACGCTTTAAATAACTTAAAAAATGCTTGATAAAAAGTTTTCCAATTGGAAACTTCTTTGCCACAACTTGCCTAATTTGCTTTTCGCCATTTGCAAATGCACAGTCTGAAATTGCAGCAACCACATTTGATGGCAGTTTTTCTCCACTTGCACAGCAAACAGCAGTTGCACCCATTGAAACTCCAAACAACACTATTTTTTGTTCTGGATTTTTTTTATTCAAAAAATCGAGCCAATCCAAAATGTCAAGTCGGTCATACCATCCAAATCCCAAACATCTTCCTTCGCTGTCCCCGTGAGCACGGTTGTCAACAGCAAGTATATTGAAATTCCTTGCCATAAAAAACTTGCAATATGGTTGCATTTCGATATAACTTCCACCGTACCCGTGTACAATAATAACCGTTTTATCCGAATTATTATCAAAAAAATGACCCACGAGTTTCATTTTTTCTCGATTTTCAATTTTTACTGTTTCAAATTTTACCTTCTCCCACCAGCACAAATCAATATTATATTGTTTAATTAACTGGTCGATATTTTTTTTGAAAGCCCTGCTATTTTTGCCACGTTTGGCAAAAGTGAATTTAAACATTATCGCGCCAACAATAAGATAATATGCCAAAGCAAAAATTATCAAAATAATTATTGAAAGCACAATCCAAGCAAAAACTTTCATTCAATCCCCCTATTCAATTATCGCTCTTATTGGTTCTCCTGTCGTTGCATCTTGATAGGTCAGCCAATAGCCAAAACCTTCGGAATTATTCTTGTCGAGTGGCACCCAAATTGGAAATCCTGAAAGCTCTTTTGGTGCTTCCGATTCGTAAACTGCTGGCACTCCGTAACAAACATATTTGACTTCTCCGTCTTCATCATACAGCAGTCCAAACACATAAAAGTCGCCGTCATCTTCATAATCAACTTTAATCCACTTGGAATTTGGGATTAAATTTTGCAAATTGTTTTCAATTGGATTGTCTTCAAAAAGTTTGTCAATCTGTGGCTTCAACTTGTCAATAAATGCAAGCGTTTTCTCTGCCACTTCTTCTGTGTTTTGTTCCGGCTTGGATTCTGTCGCATCAGAAAGTTTTGCCGCTGGAACAACTTTGTTGTGTTCAAAGTAGTACTTCTTATAAATGCATTCGCTGCAATCTAAACAAGTTTCGCAAGGTTCTGCCATTGCTTTATCAATCTCACTTTCAATTTCTCGCTTTTCGTTTTCTTCATAATCAACGCCGTACTTATCAAGCACACTTTGCGCACCTATTGCAGTGTTGTCCTTTGAAAGTTCGTTGATTATGTTTGCAAACACTTCGTCATTTCCATCGCTCGAACCATACAAAATCGCCTTGGCTTCTGCGTTCTGGAAATTGATTACAGCACAAGAAAATGACTGCGGAATCTCATTTATGTCAACAAAAAATTCATAAAGCATTGGTGACTTCAAAGTCAATCCTGCCTTATAAACTTTCTGGTTGATATAAAATCCAAGAGAAGAGATTCCACCCAAATCTCTTGAAAAATTGTATAGTCTGAGAGTGCCACGAACGCCCACCTTGTCTTCTTCCAAAGAAAGTACCGCTTTCCTGTTTGAGTTTTCGGTGTCGCTTAGCACCACGCTTTTTCTTTTTATCATAATCCCTCGCATATGTGTTATTACATATACTATTTTACTTTTGGGGATGTTATGATAAAACTTTTAAACTGTCGCTTTTTGTCAAAAACTATCTGTTTTTGTCTTTTAATTTTGTTTCAACAAACTTCGTGATGTTTTTAACTGTGAAACCAGCCTTTTCAATCATACTGTTTCCACTTCCGCACTCAATATAGTCGGTTATGCCAAAAACTTCTGCTGTTCTGCCAAGCACTTTAAGCCACTTGGTGTCATTTGATGCTTCGATTGCAACAACAAGCTCAGTATCTTTTGGAAGCACTTTGTTTTTGTAAGTGTTTGGTTGTTTTTCAAACAATTCAATGCAAGGCATTGAAACAACATTTACTTCATATTTCTTTGAAAGTTCCTTTTGCACTTTGAGTGCAAGTTCCACTTCCGCTCCGCTTGCCACCAAAATTATCTTTGGCTTAGAACTGCTGCTTGAAAGCACATAACCACCTTGAAGTGCTCCCTGATACTGCGTGCCGTCAATATGTGGAATGTCCTGCTTTGACAAAACAAATGAAACTGGCATATAGTCCTTTACATTGACTTCATAGCCTGCAACAAGTTCTTTATAATCGCAAGGACGGAAAACAATATTTCCAATTATTGAACGCAAATGTGTAATTTGTTCAATAGGCTCAAACGCCATTCCAAAATCGCCAACGGCAAGGCTGTCGTGTGTGAAGAAAGACATAACTGGAAGCTTCATTGCACTTCTTGCCCTAATTGCAGGGATTTGATAGTTTGAGAAGCTTAAATATGACGCATCAAAAGTGATAAAGTCTTCATAAGATGCGATTCCGTTGCAAATTCCACTCATCGCGTGTTCTCTCACACCAAATTTGATATTTTTACCCCTTCTATACCCAGAAGAGAAACTTCCTGCATTGTCGATGTACGCCATTGAAGATGATGAGACATCTGCTGTCCCGCCAAGAAGCTGTGGGCATTGGTAAGCAAGTTCGCTGAGTGCATAGTGATTTATTTTTGCCAAACTTTGACCGTCATACTTTGCAATATTTTTCATAATACGGTCAAAGCTGATTTTCTTTCTGTCAAAGAATGCCAAGAGTGACTTGTAAAGCTCTGGATGAGTGCTTGAATAGATTGCCAAGTTTTGATTCCAAGTCTCGTGATTGAGTTTTCCCCTTCTTGTGCTTGCCATACAAAGTTCTCGTACATCACTTGGGATGTAAAAACTTTCTTTCACTTTCAAAGATGCTTTAAATCTTTCAAGCTCTTCCTTGGACAAAATTCCATAGTGCGCCGCAGAAGTGCCTTCTTTTTGAGAGCCGATTCCGATTGTTGTTTTGAAAATAATGAGTGTTGGCTTGCTGCTTCTTTTTGCACTTGAAATTGCGTGCGTGCAGAAGAAATAACTGTTCCCCTTTGGCACTTTGATAACATTCCAACCCATTGCCAAAAACTTTCTTGAAATGTCTTCTTTGTTGGAAAGTCCCAAAGAACCATCGAGAGTAACGTCGTTGCTGTCATAAAGAAGAATGAGTTTGTTAAGCTTCAAATGCCCTGCAAGGCTTGCTGCTTCCATTGTCACGCCTTCCATCATATCTCCGTCACTGACAAGGCAATAGGTATAGTTGTCAATAATATTGAAACCGACCGTATTAAATCTTTCTTCCATAACGGCTTCTGCAATCGCCATACCCACTGCGTTTGCAACGCCTTGACCGCAAGCGCCAGAAGAAAGTTCAACTCCTTCGGTCGTTCTGAATTCTGCATAGGTTGGAGTTTTTGCACCAAGTTTCCCAAAGTTTTTCAAATCTTGCAGACTTATATCAAACCCAAACATAGAAAGCAAGCTGTAATAAAGTGCAGAAGAATGCCCAGCCGACAAAACAAGTCTGTCACGATTTAAGAAATCTGTGTCAGATGTGTCAAAATTGTAATGGTCCTTAAACAATGCAAACAAAATTGAAGAAGCACCTAAGCTTATGCCAAGGTGTCCAGTGCCTGCATTTGTGATTGTCTCAGCTGAAAGTGCCTTTAAGTAGTTCAACGCTTTCTGATTTATATTCATAGCATTCTCCCAATGGTTTGCAAAACCTTATCTTCAACAAACTCTATATCCGTCTTGCGGACAGATACGCATATATCAGAAACATCCTGCAAGTTTTTTGTCCTATCTGCGTAAGCAAGAAGAGAAAGTGCGTCGCCTTGCTCTTTAACGAAACTCTTTGAAAGTTCAACAAACACAACAAGTCCCTTTTCTTTTAATAAGTCAATATTGCGAATAAGATAATCATAGTTTATTGAAACGACCACGCTCTCAAAAGACGCAATATGCTTAATAGTCCTTTTCTCGCATTTTTTCAGATAATCCAAAGAACAAAGTTCTTTAACGCTGTTTTTGTCAACAAGCTCATATTCAACAAGTTCCTTTGTGTCACAAAAAAGCATCCCCAAGTTTTGAGACATCGCTGTCCCCAGTTGATTGGTGAAATTGTCGCAGAGTGACACCAAAACGATTTTGTCAAAATTTTTCTTGTTCATAGTTGTATTTTAACACAAAGTGAGTTTATTGCAAAAAATTTTTTGCTATTTCTTGAAATATCTTTCAAAATGAAAATTTTTTAAGTTTTTTCTTGTCTATTAAATAAAAATTCCACACTGCTCCTATTACAAAAATTATGCAAATAAAAAGCGGAAAGTCAATAAATTTGTCCATTGTTTTGATTATAAACGCACCTGAATACAAGACTGAAACAGCAATCATTCCGTCTGTCTTGGTGCAGAAGATATCTTCAACTCCACTTTTATTCAATCTGTCCAAAACAGCTTTGGTCGGATGAAGTTCATCTCCGGCACTGACAACTGCATATGTAGGTTTGAAGACATCTAAAAATGCTTCACTAGTCGAACTCTTTGCACCGTGATGAGAAACAAGAAGAAAATCCACATTAAATTTCCTATCTTGGGCTTGCAACTCACTTATGATTTCAGTTTCTCTTTGCTCTGTTACATCTCCACAAAACATAAAAACTTTTTCTTTGTAGTTCACTACTATAAAAGGACTGTAAGAATTTGTATCACTATAACTATCTTCTTTGCAGGTAAAAAATTCAACAGTGCATTCATCTTTCTCCACAAAAAGTTTGTCTTCTGTAAACTCGACCTGACAATTAGGTTCAATAAAAACAGCATCCATTGCTTTTTTATAAACCAAACTGTCAACAACTTTAAATCTTTCATCAAACACTTCACTCTCACTTGTGGAAAGTACCTTTGGCCTATAAACAAAATCCACTTGATATTTTTTCAAAAGTCCAACTGTTCCGCCGATATGGTCTTCGTCACTGTGAGTAAGGACTAAGATGTCAATTTTGCTCAATCTATTTTTAGACAAAATCAAATCAACACTTTCAAGCATATTGGCCTGACTTTCTTGACTGCCTGTGTCGAACATCATAGTTCTGTCACTTGGCAAAATAACAAGTGTGGCACTTGCTTGCCCAACATCAAGATAATAAACTTGAAAATCTTGTCCGCTTAGTTTTCCAAAACCATTATATAGAAATTGAAAGTTGTACTCGTTGATAAGCATAAAAATAAAAACCAGCACAAAAAGAAGCACAAAACCAAAGTTTGTGAGCCTTGCACTGTTTTTCATTAAAAATGCTCTTACTGTTTTCACTAGATAAAATCTATTTCATCCTTATCAAAATCTTTAAATTTTTGCTTTTTTGCTTTTCCAGAAAAAATTTCCATAATCTTCGGCATTGCATCTATGGCATTTTTGTAGCCTTCTTCAACCATCTCGTCCAGACCATAAAGCTTTGTCGACTTAAATTTTTTATTGTCAGTGGCAATCATCACATCAGCACACACATAGCCTTTGACCGCGTTACTTTTCATAAGCACCCTGATTGTGCATCCAAGCACATCCAAGAGCTTTGGACTCTCCGTGCCATAAGTTCTTGTACTATTGCAATCAACTGCAATCACAAAATCACAACCAAAATATCTTGGAATATTTGCAGGGATGGTATTCTGCAACCCGCCATCACAAAGCAGTCTATTTCCAAATTCAACAGGATGAAAGAACCCAGGGACGCAACAACTTCCAGCAACAGCCTTTGCCAAATTGCCACGGCTGATGCAAACTTGTTTTGTCGTTTTGATATCCACAGCCACAGCAGAAAACGGAATCTTCAAATTCTCAATTTTCTTTTCACCGACAATGTCTTCAACCAGTCTTTCAATTCCATCAGTCTTTGAAGGCATAAAAAACACTTTGTTTGTCCTTATGTCTTTGACGCGAAGTCTCTTTGCAATATTATATATTTCATCTGATGTCAAACCATTTGCATAGGCTGCACCCACAAGGCTTCCAACACTTGTGCCTGCCACATAATCAAATTTCAAACCAAACTGTTCAAATGCTTTAATGACGCCAATATGTGAAAGTCCCCTTGCCCCGCCACCGCCGAAAGCAACACCAATTTTGAACTCTTTTTTAAAACGAAATTTCATAAAATAATTATAGCAAAGAAAGTTTGTTTTTAAAAATTTTTTAACCGATTATTTGGCACAAAATGTCAATAAAATGCTGAAAAAATGTCAACTTTTACTATAAACAGCACAAAAACACAATACGAATGCACTTTTTCAATAAAAAAAGACTGAAAATCAGTCTTTTTTATTGCACCGCAATATTTTCGCTTCCGATGATACCGCTCAACTCATTCAATAAATAATTGTTGATTTTAACTGACTGTTGATAAACAAATACTTTGTTTGAAGATGTACATTTAATTACAACTTGCGTCTCACCTGGATATGAAGAAATTGTGTTTTTAACCTTACTATAACAATCTGGATTTTTTGTATCAAAACGCAAACACAATCTTTCTTTGCTCTGCTTCTGCTCAGGTTTGTTGTCATCATCCTTCCACAAAATGACAACTTCACCAACAGCAGAAGGTGCCATTCCATCACGGATATTTATTCTTCCCTTGATTGTGACAAGATTGTCTTCTTCAAGCAAGCTTCTGTATCTTGCAAAAGCATTTGAGAAGAAAGTTATTTCAAGTTTTCCTTTCAAGTCTTCAAGTTTTATATAACACATACTCTTTCCAGTCTTTGTCCTTTTGACATTGACTTCTGTGATAATTCCCCCACAAACAAAAGATTGTCCATCTTCAAAAGTTGTGTCGGACTGAACATCACCGTCATCCATTTCAAACTCTTCACCTTCATTGTCAAACTCTTCATTTCTTGGAGTAAGCATATCTGATGAGAGATTGAAATCTTCAAACTTCTTGGCATAATCTTGAAGTGGATGCCCTGACATATAAACGCCAATGATATCTCTCTCGTACTTCAACATCGTTTTCTTGCTGAACTCTTTGATATCTGGATAGTCAATCTTATCTTCCAAAGTCTCTCCACCAAAATCACCAAAGAAAGAAATCTGTCCAAGCTGACTGTTCTTCTTGTCTTTAATTGCTCTTTCAACAATGTTTTCATAAACAGCCATAAACTGAGACCTTGATTTTTCAAAACAGTCAAACGCCCCACTCAAAATCAAGCACTCAATAGCCTTTTTATTTACGCCGACTTTGACAGCACGAGTGACAAAATCTTCAAAGCTTTTAAACAAACCGTTTTCATTTCTCTCTTGAATGATGTTGTCCGTCACAGCAGTTCCAACGTGTTTCAACCCACCAAGCCCAAAACGGATGCTTTTGCCTTCTGTGTGGAAATAAGAGTGGCTTTTGTTGATATCTGGTGGAAGCACATCAATTCCTTCACTTCTTGCAAATGAAATATATTTTGTTATGCTGTCAGCACTTGTGATTCTGTTGTTTAAAATGGCTGTCAAGAATTCTGTTTCATAATAGTATTTCAAGTAAGCAGTTTGATAAGTTACGTGGGCATAAGCACAGGCGTGTGATTTGTTGAAGGCGTACTTTGCGAATTCCTTCATCTCATCAAAAATCTTTTCCGCCACAGCTCTGTCGTGACCAAGGTTGACTGCCCCAGGGATGCTTCGTTTGCCTGATGGGTCTTGCCATCCGTCAACAAACTTCTTTCTCTCTTGGTCAATCTTCTCAACCTGCTTCTTTCCCATAATACGACGGATATTGTCCGCCTGTCCCATACTGTAACCGCCCATAACTTGAACGATTTTCATAACTTGTTCTTGGTACACAATGCACCCATAAGTTACATCCAAGATATCTTCAAGACAAGGGTCATCATAGACAATTTGGTCTGGATTGTGTTTGTTCTGTACAAACTTTGGAATTGAATCCATTGGCCCTGGACGATACATTGACACACCAGCGACAATATCTTCCAAACAGGTTGGTTTCAATTCTTTCATAAACTTTTTAAAGCCGGCACTTTCCAACTGGAACACCGCATCAGTGTTTCCGTTTGCAAGCATTTCAAAAACTTTTGGGTCATCATAAGAAATTGAGCCATCATAGAAGTCGATTTTTCTTCCATAATTTTCATAGACATAGTCACAACACTTCTTAATATCAGTCAGCGTTCTAAGCCCCAAGAAGTCCATTTTCAAAAGTCCCATATGTTCCAGCTCAATCATATTGTATTGAGTTACTCGCTGCCCTTCGGAAAGTGCAACCGGAACAAAGTTTGCCACTGGCTCTGGCGCAATAAGCACACCACAAGCGTGAGTTGAGACATTTCTTGGCACACCTTCAAGCTTGATTGCAAGGTCGGCTACGTGTCTCATCTCTTCATTGTTGTCATAAATTTCTCTAAGCTCTGGAATGATGAATTTGTCATTTTCAGGCTTTCCAGTTGTTCCAAAATAGAATTTCAAAACTGGTGGCCTTTTTATTCCATCTGGAAGTTTTCCAGGAATGAGTTTTGTCACTTTCGCAACTTCTGCATTTGGAACACGAAGCACTCTGGCAACATCTCTGATTGCATTCTTCGCCTGCATACATCCAAATGTAACAATGTTTGCAACGTGGTCAACACCATATCTTCTCTTTGCATACTCAATAACTTCACCACGTCTATCCATACAGAAGTCAACGTCAAAGTCGGGCATTGAAACACGCTCTTTATTGATGAATCTTTCAAAGAACAAATTATATCTGATTGGGTCAACCTTTGTGATTCCAGAGCAGTAAGCGACCAAGCTTCCCGCACCGCTTCCACGCCCTGGTCCAACAGGGATTCCAACTGAACCTGCGTAATTGATATAGTCCCACACAATCAAGAAGTATTCAACGAAGCCTTGATTTTCAATAATTTCAAGTTCCATTTCAAGTCTGTCAATAAGCTCTTGCGTCACTTCTTTATAATTTCTGTGCAGTCCTTCATAAGAAATTCTTCTCAAAAACTCATAAGGGGTTTCCCCAGTTTCTGGTGCATACACAGGAATAAAGTTTTTTGATGCAGGAAGCTTGTATCTGTCAGCGATTCCATAAATTTCACCAAGAGATTTGGTCTGAATGGTCACATCGCATTTGTCAGCAATTTCAAGAGTGGTTTCAAGCGCATCTTCATAGCCCACCATCGCTTCCTTCATCTCATCATAAGTTTTGAGATAGAATTCATTTGTCGTAAATCTCATTCTATCTGGGTCGTCAAGGAATTTTCCCATTTGCACGCACATCAAAATATCCTGCATCTCTGCGTCTTCTTTGTTTAAATAATGCACATCGTTTGTGGCAACAAGTTTGATGGAATGCTTCTTTGACATCTCAGCAAGAAATGTATTGACAAGTTTCTGTTCTGCAAGTCCGTGGTTTTGCACTTCAAGGTAAAAATCCCCTGGTGCAAACATCGCGTTCATTTTAAGAATCAACGCTTCCGCCTCATCAAAGCGTCTTTGCAAAATCAGTTGTGGAATATGTCCAGCAATACAAGCAGAAAGACAAATAACACCTTCGCTGTGTTGTTGCAAAACTTTGTAGTCAATTCTTGGCTTGTAATAAAATCCTTCACAAAAGGCAATTTCATTCAATTTGAGCAAATTATGAAAGCCGACATCATTTTTTGCAAGCAAAATAAGATGCCCCATATCATCTTTTCCACTCTTTCTGTGAAGGTCATTACAAATATAAAACTCGCAACCCAAAATTGGTTTGAT
Source organism: uncultured Lachnospiraceae bacterium (assembly GCA_964541365.1). GTDB lineage: Bacteria > Bacillota > Clostridia > Christensenellales > UBA1242 > Caccovivens. Next base: position 30,451 of record CAZIPJ010000005.1, read on the forward strand.
GCCAACCTTAACACACTCTTCAAAAAATTGGAGTGTGCCATACATATTTCCGTGGTCAGTAATGGCAACAGCACGCTCACCACGTTCTTTTGTCATTTCAACCAATTTTTTTACTCTTGCAATTCCGTCCAAAAGTGAATATTCAGTGTGGACGTGCAAGTGAACAAACTCACCCATTGTTATTCCTCCAAAGTACTAGCAATTTTGATTAACTTTCTAAATCTGTGATTAAGTCCAGAACGTGTAAGCTGAATTGTTGACAGTTTCAAAAGTTCGTCAAGGCTTTCTTCTTGGTTTGCAAGTCTTAAAACTGCAATCTCTTGCAAATCATCTGGCAAACTTTCAAGTCCGATTGTGTTTATGATTGTGTTTATGGCATTAACCTGTTTCAGACTCGCTTCAACTGTTTTGTTTATGTTTGCATTGATGCAGTTGACTTGTCTATTCACCTTATTCCTAAGTTCTCTTGTGACAATCTCATTGCTCAAATCAAGCACACACTTGTTTGCCCCCATTAGCGCCAGCAAATCCTGAATCGTTGCAACGTCTTTAATGTAAAGCACAAAAGAGTTTTTTCTTTCAAAGATTTTTCCAATGATGTTGTATTCTGCCAATATACCAGAAAACTCAATTAAAAACTCGTGACTTTGAGAGACAAATTCCATATGATACCCAGAGCCACAGCTTTGTGTGCTGTCCTGAGAAAGTTTGATACTTGAAGTGCTTGAACCAATGTAAACACCTTTGATAAAAGCCCGCCTAGTTTCGTCTTCCAGAAGCAAGTTTTTGTCGATATTGAAAACAAATGTCATTTCACCATTTTCAATATCAATCATTCCAGTATCCAAAAGCAATCTTTTAAACTTTTCAACTTCAAATCGGATTTCATAATAAGTGTTTTTGTTGATGCTGTAATTGTCCCCAATTTCAACTTCAATGTTGTCTCCATAAAGTTTTTTTACAAGTTTTTCGCAATACCCACAGAGCTTGTCAACATCAGAGACGAGTTTTAAATAAATCTTGTTTCCACTTTTGGAGAGTTGTCCGCAAGAATGAAAAAGTCCTGACATAAATGCAATCGCACAAGTGTCATCTTCAAAATCAACTTTCAAAATTTCTTCTTTTGATTCTCGCGAAAAACTCATTAAATTCCCCTTTTCTTATGGAACTTTGGAATTTTGTCCACATTCACAACCTGTGAAAGTGGGATATCATATTTATAAATCAAGTTGAGTCCGTTGTTAACTTCGCCAACTTTATCTGGACGATGAGCGTCAGAGTTTACGATAAACTTCACTCCTTCTGCTTTCATAATTTCAATCTCTTCTTCGGTAAAGCAAATTCTTTTGCCGTTAAGCTCAACAAACACACCCTTTTGCTTTGCCATTTTCGCAACTGCAATTGTGTCTGTTTCAAAACCATAATTAAGATGAGTAATCACATCGATAGGATATTTGTCCAAAGTTTTAAGCAGTGCGGTTGTGTTTCTGTTGATTTTCTCTTGACTTGGCCTAAACTTACCAGAAAAAGCATTTGCCCAGTTGAGAAGGATTTTATCTTTAAACTTTTCCGTTGTCACAAGCTTGTGATAACCCATCAAGATAACATCCAAAAAGTCATAGTCCATCTCTTTGATGTCAATTGCTCCGTCAAGCGAAATCAAGTTGGCTTCCACACCCAAAAGCACATTGACACCTGTGATTTCCTTGGCATTAAGCACATCTTCTTGAAGCTGTGGAATATTTTTTCTTCTCAAACCAAAAGCCCAATGATTGAAACCGTGGTCAGTTATGGCAATCTCTTTAAGCCCTTTGTCAGCAGCAACGGAAGCATTTTCAAGGACAGTTCCTTTCCCGTGCTTATGTCTTGAATAGATTGTGTGCGTGTGATAATCGCCGTATATCAACATATCAGACTCCTTATGACTTATATTTTATCAGTTTTGCTCTTTTTTGACAAGCATCGAGAGTAATTTTTGGATTTTTTTAAAAATTGGCTCTTGTCAAGCAGTTTCAACTATGATATAATTTTGCATATAAGGAGCTCAAAAATGAAAATCTACGATATTGCAAACATCCCAAACGAACTGATTTTGCTTGCCTATTATCCAGTTGCATTTGATTTTAAAATCCCACAGTTCAATGAAGACAAGAGCGAAAATCCAGAGTTTTATAGCACACTTAGAAGCATTACAAATCCAAATTTTGTTGTTTTCAGTGTTAATGGAGTTAAAAACATTCAACAAAACTTTGACAGCAGCTTTGTAAGAACAATTAGATTGTCCGACCCTAATGAGAGAAAAGAACGAATCAGCAGACTCACAGCAAACAGAGACAACCAATTAGAACAAATTCATCATTTGGAAGAAGTAAGAGACGAATTTTGCAAAGCTCTTGAAAGATTAACAGAAGAAGATATCGAAAAATTTAATCAAGGTCAACCAATCATTCAAAAAGCGGATTTCAAGTACAATGGAAACTTTTATGCTTCGCAAATTATGCTCGCCACAAAAAATAATGTTTTTTCCGTTTTTTCTGAAAAGAATAAAGAACCAAAAATTTCTGTGGTTTATATGGAAAGTGACAAACAAAAAGTAGACACCACTCTCAGCAGATTCTTGACGCCTGCTGAGAAAGGTACAAGCACTGGAAAAAAAGGGAATTAAAAAAATACGCAGGCTTGCGTATTTTTTTATTATATTCAAACTTAAAACTTTCAATTTCAAAATTTTAAACAATCAATGCTGTAAAAGAATCGTGAAAGGTCCATCATTTGTTTGTTCAATTTGCATATCAGCACCAAACACCCCATATTTGACTGGAACGCCAGCAAAAGACTGCAAAACTTTGCCTGCACTCAAATACATAGCTTTTGCTCTTTCTGGTTCTTCTGCACCAAAGAAACTTGGTCGGTTTCCACGCTCACAGTCCGCAGCAAGCGTAAACTGAGAAACAAACAAAATTTCTCCGTCCACATCTTTAACAGAAAGGTTTATTTTCCCATTTTCATCCGCAAAAATTCTCATCCCAGCGATTTTTTTTACAATATAGAGCATTTTTTCTTCATCGTCGCCTTTTTCCACACAGAAAAATACAACCAGCCCTTTGCTAATCTCGCTGACTGCTTGTCCATCAACAGAAAGTTTAGCTTTCTTTACAACTTGCACAACAGCTTTCATAATCTATACTCCTTTTCACTTAAAAAAACTATTTCTTTTTCAAGTTTAATTTTGTATTTTTCAAATACTTTTTCTTCAACTAAATTCAAAAGTTTCACAAAATCTTCCGCTGTCCCAAAGCCGTCATTAACAAAGAACCCAGCGTGCTTTGTGGAAACTTCTACTCCCCCTATTTTAACACCTTTAAGAGCCAAAGTGTCAATCAATTTTGCAGGATAAATTATCTCATCTGCAAGCACCCTTTTAAACACACTGCCAAGTGAAAGTTTCTTATAAGGCTGAGTTTCTCTTCTTTTTGTCAGATATTCATTCATTTGTTTTGCAATTTGCTCGCAAGGCTTATCAAAAAGCCTTAAAACGCCGCTTAAAACCGTCATTTTGCCAAGCCCCGAGTTTCTATATGAAAAGTGTAGTTCTGACGCTCCAAGCTCAAAAATCCTCTCTCCGTCAAAGACCATCACACTTTCAAGCACATCTTTAACTTCACTCCCAAACGCACCACCATTCATATACACAAGTCCGCCAAAAGACGCTGGAATGCCATAAGACCACTCAAATCCCCCAAGTCCCATTTCTTTAAGTTTTTGATTAAGTAGAAAAACATTAGCCCCAGCACCAACCCTAACCCTGCAATCATCAAGTCTTTCAATGGCATTTAAGTACCTTGTCGAAATGACGACACCGTCAAAAAAGTCAACATCAAAAAGTGTGTTACTTCCATTCCCCAGCACAAAGGGGTCTCGACCCCTTTTTTTAGAAATCCTATAAACTTCAATAAATTCTTGTTCATTTTTAGGGAAAACCAGCCACCTTGCTCTGCCACCAATCTTAATGGAAGAATAAAGCGACAGAGCCGCATTCTCCACACAACAAAATTCTTCAAACATATATTTTTGTATGAAGTACCACATCAATTTGCCAACATAGCGAGAGAATAAAAAAATCTTCTGTCATTTGATAGAAGATTTTTTTCATTATCATATTTATATTGATTAAACCAATTCAACAACAGCCATTTCAGATGCATCGCCACGACGTTTGCCAAGTTTGATGATTCTTGTGTAGCCACCGCCTTGTCCAACTTGTTTTGCTCTTTCAGCATATTTTGGAGCATAAACATTGAAAATCTTTTCGATGAGTGGATGATTGATTCCTTCAACGCGTGCTTGGAAAGATGTAAGAGATTCTTTCTCTTGTCTTTGTTCTTGCAAATCATAAACATAGCCCATAATCTTTCTTCTTGCAGCAAGTTTCTTTGGTCCATCATTGAGAACTTCAGTTTTTACTTTCTTGCCGTCAGCACCCTTGATTTCCTTTTGAACTTTCACAGTGTCTTCATAAGAATTGATTGCAAGAGTGATGATTTTTTCTGCCAATCTTGCAGATGACTTAGCTTTTGCCAATGTGGTTTCAATTTTTCCATTCCAAAGAAGTGATGAAACTTGTCCACGAAGCATTGCATTTCTTTCTTTTGAAGGTCTGCCCAATTTATCGTTAGCCATAACTAAACTCCTTTATTTCAGGGTCTTTGCCCTTATTTTTAATATTGTATGTCAACAAATTGCAGTAAACTGATGCAGAACAAGGCATAAATCTTTTCGTAATCAGGAGCATAGTCTCCTATGTGACTGTTTGCGAAAAGATGCAATAACACAGTTCTGCGCAATTTAATACAATTTGTTACTCTTCATCCTTACGGAGACTAAATCCATAGCTGTCAAGTTTTTGAATAACTTCTTCAACAGACTTTGCTCCAAGGTTACGAACTTTAAACATATCATTCTTAGACTTTTTAAGAAGGTCTTGAATCGTATTGATTCCAGCTCTCTTAAGGCAGTTGTAAGAACGAACAGAGAGGTCCATTTCTTCAATTGGAAGTTCCATAAGTTTCACTTGTTTGTCTTCTTCTTTTGAAACCAAAATTGACATATCGCCCATTTCAGAGCAAAGTTCAATAAACAGATTTACGTGTTCGTTAACAATCTTTCCAGCAAGGCTGACAATTTCTCTTGCAGAGGTTGTTCCGTTTGTTGTCACTTCAAGTGTCAACTTGTCATAGTCAATGCTTTGACCAACACGAGTTGCATCAACGCTGAAATTAACTTTCTTAACTGGTGAGAAAATGCTGTCAACAGCGATGAAATCGATGTTGTCATATTTGCTCTTGTTAACTTCGCTTGTCACATAACCACGACCATTTCCAATCATAACATCCATATCAAGCACGGCACCTTCGTCCATTGTGCAGATGTGAAGGTCTGGATTGAGAATTTCAACTTGGTCATTAGCTTCAAAATCTTTTGCAGTAACTTCTCCTGCTGTATTTTTTCTGATTTTAAGATATGTTACAAAGTTTCTGTCTTGTTCTGTGCATTTAACTGCAAGTCCTTTCAAGTTCAAAACGATGTCAACAACATCTTCTGTCACTCCACGGATTGTTGAGAATTCGTGAGCAACGCCAGCAATTCTGAAAGCAATCACTGCTGAGCCTGGAAGTGCAGAGAGAAGTGTTCTTCTCATACAGTTTCCAAGTGTGATTCCATAGCCTTTTTCAAGTGGTTCAACAACGAATCTTGCAAAACTGCCATTGTCAGTTTCTTCACAAGTGATTCTTGGCTTTTCCATTTCCATCATAATTAAATCCCCCTAATATTATCTTGAATACAATTCAACGATGAGTTGTTCCTTGATATCAGTGTCAATATCTTCTCTTGTTGGAAGAGCAAGAATTTTTCCACTCAAAGTCTCAGTATTGAATTCCAACCATTTTGGCATAACGATTTTCATACCTTTAAGGTCTTTGAACATATCAAGTTCTTGTTTGTTTTCTTTAACGCTGATTACGTCGCCCATCTTAACTCTGTAAGAAGCGATTGTAACACGCTTTCCGTTAACGCAGATGTGTCCGTGATTAACGATTTGACGACATTCTGCTCTTGAAGCTCCGATGCCCATACGGTAAACAACATTGTCAAGTCTTCTTTCAATCAAAGACAACATATTTTCACCGGTAACGCCTTTAATTTTTACAGCGTCTTCATAATATTTGTGGAATTGTTTTTCCAATATGCCGTACATTCTCTTAACTTTTTGCTTTTCACGAAGTTGAAGTCCATATTCAGTAACTCTCTTTCTTGAAGCACCGTGTTGTCCAGGGATAACAGGTCTTCTTTCCATAGCGCACTTTTTAGATGTGCATCTTTCACCTTTAAGGAAAAGTTTACGTCCTTCTCTTCTACATTGACGGCAATCTGGTTCAATAGTTCTTGCCATTTTTCATCTCTCCTTTTAAATTCTTCTTCTTTTTGGAGGTCTGCAACCGTTGTGTGCGATTGGAGAAACATCCTTAATAAGTGTTACAGTAAAACCAAGAGTTGAAAGGCAACGAATAGCGTTCTCTCTGCCATTTCCTGGTCCTTTAACATAAACTTCAACAGATTTCATTCCATTGTCAAGAGCAACTTTTCCTGCTTCTTCAACACAAGTTTGAGCAGCAAATGGAGTGCTCTTTTTTGAACCTTTAAGTCCAAGTCTTCCAGAAGAGCAAGAAGAAATTACATTTCCTTGCATATCAGTGAAGACAATAATGTTGTTATTGAAAGAGGTTGTGATATGCACTTGACCCTTGTCAATATTTCTACTAACTCTCTTTCTAGTTTTTGTAGTTTTCTTTTTAGCGTTTGTGTTTTTAACGTTTGCCATATCCTTTTACCTCTTATTTACCTTTTTTAGAGCTTCCGCTAACGATTTTCTTTGGACCTTTTCTTGTTCTAGCATTGTTCTTTGTGCTTTGTCCACGAACTGGAAGTCCTTTTCTGTGACGAATACCACGATAGCATCCAATTTCATTGAGCTTTTTGATATTCATACTAACTTTTGATTTAAGTTCACCTTCAACGATAAGGTTGTGTTCGATATAGTTACGAAGCTTAGCAACTTGGTCTTCTGACAAATCTTTAACTCTGATATCCATTGAGATTCCAGTTTCTTTGCAGATATTTCTTGAAGTTTCAACACCAATTCCGTAAATATAAGTCAAACCGTATTCCAATCTTTTTTCTCTTGGAAGGTCAACACCAGCAATTCTTGCCATCTATTTAATCTCCTTTATAGGCGTCTGTGACGCTTTCTATTTTTCTTTGGCGTCTATGACGCTCTTTAAATTTTGATGTAACTTTTTGTTTTGTTATTTTTTCAAGTCCCTTCGCCCCAAGTCTTAACAAAAACTCAAACGAAGAGAATCATTAGAGCGGCACACGGTGCCTAGCCTTGAACTTGCTTATGTTTTGCACTCTTTGGGCAGATAACCATAACTTTGCCGTTTCTTTTGATAACTTTACATTGGTCACACATTGGTTTTACAGATGCTCTGACTTTCATTTTTTGCTCCTTTTTAACCTTTGTCTCTCCAAGTGATTCTTCCTTTGGAGAGGTCATATGGACTCATCTCAATTTTGACTTTGTCACCTTCGATAATCCTAATGAAATTCTGACGAAGTTTTCCAGAGATGTAAGCAGTGATAACGTGCCCGTTTGACAAAGTAACTTTGAATGTCATACTTGGCAAAACTTCTGTAACAACTCCTTCAAATTCAATCACATCTTCCTTGGACATAAAGACTCCTTTCTTTCAAAAAATTTCTTATAGATGAATTCACATTTTCTTGTCCAGATTTGAGTTTTTCACAATCAAACCCAATTTTTGAAGCCTTCTGAACGTGTTTTAGGCTTTTCTTTTTCGGTTTAGTCAATTTTAATCGTTTCCCATCAACCAGCCAAGCATAACTTGAATCTGTTTTTAGAACAATGAAAATCTGATTTTTCTCTTTACCTGCTGTTGCAAGAACCACATCACCTTGGCTGATGTTCATCATCTTTCTCCAAAGTAAGTATTTCAAGCCCGCTCTTTGTAAAGAGCACCGTGTTTTCATAATGGGCACTAGGTCGTCCATCTCGAGTAACAACACCCCATCCGTCACTAAGCAACCATATTTCTTTCTTTCCAGCATTTATCATAGGCTCAATCGCAAGCACAGCATTTTCTGCTATTGCCGGACCGTCTGTTTGTTTGCCGAAATTCAAGACTGATGGAGCTTCGTGCATCTTACGACCTATGCCGTGTCCACAGAGTTCACGAACAACCGAGAATCCATTGCTCTCTGCGTGAGTTTGAACCGCATTTGAAATTTTCCCAATTCTGTCACCAATTCGTGTATTTTCAATTCCTTTGAAAAAGCATTCTTTTGTAACTTTAATGAGTTTTTCTTTCTCTTGCGAAATCTCACCGACAGGATAAGTCCTTGCCGCATCGCCGTGATAACCTTTGTAAGCAACCACGATGTCAATGCTGACAATATCGCCTGTTTGCAGCACTATCTTTTCACTTGGGATTCCGTGAACAACCATTTCATTGACTGAAATGCAAGTTGCAGCTGGGTATCCTTCATAGCCAAGACAGGCAGGCGAACCACCACTATCTATTATAAACTTTTCGATTGCTTTGTCAAGAGCATAAGTGGAAACACCGGGTTTGACGAGTGTCTTTGCAAACACAAGCGCATCTCTGGTGATTTCGCAAGCTTTCTTAATCAGCACAATCTCTGCCGGAGTCTTCTGAATCACTTCATCTTCTCCTTTAAAAAGTTTTCCACAAGCTTGTATGTGGACTGCGCATCTTTCGAACTGTCCACTTCAAACAGCTTATCAGCGTAGAAGTTTATGAGTGGTGTTGTCATTTTATCATAAACTTCCAGACGAGTTTTAATTGATTCAGGGTTATCGTCATCCCTTTGAACCAATGGTGCACCGCATTCTCTGCAAGTGTTTTTATTATAGAAAGATGTGTTGTAAATTTCACCACATTTACTGCACGTTCTTCTTCCCATACACCTACTCATAATAACATCACGAGATAGTGTCAACAGAATTACAGCATCAATGTCCATAAACTTGGAGATGATTTCAGCTTGTTCGACTGTTCTTGGTGAGCCATCCAAGATGACACCCTTTTTGCAATCGTCACTCTTAACCTTCTCTTCAAGGATTTTCATTGACACTTCATTTGGAACAAGCACTCCTTGGTTCATATACCCTTCGGCAATCTTGCCAAGTTCTGTTCCATTTTTAATGTTCTCTCGAAACAACTCCCCAAGTGACAAGTGAGCAAAACCAAAATTTTTCGCCAATTGTCTTGCAAGAGTTCCTTTCCCAGAAAACTGTGGTCCGAGCAATATGATATTCATATAACCTCCATACCATTTTGCAAACATTTCTGTCTGCGTTTTGCCATCACCAGAGCAGGTGAAAAGCAAATTTATTCTCAGATTTGGGTGTCGCCGGTTTTCAAGAGAAGAAAACCAGCAAACTCTCTAATCTAAAAATCCTTTATAGTTTCTCATCAACATCTGAGCATTGAGTCCCTTGTCAAATTCAAGTGCAACAGAAACCATAATCATAAGTCCTGTTGTGCTGAACGCATTAAGAAGACTTGCAAATGTTGAGTTGTTTGGAATAGCTTTAAACGCCAAACTTGGAATCAAAGCGATGATTGCCAAGAATACTGCACTAAACAATGTGATTCTTGTTGAGATTCTCTTCAAGTGTTCTGCTGTGGTCTTTCCAGGTCTAATTCCAGGAATAAATCCACCTTGTTGTTGAAGTCTTCTGCTGATGTCTTCTGTGTCAAATGTGATTTGAGCATAGAAGAATGCAAAAGCGAAGATGAGCAACGCTAAGAGAACGATGTAAACCCAAGAGTTTGTCCCCATATAGTTTTGATACCACATAAACGCATTTGTATTTGGCCAGAAGATACTCATAATAAGTTGTGGCAAAGTCAAAAGTGATGAAGCGAAGATGATTGGCATAACCCCAGAAGCATTCAATCTGATTGGGATGAATGTGTCCTGTCCACCATACATCTTTCTTCCTTTGATTTGCTTTGCATACTTAACATTTACTCTTCTTTCGGCAGAATCCATAAATACGATAAGCGCAAAAACCATAACAAGTGCAGCCAAGTAGATGATTACAGTCCAAAGATTGTTAAGGTCTCTTCCAACCTCTTGGAATGCAGCAGCGATTCCAGAACCAGCAGAAGAAAGGATACCAACGAAGATGAGCAAGCTCATACCGTTTCCAATACCAATCTTAGTGATTTTTTCGCCAAGCCAAACTGTAAACATTGCGCCAGCTGTCAAAATCAAAACAATTCCTGTTGCAATCAACCAAAGTGGAAGATTCAACATATTTGTATTGATATAACTTTTAAACGAAACAACAATTCCGATTGCTTGTGCAAGTGCAAGCACGAGTGCAGCAATACGAGTGTAGAAATTCATTTTTCTTCTTCCGTCTTCACCTTGTTTTGACAAGTTTTGAAGAGAAGGAACGGCAACAGCCAAAAGCTGTATAACAATCGATGCGGTAATATAAGGCGAAACGCCAAGCGCAAGGATTGAACCATTTGACAATGAATCACCACTGAGCATATTCATAAGTCCGAAGAAGCTTGTACCATTTTGTCCACTTTCTTTGATTGCAGTGGAAAGGTCAAACCCAGGACAAACTAATGCACACCCCACTCTGAAAAGAATGAGAAGTCCAAGCGTAATCAAAATCTTCTTTCTTAAATCTTTAACTTTAAAAGCATTTACGAGAGTTTTAAACATACTTTCACTCCTAAATAATTTTTAGGAAGGTTTCATTCTTAAACAGAAATTAACCTTCGATGATTATTTTTCCACCTGCTTTTTCAATTTTTTCAATAGCAGACTTTGTTGCTTTTGAAGCCTTGATTGTAAGTGGTTTTGAAAGTTCTCCATTACCCAAAACTTTGAGTCCATAAGGAGCACGCTTTCCAATCACTCTGTACTCGTACAAGAGTTCTTCTGTAACTTCTGTGTTTGCTTCTAAACCTTCAAGGTCGCCAACATTAACTGTTGCATAAACCTTGCGGAAGTTGTAATTGTTGAAACCACGAATAGGAATTTTTCTGATGAGTGGGATGTTTCCGCCTTCAAATCCAGCTTTAACTCCGCCACCACTTCTAGCCCATTGACCTTTGTGTCCTTTGCCAGAAGTTTTGCCAATTCCGGAACCGATTCCACGGCCGACTCTAACTTTTTGAGTTTTAGCTCCATCGGCTGGTTTAAGATTTTCTATTTTCATAATCGCTCCTTACTGTTCAACCACTTCAACCAAGTGCTTAACGTGGAACAAGCTTCCACGAATGCTTGCGTTGTCTGGTAAAATTCTAGTTTGATTAAGTTTCTTAAATCCAAGTGCTTCCATAACTTTCATTTGGTTTTTGTTGTAACCAATGGCACTTTTAACCCAAGTAACTTTCAATGTCTTTTCTTTTTTCACGACGCCCTCCGATTAAATTTCTTCTGGCTTCTTGCCACGACGAGCAGCAATTTCTTCTCTTGTTTTAAGAGAAAGAAGTCCATTCAAAGTCGCACGAACAACGTTGATTCTGTTTGTTTAA
>CAZIPJ010000006.1:0-41873 GCA_964541365.1 uncultured Lachnospiraceae bacterium
CTCCTTCTACGGTTTCAACATAATTTGGGTCAGCCATTTCAAGATATTTTGGTGCTGTGCAACAGCCATAAATTTGTGTTTGTATAAAAAAATCAAGACTATATTGAAGCTTGTGGCAAAGGCGATTGTAGATGTGTCTGGCTTCTTCCAAAGGTGAAGCCCCATCTGGCATTTCGGCGATTGCATATTCATATAGTTTGGGGTTTACTTTAAACCTTTCATATTTCAACTTTTCCATTACAAAAATCCTGTACTTAAATCTTTCCTAGATTTTATCATTTTGGACAGCCTATGTCAATATTGATTTCCATTTTTTAGTGTTTTTTTGTGCAAAAATTTACGCTAAATTTATTATAAATGCTTTACATTTTTGGTTTACTGTGTTATACTTACAAAGTCGATGATAGCTTTGACGCAGTTTAAGGAGACCTTTGACCTTTTGCTTCGTTTTGGCTGAAAGAAATAAATAAAGGAGAAAACAAAATGCAAACAAAATCTGAAATTATTGCAAAATACAAGCAATCAGAAAAGGACACAGGTTCAGTTCAAGTTCAAGTTGCACTTTTGACTGAAAGAATCAACCACTTGACAGAACACTTGAAGTCAAATCACAATGACAATCATTCAAGACGTGGACTTTTGAAGATGGTTGGTAAGCGTAAGGGTTTCTTGCAATATCTTAAAGACCAAGATATTGAAGCTTACAGAAAACTTATTGCTGACCTTGGAATCAGAGAAATTAAATAATAAAGGGGGAGCAATTTTTTCGCTCTCTTTTTGTTTTTGAAAAAAGAAAAGGAGATATTATGGAACACAAATATACGATTAACATTGCTGGAAGGGATGTGACTTTTGAAACTGGAAAGTATTGTGCTCAATCAAACGGAACTTGTATGGTAAGAAGTGGCGACACAGTTGTTATGGTCAATGTCACAATGTCAAAGGCTCCAAAGCCAGGAATTGACTTCTTCCCACTCTCAGTTGAGTATCAAGAAAAAATGTACTCAGTTGGAAAAATCCCAGGGGGATTTAAAAAGCGTGAAGGCAGACCAAGTGACAAGGCAATCCTTGTTTCAAGACTTATTGACAGACCACTTCGTCCACTTTTCCCAAAGGGATTCTATCACGATGTCGTTGTTGTTGCAACAGCACTTTCAATTGACCCAGATGTAAATCCAGAACCACTTGCAATGCTTGGTTCTTCATTTGCATTGTCAATTTCTGACATCCCATTCCTTGGACCTACTGGTGCGGTTCAGGTTGGACTTGTTGATGGAAAGTTTGTCATCAATCCAAATGCTGAGCAAAGAGAAAGAAGCGAACTTAACCTTACTGTCAGCGGAACAGATGAAGCTGTTTTGATGATTGAAGGTGGCGCAAACGAAGTCCCAGAAAAAGAATTCTTGGAAGCAATTATGTTTGCTCACAAAGAAATCAAGAAGATTTGTAAGGAACTCAAAAAGATTAAGGCTGAAATTGGTCTTCCAGTAAATCCAAAAATCACATACTACACAATTGATGAAGAATTGGAAAAAGCTGTCAGAGTTTATGCTGACGACAAGTATGACTATGTTTTGGAAGAATTTGACAGACACGAAAGAGAAAGAAGAGAAGAAGTTGCTAAGGCTGAAATCTTGGAACACTTCGCAGAAATTTTCCCAGATTCTGAAAAACAAATCAGCGATGTTTTGTACAAAGTTAAGAAAGAAAAAGTCAGAGCAAAGATTTTGAATGACGGCGTTCGTCCAGACGGAAGAAAGCTTGAAGAAATCAGACCAATTTGGTGCGAAGTTGGACTCTTGCCAAGAGTTCACGGAAGCGCAGTGTTTACAAGGGGAGAGACACAAGTTTTGTCAGCACTCACTCTTGGAACTGTTTCTGATGTTCAAAAACTTGAAGGTCTTGATGATGAAGAAGTAAACAGATATGTTCATCACTACAATATGCCACCATATGCAACTGGTGAAGCAATGATGATAAAAAGCACTGGTCGTCGTGAAATCGGTCACGGTGCACTTGCTGAAAGAGCTTTGGAACCTGTTGTTCCAAAAGAAGATGTCTTCCCATACGCTCTTAGAATTGTCAGCGAAGTTCTTTCTTCAAATGGCTCTTCTTCAATGGCCAGCGTTTGTGGCTCAACTTTGGCACTTATGGATGGTGGTGTTCCAATTAAAGCACCAGTTTCCGGAATTGCTATGGGGCTTATTAAAGACGAAAAAACTGGAAAGGTCGCTGTCCTTTCTGATATTCAAGGACTTGAAGATTTCCTTGGCGATATGGACTTTAAGGTTACAGGAACATCAAAGGGTGTGACTGCTATCCAAATGGATATCAAGATTAAGGGAATTGACAAGGCAATCTTGACAGAAGCTCTTGAAAGAGCAAAAATCGGAAGAATGTATATTATGGAAAAACTTCTTGCTTGCATCAGCGAACCAAGAAAAGAACTTTCACAGTATGCTCCAAAAATTATCACATTCACCATTGCTGTTGATAAGATTAAAGATGTTATCGGCTCTGGCGGAAAGACAATCAACAAGATTATCGATGAAACTGGCGTTAAGATTGACATTGAAGATGACGGAACTGTTTTTGTTGCTTCTTGCGATGCTGAAATGAATGAAAAAGCAAAGAAAATCATTCTTTCAATCACAGAAGATGTTGAAGTGGGCGATGTGTATGACGGAAAAGTTGTACGCATTATGAACTTTGGTGCTTTTGTTGACCTTGGCGGCGGAAAAGAAGGAATGATTCACATTTCAAAACTTTCAAACAAGAGAGTTGACAAAGTTGAAGATGTTGTCAAAATTGGTGACAGCGTTGAAGTTGAAGTCATCAAGATTGACGAAAAGGGCAGAGTTGACCTTAAACGCATCGTTCCAAAGGATGAAAAAGAAGAAAGCGAAAAAGCTGAAAAGGCAGAGAAGAAAGCTGAAAAGAAGACTGCCAAGAAAGCAAAGAAAAGTGAAGAATAGTGGTGTCGATGACACGGACTATGTTTGATTAAACTTGGTTTTCAAAAATAAAAAGAACACTCGTTTTGAGTGTTCTTTTTTATGAATTCTTATTGTTTTCCGCCAGCGTATTTTGCTTGGACTGTTGGAGTTGTCTTGCTTTGAATAGGGGTTCGAACTTTTGTCAAGTCCTTTGGGTTTGGCAAAAAAAGGGTAACATAACTTTTTTGCTCGTGAGCGTCATAGTCAAATGAAAAACCATTTTTTTTATAGAACGTGCGGCTGCAATTTGCGAACATCCCGTATGGCTGAAAATGTGCATAGATTTCATAACATTTGTTCATCAGTGCAAATTGTTTCATAATTTTAAGCATTGCAGTACCAAGTCCAACTTTCAAGTAATCTATATGTGTGACTTGAATAAATTCTAAATGACATTTTGCAAATTTAAGTGGAAATTTTTCATATCTTCCTTTTGTTTTGAAAATTAAGGTATGACCTTTAATGTTGTATTTGTGTTCGTCCCTTTTACGAACCAAAATCTCTGATGTCTCTGGTGTTTTCATAATTCCGCCAAAGTACTGAGCTTTTGCCAAGCGCTCTTCGTCTCTTAATTTTCGTTGATAAAATCTTTCAATGTCAAAATAACAACTTCCAACTTCAACTCTTTTGTTTTCATCATCTATGATATACGCTCTAATGATATAGGATGTGTCATCATCTGTCACAAATTCAACATATGCAGTTTTACCTTTATAAAGCTCTATTTTGTCCATTTAGTTTCACCGCTCAAAATTATAGCATATGCGGAATTTCTTTTCAAGAGTTAAATCGAATATTATTCATTTTTATCTTTCAAAAATTCGTTATAACCCTTTTCAAACTGAGTCTGACTGGTTGGGTCAAGATAAAATAAAAGCCCGAAAAGCTGACCTACGTGTACTTTTTCTTCATTGACAATGTCGGTTAAGGTCCTGTTGACGATTGGGTTGTTTGATTCTTCAATATGTCTTTCATATTGGGTTATGGCTTCAAGCTCTCCAATGATATCTTGGCGAACATTCTCCGCAAGTTGATAATTTGGTAAGTTGTTTTGTGCGTATATTTTCATAAAAATCTCCTTCCATAATTTATATGAATTTGATGCAAAATTCGTATCTATTTTCAAAAGAATATATCTAATCATTTTTATTTTAAAAATGCTTGTGATAAAATATAGAAAAGGAATTGAATATGAAAACTACAAATTACTCATCAAAAAAATATTTTGAAAAATTGGATGCTTACTTTCGTGCAGCAAACTACTTGTCTGTTGCACAACTTTATTTGCTTAAAAATCCACTTATGAGAGAACACGAGTTGTGTCTTGAAGATATTAAGCCAAAACTTGTTGGACACTGGGGTACTGTTCCTGGACAAAATTTCATCTACACTCATTGCAACAGAGTGATAAATAAATATGGCCTTGATATGATTCTTCTTTCCGGTCCTGGACACGGCGGAAACTTTTTCGTTGCAAACAGTTATTTGGAAGGAACATACAGCGAAGTTTATCCAAAAATTTCACAAGATAAAGTTGGAATGACAAGACTTTGCAAACAGTTTTCTTTCCCTGGTGGGATTGGTTCTCACGTTGTGCCAGAGACTCCTGGCTCAGTCAATGAAGGTGGAGAACTTGGTTATTCACTTGCTCACGGGTTTGGAGCGATTTTTGATAATCCAAACTTGATTGCCGCAGTTGCTGTGGGCGACGGAGAATCTGAAACTGGACCACTTGCAACATCTTGGCACAGTAACAAATTTGTCAATCCACAAAAAGATGGGGCAGTGCTTCCAATACTGCATTTGAATGGATTTAAAATTTCAAATCCAACAGTACTTTCTCGTCTTTCAAATGGTGAGCTTGAAAGTTTGTTTAAAGGTTACGGCTATAATGTGCATTTTGTTGAAGGTAGTGAGCCAATGGCAATGCACAAACTTATGGCAAAAGAGATGGATAAGTGTATTGAAGAAATCAAGTCCATTTGGCATAACGCAAGAGAGATTGGCAAGACAAACAGAGTGACTGGTTGGCCAATGATTGTGCTTAGAACTCCTAAGGGCTGGACTGGACCAAAAGAAGTTGATGGAAAGCAAGTTGAAGGAAGTTTCAGGGCTCATCAAATTCCTATCACGATGGCAAAGACTGAAAATCTTGCACTCTTGAAAGCTTGGCTTGAAAGTTATAAGCCAGAAGAACTTTTTGATGAAAACTATCGTTTGAAGAGTGAAATTGCTGAAATATTGCCAAAGGGAGATAAGAGAATCTCTGCAAATCCTGTGACAAATGGCGGAGTACTTTTGAAAGAACTTAAAACGCCAAATTTGTCTAAGGTGGCTGTCAAATTTAAGGGGCGTGGAACTGTAAAGACACAAGATATGCTTGAACTCGGCGGTTATATCAAAGAGCTTTTTGTACTTAATGAGAAGAATGCAAATTTCCGTATTTTCAGTCCTGATGAAGCGATGAGCAATCGTCTTTATAAAGCATTTGAAGTGCAAAACAGAGTGTTTAATGCAAACAGACTTGACAGCGATGAAAAGCTTGCAATGGATGGACGTATTATGGACTCATACCTTTCTGAACATATGTGCGAAGGTTGGCTTGAAGGCTATCTGCTTACTGGCAGACACGGGATGTTTGACAGTTATGAATCTTTCATCCGTGTTGTTGACAGTATGGTTGCTCAGCACGCAAAATGGCTTAAAACTTGCAGAGAAATTGAGTGGAGGAAACCAATTTCTTCTTTGAATTTGATTTTGACAAGTGATGTTTGGCAACAAGACCACAACGGCTACACGCACCAAGACCCTGGTTTCTTGGGACATTTGGCTGACAAAAAGCCTTATATAGTAAGAATTTTCTTGCCAGCTGATGCAAACAGCTTGCTCGCTTGTTATGACAAATGTACAAAGGGCAAAGACCTTGTAAATGCAATCGTTGCATCAAAGCATCCAACATATCAATGGCTCTCAATGGAAGAAGCTCAGAAGAACGTTGAAAACGGTGTTGAAGAATGGGCTTGGGCAGGTATGAATAATACCAAAAAGCCGGATGTTGTGCTTGCTTGTGCTGGACACACTCCAACAGAAGAAGCTTTGGGGGCTATTACGCTTTTGAAAAAATATTTGCCAAAATTGAATGTAAGATTTGTCAATGTTGTTGAGCTTATGAAACTTTCAAAAGACAAAGAAAATCCTTATGCACTCTCTGATGCGGATTTTGACAAAATTTTCACAAAAGATAAACCAGTTGTTTTTGCTTTCCACGGATATGCAGAACTTATTAAGAGCCTTGTGTATGACAGACACAACAAAAATTTTGTGGTGGAAGGCTACAATGAAGAAGGAACAATCACAACTTCATTTGATATGAGAGTGAGAAATCATATTGACCGATTCCATTTGGTTTTGGACGTGCTTGAACAAGTTGTTCTTCCAAAAACTGATAAGACGAAAATCGCAAAAGAGATTCAGGGAAAAATTGAAGAACACAACAAGTACATCACAGAGACAGGACTTGATACCCCAGAGTTTACCCTTTGGAATTGGAATAATTAAAAAATTAAAGACGCAATCATTATTTGATTGTGTCTTTTCGTCTAATAGCACAAGAAAAAGGGGATTGAAATGGCTGAGTTTGGGATTTTATGCCACATAACAAGTGTCTATAACAAGTTTGGATTGGGAGACTTTGGAAAGTCTGCTTATGATTTTGTTGACTTTTTAAAAAAGATTGGAGCAACAGTTTGGGAAGTTTTGCCTCTTAATCTCGCAAACGATTTCAACTGTCCATATGGGGCGATGAGTCTTCACTCTTTTGATGAGATGTTTGTTGATTTGGAAGAACTTTGTGAATTTGGACTGCTTGAAAAGTGGAAACTTGAAGCTTTGAGCAAATATAAAAATTCTGCCAAAGTCAAATACGATAAAATTAAACCACAAAAGCTTGCCTTGTTTGAGTGTGCATTTGACCACTTGAAAAATAGAGATTTTTTGGACGAGTTTGTGAAAATGAATAAGCATATGTGGCAGTACTGCTATTGGAGAACACTGCTTGAAGTATTTGGCGTTAAGGATTGGCATTTGGTGGATAGAAAGTACTGGGACTTTGAAGGTGGTAAAGCAAAAAAATTTGTGAAAGAAACCAAAAACACTTTTCAGAAATACGCTTTTTTCCAATATGTTTTGACAAGGCAATGGGAGAATTTGAAAGAGTATGCAAATAAGAATGGGATAAAAATCTTTGGAGATGTCCCTGCTTATTGTGATAGAGCAAGTGTTGATGTTTTTGCGGGGCCACAGTATGTTAAGCTGGATGAAAACTTTTTGCCATCATCAACGGGTGGCTCACCAGCGGACAAGATGTCTTCATCGTTGCAAAATTGGGGCACTTGTGTCTATGATTGGGAGATGCTTGAAAAAGACAATTTTAATTATATGATTGATAGGATTGCCTGCTTGATGAAGAAGTATGACATTTTAAGGCTTGACCATTTCCCTGCTTATGTTGAGCATTTTGAAATCCCAAATGGTGATGAAAGTAAGGCAAGGTTTGTTAAGGGCGGTGGAGAAAAGTTCTTTGAAAAACTTGCGAAAAAAGTTGAGATGAAAAAGCTCGTTGTGGAAGATATTGGTCTTTTTGGTAATGATTGTGTTGAAGTGAAAAACAAATTTAATTTGTGCGGGATGAATGTTTTGCAGTATGCTTTTGATAGTGATGAGAAAAATCTACATCTTCCAAGCAATGTAAAAAACAACACGATTTACTATACTGAGACACACGACAGCAATACCTTTATGGGATTTTTGAAGTCGCTTAATAAAGAAGAGTTGAAGAAGGTTGCAAGGCTTTTGCAAGCGAAGACATTGAAGTTGAAAGAGATTCAGATTTGTGCAATCAGAAATGTCTTGGATTCGAAGGCAAAAATTGCAATTATTCCCATTCAGGATTTAATGTTTTTGGATGAAAAATTTAGGATGAATATTGCGGGTGTTGCAGCAAATTGTTGGAAATTTAGGTTGCAAAAAAATTTTGAAAAGATTGTGGTTAAAAACACAAAAAGATATTTCAGAAGCTGAAAAACATTAAATAATGCGTGTTTTTGAAGAAAAAACACCAAAAAATATGCATTTTTCTAAATGAACTAATAAGGTTTTTGGTGTTTTTCAAATGCTTTCCATTGCTTTAATATATTTGACTAAAAATATTTGTTTATGTATAATTTAATCAGTTGTTAAAGTACATAATAATTTCGATAAATTACGATTTATGAAATGGAGTGAATATGAAAAAGTTTAAGAGTGCAATATTGTATGGAATTTGTGCCGTTATGCTTTCTGTGGGGATTGCTTGTTGTGTAAGTCTTGTAAAAAAAGATAAAACTTATGCTGAGACTGTGGATGTTGCAAACTTCCAACAACTTCAAGAAGCTATCTCAGGACAGGCGGACAAGATTGTTGTTTGTGACAACATTTCTTTTTCATCAACAATTGAAGTTGGCAGAAATGTTGAATTGACAACAAATGGAGATTTTTCATTTACAAGGGAAGATGGCTTTGGTGGAGCTTTGCTCAAAGTCACAAGCAGTGGAGAACTTACAGTTGACGCAGGGGATGGCACGTCACTTACTTTTGATGGACAAGAAGTCGATGGAAGCGAATCCGCAATCGTAAACACTGGGATTCTCTCTTTGGGGAATAATGCAATCATTAAAAACTTTAAAGGTTCTGTAAACGGAGTCGCTGTGTACAACAATGGAAGCTTTAACCTTTCTGGCGGTGAGATTTCAAACAATACTTTGGTTAAGTCTGACATTGATGATTTTTATGGAATCATATACAACTACACAAGCGGAAAGTTTAACTTTACAAGCGGGACAGTAAGTTCAAACACATCTGGCACATCAGGGATTATCTTTATGCACAACAATTCAAAAGGTACTATGACAGGCGGAGAAGTCTTTGGAAACCAATCAACAAGTGGAGCTGGATTTTTTATTAAATCCGCTGTTGTAAATTTGAAGGGTGGAAATATTCATAACAACACCGCATCAAGTTATGGTGGAGCTGTTTATGGAAAGGATGACGCCGACATTACTTTTGATGGTGTTGAAATTTATGAAAACAATTCCTTAAAAAATGGTGGCGGTTTCTATATGACTAATAGAGCAAAGCTTACTATTAAGTCTGGTACAATAAGAAACAATACTGCAAGCACAAGTGGTGGAGCTGGCTATACCTATGATGATTCAACAGTTTTCATCGAAGGCGGAGAGATTTCTTCCAATATCGCAAACAGTTATGGCGGAGCACTTTATATTCATCAAAATTCATCAGTGACAATGACTGGTGGTGTTGTAAAACTTAACAATGGAAAATCAAGTGGTGGTGCGTTCTTTATGAACGAAAACGCTTCATTCTATTTGAAGGGTGGAGAAATATTAAACAATGTGGCAAAAAACAACGGTGGTGTTTGGAACTGCAAAAAAGGTAAAAATCTGATTGTCACTGGCGGAATAATTAAAGGAAATACTGCAAAGAAAGGTGGTGCGCTTTATATCTATGACGGTGGCACTGCGACAATCGCCGGCGGAGAATTTTCAAATTCAGGCACAAGTGGAAAGGATTTGTATGCAAATTCTGCAACGATTGAGATTGTTGACGGCAGCGTTACTGGCGTTGAGAATATGACTGGCGTCATTAAAGTTGGGGCAAATGCAAATATTTCAAGTCCTGTGGTGTTCTCTTCAAATGTAACCGCAAGCAATGGTTATCTTGAAATTGTAAGTGAATTGGAAAACAATTTGACTTTGAAAGCTTTTGACTACACGGAAGATGTTGCAGGAGCAACAAATGTACTTATCAGATATAAAGCAGATGACCCATACTCAAATTTGTATAGGACATTGGACAAAATCTCATACACTGACGCAACAAAAACACAATACTATGATGGCAACAACATTTTGCTTGTTGGAGTTCAAAACAAGATTGACATAATTGCTGATGAGTTTGTGCTTGAAATTCAAAAGACAGCAAGTGATGGACAAACTGTTGAATTTACAGTTATGAAAGAGTATGAAATTTCAAACCTTTCAATTGTCGATGAAGCAGGAGATGCTGTTTCTGTTTCAAAGAATGGTGATAAATATTCTTTTGTGATGCCTGTTGCAAGCGGAGTAAAAATTGACTACCAAGCACAAAAGAAAGCTCTGGTTTTGGATATTGATGAAAATGTTGATGATTTCATAACAGCAGGAAGTACTTACAAGTTTAAGGATTTGGTAAGTTTGCAGTTGAATGAAATTTCTGATAAAAAACTTACAAAACTCTATGTTGGGGTCGGTGACTGGAAACAAGAAATTGACTTGGCGAATCCTGAATTTTTGATGTTTGCTGGTGCAACTATTTCTGGTGAATATAAAACCATTTATAGCGTTTCATATGAAGAAAATGAACTCGTGGATAAAGTTGAGTTTTTGAGCAGTACCACTGCTATGGAAGGCGAAAGAGTGGAATTTAATGTTGTTCAAAATAAAGAAGGCATAAATGCAGATTACACTATTACATCTGTCTACTACACTCTGGCAGGTGAAGAAGTTGAGATTGAAAAAACTGTTGACGGAACTTATAGCTTTTTGATGCCAAGTGCTGATGTCGAAATCAAGTTTGTTTTCAAAGGAGCTTGGGATGACATCACTGGCAACGTTGTTGTTGCAAAAACAGAAGATGAACTTATTGCTGCACTTTCTGTTGATAATGCTATTGTTGCAGTGCTCGACGATATTACTGTTACAAAGACAATCAAAATTGGACAAGGGACTCACACCTTAATCTCTGTGAATGGAAGTTCACTTGTTAGAGCTGAAAGTTTCAAAGGTAACATTATCTCACTTGGCTGGAAGACTGTTTTAAATCTTGGCCTTGAAGGCAAGAGAACATCTTTGTACCTTGACGGAAACAATGTTGATGGCGTAAATGGCTCTGTAATTTTCTTGGAAGATGGAGCCGTTGTCAATATGTACGATGGTGTCGTTATTAAAAACAACAGGGTTGTGTCTGAAAATATCAACTTTAATGTGGACGGCAAAGGAGCAGAAAATGCAGGCGCAGCGGGAGTTTTCAATTTTAATGGCATCTTCAATATGTATGGCGGAAGCATTGCAAACAACTACACAACCTTGAAAGGTGCGGGAGTTTACAACTACGGAAGATTTAACCTTAACCAAAAACGGAGCAGCCATCAGCTGTAAAGGAACACTCTTTATGCTTGATGGAAAAATTGAAGGTAACAGTGCTGGAAGCAATGGAGGAGGATTGTTCGCCTATAATGGTGCATATGTGGAAATTACAGGCGGGGTTTTCAGCGGTAATACAGCAACAAACAGGGGTGGAGCAATCTATTTGTACAGAGAGAAGGATTCACAAGATGTGCCTGTTGCAACTTTGAAAGACGTTGAAATTTTTGATAATGTTGCGTCAGTTGGCTCACAAGTTTGCGTTCAGTATGCGGTGCTTGAAATCGGAAGCGGTGTTTCAGTGGATGGCGGGATTCAAACCGTTGCAAATCCAACAGAAACGTATGCTTACATAAAATTCATTGACACTGAACTTACTGAAATTGAAATTGACCCATATAAATATGCTGATTATGAAAATGAACATTTTAATGTTTTGAGAGTTGCGGACGGTGTTGATGCAACTGCGTTAGTTGAAAAAATCAAGATAAAGAATGCAGGCTATTCGGTTAAGACTGATGGTAAAAACCTGTACATCTACAAGCTTGGTGCATAGGGGGATACGATGAAAAATTGGATTTTAAGAATTGGATTTTTGGTGCTTACTCTCGCCATTGCACTTTCTGGAATTATTTGTTATTACACAGCAGAACAAAGATTGACAGCTGCACAAGTTACAAAAATTGTGCAAGTGGATGACAAAGATGTCAAAGTTGAAATCTATGCACGAAACACTCGTGACAGAAATGACCATCCGGTGTTTGCTGTATCCGAACTTGTTAACAAAAGTATCAACTACAAAAAGTTGCATCCAGAAGAAGACGTTTCGATTGATTATGCGATTTATCGTATGGAAACTGACACAGCTTGTTATTACAATCCAGCTTCAAAAAAATACGGAAAAATGACAACGCTTTCAAAATTATATACAAAAAACTGCGAAAGAGTTGCGTATAGCTTCATTAAAGCTGCAAAATATGGAATCAAAGTTAGATTGATATATCACAGAGATAAGGACATCACTGCAAGAACAACTTATGATTGGTTTATGCAATTTATGGATGAGAATTGTTTTGTTGATGAAACAAAAAAAGTGTCTGATTTCCTTGAAGTAAGAAAGGCAGAATGGAACTTGAACAACCTTGGGACAGAACAAATGCACAGCAAGCAACTGCTCGTAAGTGATTATGTGGATTGGGACGGAACAGAACATCATAATGCAGTCAACTCTATGACTTCAAATGTTGATAGTTATGTTGCGGCATCAAATCTTCCTATTAAGAAGAAGGACTGGACTCATACAGGTTACACAATCTCTGACCACGACAAGATTTTCCAAGCCAACAAAAAATATTTTGAAATGACTTTTGAAAACTATCAAAACAGATTTAAATTTGTTGATAAGGTTATGAAAGCTCACGAAAATAATGAACTTAATTATGCAGATGACTTCTTTGAATGTTATTTCACACCTGTTCCACAAGTTCATACAGATGCGTATGATGTTGAATTCAACCCTTATGCAAAGTATATTGAAAAGCTTAATGAAACAACTGGACAAATCAAATGTTACATCAACAACTATCATTTCAGTAAAAATGTTATGTCTTTGAAAATCTGTGAAAGATTGAGTGATGCTTTCACAAACAATAAGTCTAAGGGAAATGATTTTGGATGTATCATCAAATTGTCGCTTGTTCCAGCTGACAAAGAGTATCAAATCTTGAAGAAGATTGGATATTTGAGTACCGAAAAGCAAACTCACAGCAAGGATGCAATGTTTTACTTTGGTGAAACTGATGAGTATATAGTTGTCACAGGAAGTATAAATTTGGAACTTGGAGAACTATGTGCAAAGTCAAACACTGGCATTGTGTTTAAGGAAAAAGGCGATAGTCACGAAATTTATGACTGCTTCTACAAAACCTATTTGGGTTCGGATGTCGTTTAGGGAGTGCAAAGATTATGAAAAAAGTTTTGAATTATATTTTTAAAGACTGGAAAATTTCTGACTACATCTTTGGCGGTCTTGCTGTGCTTGCTATGCTTGCAGTTTTGCTTATTTCCAAATGTGTTAAGAGTCCAGCTGAAATTAAAGACATCTTTTCTGTTGCAGAATTTGTGTGTGCAATTTTGTTTGTTTGGGGAATGGTTTTCTGCTCAAAGCAAACAATTCACGGTTATATTCTTGGCATCGGCTCCTTTGCATTTCTCTCATACTTTTTGTTTAATGAATTCCTTTATGGAAGTTTTATTGTTGCAATGATTCTTATCGCTTATTTGATTTACAGACTTGTTATGCTTTGCTTGAAAAAGGAAATTGATTTTGGAAAGTTTGGACTTTGGGACTATGTTTTCCTTTTTGGCGGGTTGGCAATCTGTGCATATCCTGCTTATATGCTCAATTATACCATCAACTCAAATTCAATTGTAAGCGAAGTGCTTGTTATTCTGGCAGTTGTTGCCTTGTTGTATTTGTCATTTAAGAAAAATCGCTATGCAAAGCTCTTGGCTATGGCAGTTGCAGGACTGATGACTGTTTCAGTTGCATTACTTCTTTTACAACTTGAACTGGCAAATACTTCATTGGCCGTTGGGTTGTTGCTGGTTTTTGTGTTTGAAATTGTTGAGTGTATTAAGCTATTTACGAAAAACAAAGAAATTAAAAAAGATTGATTGCTCAATCTTTTTTTGTATTTGCACAAAAAATTGATGCGTTGTGCACTTTTGAGACAAAAATCTGAAAAAATATTTCACATTTTGTTTGTGATTTTATTCTATTTTGTTCTATACTAGATGTGTTAGATGTCGTTTTCGGGGAGAAAAGGGGTTCTATGAAAAGCAAAAAATATATTTTGGGATTGTTGTTTGCTTTTTTGTTTGCACTTACCGTAAGTGTACCTTTTTCTCATCGTACAAACTTTATTGAAAATGGAAATTCTGTCCAACCTTTTGGTGTGGGTGATGAAGTCACAGAAGGTGAAGAAAAAGAACCAGAGACAGAAACTGGTGGAGACTCTGGAAATGAAGGTGAAGAGACAGAAGAGTTTTTTAAAGTTACTATTGAAACAGTTGGACAAGGAGTCGTTTCAATTCAGCCAAATGAAGAAAGCTATCTCAAAGACACTGTTTTGACAGTTGTTGTTTCAACTTCGAAGGGTTGGAAACTCACAAAACTTGAAGGTGTGGAACTTGACGAAGATAACAGTTTTGCTATTGTCGCTGACACAAAAATTGAAGCAACTTTTGAACTTGTTCAGATATCTCTTTCCGATGAAGAAAAGGGAGTCAGTCTTGAAACAACCGCTGACATTGTTGAAGAAGGCTCGACAATGAATGTGACTGTGGTTACAGAAGATGATACAAGATTTTCGCAAGTTAAAAATCTTCTTTCAAATCAAGATAAGCTTGCAATTTTTGATGTTTCACTTTTTGACAGCGAAGGGGTTGCAGTTGAACAACTTGATGGGGATGTGCTCTTGAAAATCAAACTTGATGAGATGTTTGATGCTGAAAAAATCAAGGTTTTCAGAGTTGATATATCAGGCTCCAAAACAGAATGTGTTTTCACAGTTGAAGAAGGCGTTGTGGTGATTGAAACAGACCATTTCAGCCTTTACACAATTTCTCAGACATCCGGTTTCAAGCCTGTCTCTCCATCAAAAGACGGAACAAATGTTTTGGCATTGTTTTTGTTTATTTTGGGTGGAACTGCTGGTGTGATTGTTGTTGGCGTGGTAATTTACACCGTTGTTAGAAAGAAGAAAAACTGATTTGAAAATGAGCGGTTGAGAGAGATATTTGAATGGAAAAAATTGTTGAAATCAAAAATAGATATGGACTGAAATTATCGATTAAACTTAACATTGATAAAGACAGGGAGAATTTGGTCTTTCTTGAACACGGACTTGGTGCAAGAAAAGAATATCCACATATGAAAGTCTTGGAAGATGTGTTCTCGCAGCACGGTTATAATGTTGTAAATATTGATGCTTCAAATTCATTAAATGCAAGTGAAAGTTCGCCAGAAGGTGTTACTTTTACTAGTCATTATCAAGACTTGGAAGATGTAATTGAATGGGCAAAGTCTCAGAAATTTTACAAGCAGCCTTTTGCATTGGCGGGACAGTCTCTTGGAGCGGCTTCTTGCATTTATTATGCGGGGGGGGACATTCGGAATTAGTCGATAAATTAGTTTTTGCTGCTTGTCCATTTATTGATGGACAAAGTTTGATAAATAAAGATGAGATGATGATGCATATTGAAAAATATGGTTTTCTCGATAAAGTATCAAGGAGTGTAAACAGAACACTTCGTATTAACAAAAATTTTAATGATGATGTAAGAAAATACAATTTGTCAAAATCAATTAAGAATATAAAAGCCAAGACATTTATGATTCAAGGACTTTTGGATGCTGATTATATAATTGAAAACTCAAAATTGATTTATGAAATGTTAAACTGTCAAAAACATCTTTATCTATTAGATAATGTGCCACACGACCTTGCAAATACGCCTGAGACAAAAGAACAGTTTATACAAGTTTTGGAAAGCATTTTTGCATCAGATTTGTAAAATTTAGTTAGTTGGACCGCAGGGGATTTTTTCCGTTGTTGGTCTTTTTCTTTTTTGTTGCATTTTGAATTAAATTGGATTGGGAAGATTTAATTTTTATGGTGATAAAATTTGCAGAAAATGTCGAATTAGGTTATAATATTTCTGTAAGTGAGAATTTTTGTTTTTTCAAAGATTCAGCAAAAGGGGAAGCAAATGAAAAGTATCTACACATATTACAAAGAAAGATTGATTGAGATAAGTGGTAAGAATAGAAGTTTGTATATGAAAAACTTCAACAAGAAAAACGGATATGATATCGGCAAAGTCTTAAATTCTGATACTGAGCTCACAGAAGAATTTTTGGATATTTTGCTCTCTGGCAAGAGCGTTCCTTTCAGTCTGTATGGCAAGGCAACAAAGGACTTGATTATTTCTGCAAACAACCTTTCTTCAAAGTTTCCAGATAAGGCTTTTGATGACGACAAAGAGAAGCAAAAGTATGATAAACAGAAAAAAGATTATGCGAAGAAGATTTTTGAACAGGAAGGAAAAGACCTTAAAACTTTAAAGCGCGAGATTGAAGAAATTGAAAAGGAAACAGGAAGATACGAACTTTATGTTTGCTATCCTTTTGTGACGGGTGCTGTAAGAAATTATACTCTTAAAGCTCCACTTTTGATGTTTCCAGTTGTGATTGATGTTATTGATGATTCAAACATCAACATCTGTCTCAGATACGGTGAGAGAGTGCAACTTAACAAGGCGCTTATGCTTGCCATTGCAGACAGCAAACATCTGAATCTTCAAGATATGGATATGGAATTTGATTCCATCAAGGCAAGATTTGGCAATTTGCAGGGGCTGATGGCTTATTTGAGAGAATTCGGTGTTAAACTTGGATTTAAACAAGAAAAGAGACTTCAACCATTTACAAAACTTGGAGACCCAGGTATGACTGCACCAGTTGAAGTTAAGAATGTTTGTCTTCTTTCTAGATGCAGTTTGTCAAACTCAATCTATTCTGATTATTCCGCACTTGAAAAGAAGCACTTGACAAATGACTCTATCAATGAGCTTTTGAATGCAAAAGTTGTTAAGAAAAAGACTTCTAAGTGCAATGATTTGTATTTGATAAACAATGTGGACTATGCTCAGGAGCAGGTTGTTCGTAATGTCAATGAAAGTGGTAATATGGTGATTTATGGACCACCAGGAACAGGAAAATCTCAGACCATTGTCAATGTAATTTCTGATGCCATCTGCAAGAACAAAAAAGTGCTTGTTGTGTCACAAAAGAAAGCTGCACTTGAAGTTGTTTACAACCGTCTTTCTAATCTGAACAGCAAGGCTATGTTTATTGTTGATGCAGAGAAAGAAAAGAGAGAATTCTACAAGAGATGTTATGATGCTCACGAAGCTATAATGAATTCCACTTATGATGACAAACTTCAAAAGGAATACGCTGAGCTTGAAAAGAAACTTGAACTTGAAATTTCAAACTTGAACCTTATTTCTGAATGTTTGAATAAGGAGACACCTTTTGGACTTTCACTTCAAGAGATGTATTACAATTCTTACAAACTTGGTAAGAAATCAACTGAGTATGCTTTGTATCAGCAGATGAAAAAAGACAAGCACATTATGGCAATGAACTATAACGAACTTGTCTCTGCGCTCAGCATTTTGGA
This sequence comes from uncultured Lachnospiraceae bacterium, assembly GCA_964541365.1. Taxonomy (GTDB): domain Bacteria; phylum Bacillota; class Clostridia; order Christensenellales; family UBA1242; genus Caccovivens. Next base: position 17,482 of record CAZIPJ010000006.1, read on the forward strand.
AGAGAAAAATAAGGCAGAACTCTACTTCAATTATGTTGAAGAAAAGAAGAAAAATCCTTTTATTGACACATTTAAGGATGGATTGAGCGTTCATACTGTTGCACAGGCGCAATCAAAACTTAAAAAACTTTTTGGGGCAAGAAGAGCACTTTTTGACGTCAGCAAATATAAATATGCAAGACAAGTCTTGACATATTATGACCAAGTAAAGAATGACAAAAACAGCAAGGCGCTTATTAAACTTATTGCAAAATATGAGTATCCAAACTCTGAAAACTTTTTAAGAACAAGTTGTATTTTGTTCCCACTTTACCCAGTGGCAAAAACTCATATGGTGCAAAATGAAAAAGTTGTCAAAGCTGAAATTGAAGAAACTTTGAAGGCAATTGACGGGTATTTGGAAGACTATTCTTTCCTTAAAGACATCTTGACTGAAAGTGGTTATTTGCTTGCCGTGGACGGTCTGTTGAATGGAAACAATGGTATTTTGAGATTGCTTTTGTGGGCTGTTGATAATTATGTTATGCTCAGCGACACTTGCTTAATCTTGAAGAATTTGGATGAAAATCAAAAGCGTGTGCTTGATTTTGCATATGAAAACGGAAACACATATCCAAAGTATATGAGTGTGCTTAGGTCTATTTTGCCAGTCAGGATTTACGATGAAATCGTTAAATATGAAGAAGAAAAGCACGAACTTCTTTCTGCAACTGTTGACTTTGAAAATATCAGAGCAAGAATTGTCAGCATAAAGAAACAACAAAATGAAATCAGCAAGAAGATTGCTATGCAGACTTTCAATGAAGAATATAAGAAGATGCTCAACGGAAGCACTGCAAGCAAGGATTATGTTTATCAAATTGCAAAGAAGCAAAACTTCTGGCCAATCAGAAAGACAATGGAAGTATATGGAGACTACTTGTTTAGACTCTTCCCTTGCTGGCTGTTGTCACCAGAAAATGTTTCAACAATCTTGCCATTAAAGAGAAACCTTTTTGATGTTGTACTCTTTGATGAAGCATCTCAGGTGTTTATTGAAAACACAATCCCATCAATCTATCGTGGAAGCAGAATTGTTGTTGCGGGCGATGCTAAACAGCTTAGACCTACAACAACCTTTATGAAGCGTTATATGGGTGCTGGCGTTGAAGATGACTTGGACTTCTCAACTCAGGCGGCACTTGAAGTTGAGTCACTTCTTGACTTGGCGGTTTCAAGATATTCAAGCTCAAACATTACATACCATTACAGAAGTAAAAACGAAGAGCTTATTGATTTCTCTAATAAGGCATTCTATTCTGGCAATCTTCAAATCGCACCAAATGTTTCAAAGAATACAAAGCACAAACCTATTGAAAGAATTTTGGTTAAGGGTGTTTGGAGAAGTGGACGAAATAATGAAGAAGCACAGAAGATTGTTGATTTGATTAAGACAATCTTGAAGACAAGGAAAAACAACGAAACTGTCGGTGTGATTACTTTCAATGTTGAGCAAGAAAACTGCATTGAAGAACTTATTGATAAACAATGCTTTGCAGACACTGAATTTAGAAATCTTTACATAAAAGAAAAGAACCGTATTGAAAATGGCGAAGATGTCAGCTTGTTTATTAAAAACCTTGAAAATGTGCAGGGTGATGAGAGAGATATCATCATCTTCTCAATCGGCTATGCAAGAAACGAGCTTGGAAAAGTTAATGCGACATTTGGTTCTCTTTCAAACGAAGGCGGAGAAAACCGTTTGAATGTTGCCATAACTCGTGCAAAGCAGAAGATTTATGTTGTGACAAGTATTGAGCCAGAAGAGCTTAAAGTTGACACTTCAAAGCATATTGGACCAAAACTTTTGAGAAGTTATTTGACTTACACAAGAGCGGTTTCAAATGGCAACACAGAAGAAGTGAGAACAATTTTGAACAGTTTTGGCGAGACAGCTCCAACAAAACCAAGACTTTCAAATCTTCTTCCAATTGAAGACCAAATTGCAAGCAGACTTGAAAAACTGGGTTACAAGACAGATTTGAATCTTGGAAATTCTAGCAGTAAAATTTCCATTGCGATTTATGACAAAAAGAAAGATAAATATCTTCTTGGAATTGAGACAGATGAAGAAGTTACAAAATCATCAAAATCAACTTTGGAGAGAGATGTGTTCAGAAATGAGTTCTTGAAGTCAAAGGGATGGAAGATGTTTAGGGTTTGGAGCCGTGACTGGTGGCACAACCCAAATCAAGTTATCAATGCGATTGTCAAAGAAATTGAAAAACAGAAAAAATAAAAAGGTGCAATTTTGCATCTTTTTTTATTGCCGGAATTCTTTTTTGTGTTATAATTTACTTATGAACGAAGAAAGATATGTGCATTTAAACAACTATTTCAAACGAAAGTTTGGTCAGCGTGTTTTGAAAATTTGTGTTGATGGTGGATTTACTTGTCCAAATAGAGATGGCAAGTGTGGCAAAGGTGGTTGCATCTTTTGTGGTGAAACTGGAAGTGGAAGAGCATCAAGGGTATTCAGCATAACAGAGCAAATTGAAAACCATTTAAAAAGTTATCGTGGACAGCGTGCTGAGAAATTTATTGTCTATTTTCAGAATTTTACAAACACTTATGACAGCCCTGAAAACTTGAGAAAGAAGTATGATGAAGCACTTTCTGTCAGTGACAAGATTGTGGGTTTGTCGATTGCAACAAGACCAGATTGTGTGGACGAGCAAGTTGCAAAATTGTTGGCATCTTATCAAGACAAATATTATGTGCAAGTGGAACTGGGCCTTCAAACTGCAAATGATAAAACTGGAAAACTTATAAACCGTGGATATGATTCGGCTGTTTTTTCAAAGGCTGTGGAAATTTTAAATCGCCACAATATTGATGTCGTTGCGCATATTATGGTTGGGCTTGTGGGCGAGACAATTGAAGATGTGAAAAAGACTGTTGAATTTTTGAATAGGCATAAAATCTCGGGGATTAAGATTCATTCAACTTATATTACAAAGGGTACGAAGCTTTGTCAGATGTTTGAAAGTGGTGAGTATAAACCTATTGAACTTGACGAGTATTTAGATGCAGTTGTGTATATCTTGACTCATATAAGAAAAGATGTTGTTGTGCATAGAATCAGTGGAGACGCACCAAAAGATGAACTTGTTGCACCGCTTTGGAATGCTCACAAGAAGTTGGTGCTGAATGGTGTTGACAGGCTTATGCGAGAAAAAAACTTGCATCAAGGGCAGTTTTTCAATGAAAAAGAGTAGTTCATCTCTACTCTTTTCTTAAAACATCCACAAGATGAGAACCTGCGCCAAGAAGCTCGCTTCTTTCTGCAATCGATTCAACATACTTGATGTAAATTTTAAAATCTTCTTCACTCATTTTGTTTATTGTTGGGCGAAGGTAATCAGTTGGTCCATCAGGAGAGAAGAGTAATTCTCGTTTAAGTCCACCTTTTTCTTGAAGAAGGTTGATAGTTTTTAAATCATCATAACAATACAAATCTTCTTCTTTTGTTTGTGTTTTGAAATTGCTGTCAAGTTTGCCTTCTGCAAGCACTTTTTGAAGATTGTTTTCTTTGAATGCAAAGGTGATGACTGAATAGTCGTTCATACAATAAGCCACAAAAATTAAGCCATTTGGCTTTGTTATTCTCTTGGCTTCATTAAGAGCTTTAAGTTTGTCTTCAAATGAGAACAGGTGGTACATAGGACCAAACAAAAGTGCGATGTCAAATGTCTCATTTTCAAGCATTTTCAAATTTAAGGCGTTTCCTTGATACACTTTACATCCTTTGCAACGTTCTTCAATTATGCGGACATTTTTTTTGACAAGTTCAACAGCAGTGACATCACAGCCAAGCCTTGCAAGTTCTTCGCTGTATCTGCCAGTGCCGGCACCTATGTCAGCAACTTTAATTTTGGATGTGTTATTCTTTATAAATTTTTTTATATATTTCATAGTGACAAAAAATTCCACCTGTCCGTGACGAGACAGAAGGCGCTTGTCTTCATTAAACTTGTTGTAATATTGCTCCAATTTTGAAAGTTTCATCATTGGTATTGTATCATTAGAAGCTTTTGTTTGCAAGTGAATGCCCGACTTTCTTGAAATACTTTTTGTGGTTTGGTTTTATTTGTTTGGTGTGCTATAATAATTTTATATATGAAAACTTTGAATCTTGAAAGAGAAAATTATACTGCCGAGCACGCTGTTGTTATGGTGGAACTTGAAATTGAAAATGCAAAAAGAGAAGGAGTTGTTGCAATCAAGGTTGTGCACGGCTATGGGTCTCACGGTGTTGGTGGGGCGATTCTTTTGGCGCTTCGTAAAAAACTTGTGCAATGGAAACGCTTGGGTATTATTCAGAATTATTTCTTTGGTGACAAGTGGAATCTTTTTGACGCAGACACACAAAGAATTTTACAAAAAGACAAAACCATTTATGGTGACAAGGATTTTTATTGCAATAATCCAGGGATTACTATTATTGAAGTGTGACTTCTTGAATAAAAAAAGTTGGGGCAAGTTGCTCCGACTTTTTTATTGATTATTTCCCGCATTTGCTGAAATTTTTTCTTCGCTTCTTTTGAAATATTTTTTGTAAGAATGCTTGCAGAAGTTTTTATGAGACTTTTGCTCAGTGTTATCTGGGTCGTTGAAATTGTATCTGCCGTTGACTTTCCAACTGTTGAACCAACCAATTTTGAAGGCGTCAACAGGGCACATAAATGAACAACGCATACACATTAAGCACTTTTTGCCAAAATGGAAATTTCCATCTTCGTCCATTTTGATATTTTTTATTGGACAATTTCTCACGCACAAACCACAGTGAAGACATTTCTCATTTACTTTATACTTTTTGCCGTTAAATCTTCCGCCCCAATGCTCAATTCTCATAACCCAAGATATAAAGTTTGGAAATGGGAAGAAAGAGAGTTTGACTTTCTTTTTCTCGATAATATCTTTACAGTCGATTGGAATAAGTCTTTGGGCGGTGTTCCACATTTTATATGCCATTGCGTTTGAATGTCTGAAAATCATATTGTATGGCATAACATAGTGGTATTCATTGTTCAAAACATAGTTCCTGCGCTTCAATATATTTTTAATTTTTGTGGAAGAAATATTGTTGATTTTAAGTGGTTCGCCAGATGTTTTGATAATGTAGAGTTGTTTTTTCTCTTCAAGTTTTGGCATCTTTTTGCAGAACGCAACAACATTTGATGGTGCGTTGAAAGCGTGGATTGGATATGCAATGCCGACGCTGTCAAATTCTGAAAAATCAACATTGCATTCACCATCGATTGGTTGGGCGACTGCTTCCCAGCCATTTGATTTGAATTGTTCAATGTAAAAATCAACAACTTTTTTTGTGTTTCCAGTTCCTGAAAAATAGCAGATTATTGTTTTCATTTGCTTTCCTTTATTTGTGCATTAAAGTTTTCATCCATAGTGTAGATGAAGTTTTCATCTTTTGAGTGAGAGTCGTACCAAGCTTGTGCAAAGATTTTGTCTTTCTTTGAAAGTCTGTCAAAGTCCCAAGCATAGTCTGTGTAAGTGCAGTTGTGCCAGTGACCGGCTCTAAGCACTGAGAATGCGGTTGCAACAAATTCTTCTTTGTCTTGGGTTTGCCATTTAAGTTTTTTGTATATGTCACCAGTTTTAAACTCTTTTGTCAGAAGTTTTCCGCCGTGCATCTTTGCCACAGCATCCAAATCTTCTTTTGAGATTTCGCTATCTTTTTTGTTGATGTCATAGCCATAATCAAGCAATTTTGCGTTTTTCTTGTCTTTAAGCTTTGAGTAGTCAATTTCTTTTCCGTCAGGAGTCTTGTTTTCAACAAGGAGAGCAAATTCATCCCATTTTTTTGGCAACTTTTCGTAATCTTCTTTGCTTCCAAAGAATGCAGTAAGTCTTGCTGTGTCATTATGTTTATACCAATAAGCAGGGGAGTTGTCATCCTTAAACAATTTTTGAATTGCGAGTTTTGAAATAACACTCTTTGGAACGATTTTTCCAAATTTGTAATACCAATATTTCTTTCCGATTTGCCCCCAATAGTCTTTGACATCTTGGCTTACATAGTCAAACAGTTTGTTAAGTTTCTCACCATCTTGAAACCAAACACCGTGGAAGTTTCTTGTGCCGTTGAAATATGGTTTGAAGAAATCTTTTGTTGTTCCACCAGTGAGTTTGAAGCCGTCATTGAGTGTGTCATAGCCTGTGATTTGGTTTGTGCTTGATGAGCCGATGTTGAAACACTGTTTCCAAAACTTTTGTCCAAGGTCATTAGCGCTATCTTTTTTGATTATGTTTGCAATCAACACACCGCTGTCGTGGGCGGTTACCCATTCGAGTGGAGCATTGAAGCAGGTGTGAAACATAAGTCCGTCGCTCATATTGTCTTTAAGCATATTTGTGTGAAGCATTGCAGACTGACGAAGCACTGCCCAGTTTTTGATGTTTGATTCAAGAACTGCAAATTCTCCACGAAGCTTTGTGATTGAATACACATCAAGTGGGCTTACAAGAAGTGGGTCTCCAATTCTTGCCCAAGGGTGCAAGTGGTTGCGGTTTCCATAAAGGGCAACAGTTGATGTGTGAATGAATTTAGGTTGGACATCAGCACTTTCGATTGCAGAAATCAAGTTTTTGACACCAATCTCGTTGCAATCAATTGCCCATTGTGGATGCTTGTCAGACTTTGGTGGAATAACTGCTGCAAGGTTGATTACATAAGAAACATCTTCAACAAGCTTTTTGCAGGTTTCCAAGTCTTTAAGGTTGCCATACACAACTTCAACTTTTGTTTTATTCTTTTTGCATCTTTTAAGAATCTCATTTTTTCTTTTTTTATCGTTTGGCAAAACAAGGATTCTGACTTTATCAATTATATCAAGTTTTACAAGCTCCACAAGAGCTTCTCTTCCCATATTCCCTGTTGCACCAGTAAGCGTAACTTTCATTTTTTTCTCCTTTTTGTTTTCACCTTCTGAGTATACCATAGAACAAAAAATTATCAAAATTAAATTACTTAAAAGTTTTTAAATTTTCAATTAAATGCGATGAAAATAGTTAAAACTTTTTAATAATCAGCACCATATCGCAAAAAATAAAATCGCCAAGTTTTTTGTTTGGCGATTTGTGTTTTAAGGGGTTTATTAAATTTCAAATTCTTCACAAATTTCTGGGATGATGAAGTTGACATTTGCTTGTTTCAAAAATTCTTCAATTTCACTTTTGCTATACATTGCCTTTCCAGAATCTTGGTGGGCGACAACAAGAAGTTTTGCACCGACATCTTTTGCTGTTTGGGATGCTCCCCAAAGATTCATTGAAGCGTCAAAGGCTGTTACATCTGCAAACAACACATCTGCTTTGTAGTCATTTTTGAAACGAATGGTGTCGCTTGTTACATAAAGTTTTGTCTTGCCGTCGTCAATAATGAATCCGACATTTTCCAAAATATCTCCTTCGGCTGAGATGAAACCGTGAACAGCTTTGACAACATCAATTTTGAGTTTCCCAACTTTGAAGCAGTCTTTTTCTTTTATGATGTTTACTTTAAGCTCTGGATTCTTTGATGAAACTTCTTTTGTTGTGTAAACAGGGAGCCCAAGACTTTTGAGCACTGGGGCGTTGATGTGGTCGCTGTGTCTATGTGTAACAAGAATCGCATCCGCTTTCTTCCAATCTTTCAAAAAGCTTTCATCGTATTTTACGCAACCAGGGTCAATTAAAAGTGTTGTGCCATTTGCCTTGACAAGAATGCAGCTTTGTGGGAATTTTTTAAGTTTCATAACACACTCCTTATTAAATTATTATATCTTAGTCATTGTTGGTAGTCAAATTTATTTTATAGGAATATTCTAATTTTTTGAGTAAAATAACTTTTAGTAAAATATACTATTGACATTTAAATTAAACTATGATAGCCTAAAAAGGGATGAAATATATGAACTTAGCAAAAGAAATTATGCAGTTGATTAAATCTGCTAAAAACTCATCATTTATAAATATTGAAGATAAAAAATTTGCAGTTTGCAAATTTCAAGAATGCGACAATTATGATTTTAGTGGAACAAACTTAAAAAGTCCGTGTATAGATTTTCCTGCGATTTTGGTTGATGAAGAAGGTTATAAATATATTGTGAACCGAAACGGAAGTATGAGTATAGGTTATAAGGATATCGTGTATTGCGTAAACAATATTTGGGTGGTGTCTTGTCCAAAGGAACATCCACAAGAAATGATAAAAGAATTTAGGACTATTTTTCTTCTAAATGAAAATACCGGTTTTGAAAACCCAGTGGGACCATTCTTTAATGACGGTCTTTTGACTGACTTCACTTATAATCATTTCACCGTTCATGACAATACAAATATCTACATTTTCAATCAAAACTTAAACTGTCAGCAATTTGTTCAGGAGTCAACTTTCAATGGCGGGCATGGGCGCATTATGTATGCAAAATCATATGGCGATTTTTATGAAAAGAAAGATGGCGAATGGGTTTTTGTCAGTCGTTATGGAATGACTAGTAGTCAAACATTTGAATTGCCAAAGACAGTGTGGGAATCAGGTTATGACGACTATGTATTGTGTGGAGATAAGAAATTCTTTGTTGACGCTATTTGCAACGCAACAGAAACAAAAACTGAATTGGGGAAACAACTTGAAGATTTCCATTATATTGCTGGGAGACGACATACTTTTGATTTAAATTGCATAAGTCCACAATATTTTAAGGATGAAAAAGTTTGTGAATTTGTAAAAAATGTTTTTCTTAAAAATACAAAGAGAAGTTTTATTGTCAAAAACATTGATGCGAGAATTCCTGAACATCCATTTATGGATGTACATATAAAGGGCGAAAAATACAAAACTTTTGCCGAAGAAGTTGACAAAAGACACAATTTCGCAGTTGAAAGCTCTTCCAGTTTGGCAGATAAAAACATTAACAATGATAAAAGAATTAAATGAGAGAGATTCTCTCATTTTTTATTTTAGGTTGAGAGATGTTTAGTAAATGATTTAAATGCAGATTTATGCTGGCAAAAGTTGGATTCTTTGCTCATTTTTATTTAAAAATTTTTGGAACCGTTGCCGAGCAATCTTTGATTGCGAACGCTTTGTTCCAATTGAGCGTTCGGCGAAATTGGAGCTGATGGCGGGAATCGGACCCGCGACCCCCACCTTACCAAGGTGGTGCTCTACCGCTGAGCCACATCAGCACGAACCAGTTGTTTGACATCTAGTTTATTTTAAGTCGTGTCTAAAACACTCTCTTAAATTATCATAATATATACTTTTTGTCAAGAAAATTTGCTTGTTGGGTACATTTTTAAAAATAATTATGCTTGGGATTGGACTTTCTTGCTTTATTATTGTTTGAGTAATTGGGCGATGTATGTTATTATACTTTATATGAGTATGAGACTACTTTCTCCGGCGGGAGATTTTGAATGTTTGAAAATGGCAATTTTTTATGGCGCAGATGAAGTCTATCTTGGCGTCAAGGATTTTAATGCAAGAAACAACATTCAAGGCTTTGACCTTGAAAGTTTGAAGCGTGCTGTGGATTTTGCACATTTGTTTAATGTTAAAGTGCACTTGACAGTAAACATTCTCTTTTCTGATAATGAACTTCAAAATGCTTTGGATTTGGTGGTTTCGGCTTATAATTTTGGTGTGGATGCTTTCATCGTTCAGGATGTTGGGCTTGCAAGCGTTATTCACAAGCTTGAACCACAGATTGAGCTTCACGCAAGTACTCAAATGGGACTGCACAATTTGGAAGGGGTGCAGGTTGCGTCAAGACTTGGATTTAAAAGAGTTGTGCTTTCAAGAGAAACTCCACTTTCTGAAATCAAGAGAATTAAACAAAATACGGATGTGGAGATTGAATATTTTGCACAGGGGGCGCTTTGTGTATCTTTCTCTGGAAACTGTTATGCAAGTTCTTATCTTTGTGATGCCAGCGGAAACAGGGGTAAATGCAAGCAGTTGTGCAGACTTCCATACACCTTTGAAAAAGACGGCAAGGTTTTGAAAGAAGGATATCTGCTTTCGGCAAAAGACTTTAATATGATTGACAGGCTTTCAGAGTTGCAGGATGCTGGTGTTGATGCAATCAAGCTTGAAGGCAGAGCAAGGCGACCATTTTATGTCGCTGTTGCGACAAACGAGTACCGCTCTGCGTTGGATGGGCAAACATATGTTTTTGATAATTTGAAACTTGCATTCAACAGAAATTATACCGCAGGATATTTTGATGGGAACGGACAAATTATTTCGCAGTTCCAAAGCCATACTGGGCTTACTGTTGGAAAAATTGAGAAAATTAACTTTGGCAAGAAGTTTAATGAAGTTTTTGTTAGGAGCAGCAGAAAACTCAACAAAAAATCCACATTCAAAATTTTTGAAAACGGAAAAGAGACGGCTGTGCTTACGGCTTTTGATTTGCAGGATGTAGGGAAAGATTTGTACAGAATAACAACCACACAGAAATTGAAAGTTGGAAGCAGTGTAAATTTGATTTTGGATAATGCTCTGGAAGAAAAGGTTTTGTCCAAAGTTTTGAGAAAGAAGGTCAACATCAATGTTTTTGCAAAAGAAAATGAAAAAATTAAGGCGGTTGTTTCTTGCGATGCTTTAAATTTTGAGTTTTTCGGGGTGGAATGCAAAACTGCAAAAAATCAACCACTTTCAGAAGAAGAAATTGCCAAAAACTTTGCAAAGAGTGAGTTTTTTGACGCAAATGTGAGTTGTGAACTTGGATGTGTGTTTTTGACAAAGCAAGAACTCAACGAATTTAGAAGAAGTGTTTTTGAAAAACTCGAAAAACTGTTGGTTGAAAGATTCTATAAGGATGAACCGCACAAAAAACTTGAAAGTGTAACAAGTGAGCATATAAGCACTCTTTCAAATATTCAAGTTATTGAGAAGTGTGATGAAAAAATGACGGGTGATAATATCATTTACTCTCCGGAAGTTTATGTTCTTGACGACATCAGAGTTGTCAAAGAAAAGTGTGAAAAAAGTGGTAAAGAGTTTTACTTGGACACTCCAAATTTTGCACTTGAAAAAGATATTCAAATTTTAAAAGACATTATTGAAAAGCTTAAAGTTAAAATTGTTGCAAACAACTTGTATGCGTTCTCGCTTGGGGCGGAGACTGTTGTGGGCGGCGGGCTCAATGTTTTCAATCGTCATACTGCAAAATTCTTTGAAACGAAATTCTTTGTTTCAGAAGGAGAAGTAGGAGAAAAAATTCCTTTTCCTTATATGACTTTAAGGCACTGTCCAATGAAATCGAATTTGAATGCAACTTGTGCAAACTGTCCATATTGTGATGGCTATTTTTACAGGATGCAGAGTGGAAAGGTGATGAAATTGAAGAGAAAAAAATTGTCTTCTTGCACATTTTATTTGACGGATTAGGCTAAATGAAAAAAGAAAAACAGACGGTGTTGTCTGTTTTTTCTCTATCTTTCAATGACTTTAATTAAAGTTCTTTAATCATCATATAGTTGGCACCACGCTTTCCAGCAACAAGTCCGCTGACAAGCACAACTTTGTCTCCTTTTTGAACAAAACCAGTTTGGATTGCTTTTTCAAGTGAGCTTTTGTTGAGTTCGTCAATGTTTTTATAGTTTTTGTCCATTACTGGCAACACTCCATAAAGGATGCTCATTTGTTCGTAAGCTTTTTCACTTGGAGTGCAGGCGATAATTGGGACATTTGGTCTGAATCTGCTGATATTTTTTGCAGTTTCGCCAGATTTTGTCACTGCGATAATGGCTTTGATATCATCTGTTCTTGAAAGCGAATATGCGGCATAGCCAATGCTCTTTGAAGTGTTGTGAGTTTTGATTGGCTCTTCCAAGCCTTCGATATAATTTTCTGCTTCAAGAGAGATTCTTGACATTGTTGTGACAGCTTCAACTGGGAACTTTCCTGATGCAGTTTCGCCAGAAAGCATAATACTGGTTGAACCGTCATAAACAGCGTTTGCGACATCGCTGATTTCCGCTCTTGTTGGGCGGGCGCTTGAAATCATACTTTCAAGCATCTGAGTTGCAGTGATTGTGAACTTACCTTCATCATTACATTTTGAAATAAATTCCTTTTGAAGGAAAGGAATCTTGACGAAATCAATTTCAACGCCAAGGTCTCCACGAGCGACCATAATTCCGTCAGAGTGTTTGAGAATCTTGTCAAAGTTTTTGACGCCTTCTTCACTTTCAATCTTTGAAATGATTTTTGGAGAAGTGAAGCCAATTGATTTAAGATATTTCCTGATTTCAAGCACATCTTCGCCATAGTTTACAAAGGAGATAGCAATGAAATCTGCATTCATTTCTTTTGCGAAAAGAAGGTCTTTTTTGTCCTGTTCGCTCATATAAGGCATTTCTGTTTTTACGCCAGGCAGGTTGATGCTTTTGTTGTTTGAAAGTTCGCCACCGTGAACAACTGTGCAGACGATGTCTGTCGCTGTTGTTTTTTCAACACGAAGTTCGATATTTCCATCGTTAAGCAAAATTTTTACGCCCTTTACAAGAACTTTTGGCAAGTTTTTGTAAGTGATTGAAACTTTCTCTTCGTCTCCAATGACATCTTTTGCAGTCAGAGTAAACTTTGCTCCATCAGCAAGTTTGATTTTTCCTTTTTCAAACTGTTTAATTCTTATTTCTGGGCCTTTTGTGTCAATCATTATTCCGATTGCAGTGTTTTTGTTTTGTCTTGCAGTCTTGACTGCGTCAATCATTTTTTTATGTGATTCATAATTGCCGTGACTCATATTGAATCTGGCAACATCCATTCCTGCATCAATCATCTTTTCAAGTGTTTCAACATCGCAACTTGTTGGTCCGATTGAGCATACGATTTTCGTTTTGTTCATATATTTTTCTCCTGCAAATATGATACCAATATCAGACGAAAAAGGCAAATTTATTTATAAAATTTCTTATGCAAAGATTTTTAAAATGTTTTGAAATGATGTCTTAGTATTTTAAATTTGCTTAAAAAGGACAAAAAAATGAAATACTTTTAATAAAAAAGGTTGTTTTCTGCATCCGTTTATGTTAAAATAGACAAGAATAAGGAGAGTATTATGAACGGAATGCTTTTGAGCCTTTGGGGGAAAATGAGAGATTGGGTGACAAACGGTTGGACTCAAACGACCTACATCATCGTTGTTTGCATCTTGGGTGTGTGCGGACTCTTGCTCTTATCAACATACTTGAAAAAGAATTTCAACAAAGGGAAAAAAGTTAAGTGGGGACCATTGATTTTGGCAATTATTCTGTTTGTGCTTTTGGGTCTTGTCACTGCTCTTAGATATGCGTGAGTTTAAAGGAGATTTTTGAAAATGTTTAATATGCTTTTGAAAAGTTATCCACTTTGGATGACAAAATCATTCCCAATTATCAGAATTATTTTGTTTTGCTTGGTTGTTGTTTCAGCACTTATTCTTATCGCAGCAACTCTGTTTCAAAACGAAGATTCAGAAGGGATGAATGCAATAACTGGTCAACAAGAAAGTTACTACTCAAAAAACAAGGGTGGCTCTCGTGATGGAAAGCTTAAAATAATCACTATTGTTTGTGCTGTCGTTGTTGTTGTTTGTGTGCTTTTGTATTTTATCAGCTTCTTGATTTTGCCTGTTAATGCTGCTTAGGTGGATAGATGAGCAAAAAGAAACAAATTTTAGATTTAATTGATAGAAATAGTTTGGTTTATTCAAGTGTTGACAAACTATTTCTATTTCTTTCTTCTGCACTTGATACTGACGAAACAGAAGTGAAGAGACTTTTTTATTCTTTGATTGAGAATGGAGATATTTTTGAAATAAGAAAAAACAAATTTATCACTGTACCTTCTCGTGGCTATGTCAAAGGTGAGTTTTTTGGCACAACAAAGGGGTTTGGTTTTGTAAAGACAGACAGTTTCTCTGATGATGTTTTTATCCCTGCAAACAAGACTTTTGGTGCACTGGATGGAGAAATGGTTATCGTCAAAGTTTTGTCTCAGTCAGGGGAAGGAGTCGACGGCGAAGTTGTTGGGATTTACAAAGAACTTGAAGGTCTTGTTGGTGCTGTCACCGTTGTTGGGGGAAATTACTTTCTTGACCCAGACAATACAAAAATCCCAATTGAGATTCCTATTGTAAAAACTGGACTTAAACTTGAAAAAAATATGAAAGTTTTGACAACCATCCAAAGAACTGACAGTGGAAGGGTAAAGTGTGTTGTCACAGAAATTTTGGGTTTCGAAGATGATGTTAAAGCTCTTGAACTTTCAATTATCAGAGACCATCATCTTTTTGAGACTTTTCCAGCGCCAGTTGTGGATGCTGCAAACAAAGTCCCACAAACTGTTTCGGCTTTGCAAAAGAAAGGCAGGCTTAACCTTACAGAAGAAACTATCTTTACAATCGATGGTGCTGATTCAAGAGACTTTGATGATGCAATAAGCATTAAAAAATTTGATGATTATTACGAACTTGGAGTCCATATCGCTGATGTGGGAGAATACGTCAAGCAAGGAAGCGTTTTGGATGAAGAAGCATACAAACGCGGAACAAGCGTGTATTTTCCAACATCTGTGCTTCCAATGCTTCCAGTTGCGCTTTCAAATGGAATTTGCTCTTTAAATGAAGGCGTGGACAGATTGACACTCTCTTGCATTATGAAAGTTGACTTCCAAGGCAAAGTTGTTGATTACAACATATGTGAATCTGTGATAAAAAGCTGTGCAAGATTGACATATACCGAAGTTTACAACGCAATTAAGGGCGAAAAACTTAATGCAAAAACTAAGAAACTTCAAAAACAGTTTTTGCTTATGAGAGAACTTTGTGACGTCTTGGAAAGTAACACAATTGACCGTGGCGCTTTGGATTTGGATATTCCAGAAGTTCAGTTTGTGTTTGACGATAAGGGAATGGCAGTGGGCATTGAAAGACGAGAAAGAAATGATGCTCACAGACTTATTGAAGACTTTATGGTGCTTGCAAATGAAACTGTTGCAAAACATTTCAATAAACTTGGAATTCCTTTTGTTTATCGTGTTCACGAAGCTCCAACAAAAGAAAAAGTGAAAAGTGTGTGCGATTTCTTGAAGGGAATCGGTGTGCCTTACCCAGCTGTTCCTGATGATATCAAACCAAAATATTTCCAAGATATTTTGGAAAAGGTTGATGCTTTAAACACAAAAGAAGTTGTCAATAAAGTTGTTTTGCGTTCTATGACGAAGGCAAAATATTCAAATAAAAATCTTGGGCACTTTGGTCTTGCTTTGATTGACTATTGCCATTTCACTTCACCAATCAGAAGATATCCTGACCTGACAATCCACAGAATAATCAAAGAGTGGCTTCATAAGAAGGGGAATATCTCTGTGACAAGAAGAGACGAACTTGATGAGTTTGCATTTGAAGCGGCAGAACAGTCTTCAAGCTGTGAAAGGAATGCTGATTATGCTGAAAGAGATGTTGATGACCTTTGGAAAGCATACCTTATGAAAGACAGAGTGGGAGAAGTTTTTGACGCAACAATTTCAAGTGTGACAAACTTTGGAATCTTTGTAAGTTTGGAAAATACTGTTGAAGGTCTTGTTAAACTTGACTCGCTGCCAGATGATACTTATATGTTTCTTGAAAGGCAGTTGAAGCTTAAAGGGACGGCTCGCACATTCTCTTTGGGGGACAAAGTTAGGGTCGCTCTTACAAATGTAAACCTGCAAGCAAGAAATATTGATTTCAAGATTGTTGAATAAAAATTATTAAAAAAATTGGCAAAAACGATGTTTTTCTTTGAAAAAATGCCATTTTTTTTATCTTTTTTGCAAAATGCTATTGAAAAATTAAAATCTAGGTGATATAATAGGAGAGGGAATGAAGGTTATATCAAACAACAAAAGGGCTTTTTATGACTACTTCGTTTCAGACTTGGTTGAGGCTGGAATTGTTTTGGAAGGAAGTGAAGTTAAGTCTGTACGCGCTGGCGGGGCAAGTCTTTCAGAAAGTTTTGTTATAATTAAAAATGACGAAATTTTCTTGAAAAATGCATATATAAAACCGTACGAACAGACAACATCTTTCAAACCTGACGAACGAAGAACAAGAAAGTTGCTTTTAAACAAAAGCGAAATTTCAAAGTTTGCTCGTTCGGTTAAGGAAAAAGGTTTTACTCTGGTTGCCACAAAAATCTATTTCAACAAAAGTGGAAAAGTTAAAGTGGAAATCGGACTTGCGAAAGGTAAAAAACTTTACGACAAACGCCAAACTCTGAAAGACAAAGCTGTTAAGCGTGATATCGAAAGATATTCAGTTTGACTTTTGGGGACGATTTTGGTTTCGACGGAGATTTATGTGAAATTCATAAAGCACGCGGTGATTTGCCCATCACCTAAAAAATGAGCTAAGCGAATAAACGCAGAAAAAAATGAAAATGTTGTTTCTTTCAACAGTGTTGCAGTTGCTGCCTAATTGAATTAAACGACGACCTGATTGAAAATTTCAATCTGCTCACCTTTTGATTTGCCATCAGAAGTGCTGGGTATCATCAACGGCAAAAATTTTGCAAAAAGTTTTCCTTGTATTTGCAAAAAATTTTAAGGAATAGTTTTTAAAGTCTGTTTATGGACAAATTAAAAACGAAGTTTAAACATAAACTAAGCGTGTAGAAAAGTTTTTCTCAGGGTTTTCGGACGAGGGTTCAATTCCCTCCGTCTCCACCAAATCAAAAGTCTGGGTTGTTGAAGATATTACTTTTGTGAAAACAAAACTGTGGACTATTTGTCCAAAAAACGAAAAGGAAGGTAATTTTGCTATGTTTAATTCTCTCTTAAATGCAGGAAGCGGAAGCATCAACTCACTTATCTTGGATGTGTTTATCATCTTGGCTGTTGTTCTTGCTGGCTCACTTATTGTTTACTTTTTGTTTGAAATGGTTAATGCTCTTGTTTCAAAAAGTGGTAAACCAAAAAGTGAAGACCGTTTGATTTTTGACGAAAAAGAAAAGGAAGCCGAAGAACAAGGTATTGTTACAAGCTTCAATCTTGATGAAGAAAAACAAGAAGAAACTGTTGTTGAAGAACAAAAAGAAGAAGTTGTTGAGACAGTTTATGATGAAGATGAAGTCGTTGAAGTAAGTGAAGCTCAAGCAGAAGCTGAACAAGCAGAGATGGAACAGTCTGAAGAAGAAAGACAAAACGCAGAAAGAAGAGCATATTTGGAAGCTAGAAGACAGGAAATTCTCCGAAGAATGCAAGAAAACGCAGAAGCCGAAGAAGCCGAAGAAGAGTCAGAAGAAGTGACGGAAGAAACAGAAGAATCTGTTGAACAAATTGAAGACCCAGAACCAATCCAAGAAGTTGAAGAAACAGAAGTGACGGAAGAGTCTGTTGAAGAACAAGATAACTTGGATGAAGAAAGAAAAGCTTTGCAAGAAGAGAAAGAAAGATATGAAACAATGGTTAGGGAGCTTGAACAAGCAAAGAAAGCTTTGGCTGAACAAAATAGTGAACCTGTTGTTAAGACTGTTGTTGTCAACAAGAAACTTGCTGGACTTTCAATTGATGAATTGAAAAAGAAACTTGAAAAAACAGAAGCTCGTCTTGCATCAACTGAAAAAGAATTTAAACAATGTAAGAAAGAGTTTATTCCACTTCAAAAAGTTTGGACTACTCACGAAAGAGACGAAAAGAAACTCAGAAGAAAAGAAGCTCTTGTTGCGAAACAAAAAGTTTTGCTTTATGGTGTAAACAACTATGCCGACATCGACGAAGAAAAGGCTAAGAAATTGTCAGAAGACCTTGACCTTTTGGATGGACTTAAACTTTCTGTTCAACATTGTGAAGAAGTTATGAAGAACAATGAAGAAAGATATCCACTTCTTGAAAAAATGTACAATGTTCTTAAAGCAAGAAATGAAGAACTTAAAAACGATGTTGAAAGTCTTACTGCTGAAATTGAGAGACTTGAAAAAGAACAAGAAGAAGCAAATTCTGAAAACGAATAATAAAAAGCCACCAAGTTTGGTGGTTTTTTTGTCGAAATTTAAAGAAAAATGTGTTTAATTTCGTTTTGTGCAAATAATAACTTTTGATATAATAAATTGAATGAATAAAAGTTATGCAAAGACAACCGAAGAAGTTTTGAGTGAAGTTCAGACCACAGAGTCTGGATTGTCTTTTCGTGAAGCAAAAGCTAGACTTGAAAAAAATGGGAAGAATGCTCTTGCTGAAAAGAAGAAAAAAAATAAATTTTTGAAGTTTTTGGGGCAATTTAAAGAAGTTTTGATTATTGTGCTTCTTTTAAGTTGTTTGGCAAGTGTGATTATTGGAATTGTTCAAAAGAGCTATGAAGAGTTTATCGATGCGGGGATTATTCTGGTTGTAGTTTTTGTCAATGCAATCATTGGATATTTGCAAGAGAGAAATTCTGAAAAAGCGATGGATTCTCTTAAAAATCTTACCAAACCTTATTGCAAGGTCAACAGAAATGGTAGGACAATTAAAGTAAAGTCCGAAGAACTTGTTTTGGGTGACATTGTTGTTTTGGAAGCAGGAGACATCATCCCTGCTGATTTAAGACTTTTGGAAAGCAATTCTTTAAAAATTGAAGAAAGTGCTTTGACTGGCGAGAGTGTGCCTGTTGAGAAAGATGCGACCGTGGTTCTAGAAGAAACTAGCGCACTTGGGGACAGAGTCAATATGGCATTTATGGGCAGTATTGTGACTTATGGTCGTGGTGTTGGCGTCGTTGTTGGATGCGGAATGGATACAGAAATGGGAAAGATTGCTTCTGCACTCAGCGAAATCGATACGGAAGACACTCCACTTACAAAAAGAATCAGAAAGACAAGTTTCATCATCACCGCTGTTGTGCTTTTGGTCTGCCTTGCTGTGTTTATTGTTGAAATTTGCCAAACAGGTACAAAGAATCTTTTTGCTGCGTTTTCTATGGCAATTGCCATTGCAGTATGTGCAATCCCAGAAGGCTTGCCTGCGTGCAATACTGTCACAATGTCAATGGGCGTGAAGAGAATGAGTGAACAACGTGCGATTGTCAAGCATTTGCCAGCAGTTGAAACGCTTGGAAGCACAGAAGTAATCTGCTCTGATAAGACAGGGACTTTGACACTCAACCAAATGACTGTGAAGCAGATTTTCTATCTTGGCGGGCTTTGTGAGCAACTTAACAACAAAAAGTTTGATGAAAACATTGATGCGGAAGGGAATGTAAATGTTTTGACTTTGGATGAAGCAGAAGAAACTCACGCAACAGAATTCCAAAATGACAGAAGTTTTAAAGAGATTATGCGTTGTATGCTTCTTTGCAACGATACAAAGACTAAGCTTGAAGACAACAAACTTGAAAGCATCGGTGACCCAACTGAAATTGCCTTGGTGCATTATGGCTATAAATTTGGATTCAACAAAGAGAGAGTTGAAGGAAGCTATAAGCGTATAAATGAAATTCCATTTGACAGTGACAGAAAGCTTATGACCACTTTCCACGAGATTGATGGACAGAAGACCGCTTACACAAAGGGCGCAGTTGACAACATCCTTGCAAGATGTAATCGTATTTTGGATGACGGAAAAATCAGAAAGATTACAAATGCTGATAAAGAGCTTATACTTCAAAAAAATACCGAATTTGCGTCAAAGGCACTTCGTATGCTTGCATTCGCATTTAAGACTGTGGATAAAATCGGAAGACCAACCAGTGCAAACACTGAATTTGACCTGTGTTTCATCGGGCTTGTTGGGATGATTGACCCACCAAGAGAAGAAGTTAAGGACTCAATCAAAACCTGTAAGCAAGCGGGAATCACAACTATTATGATTACTGGTGACCACAGAGACACCGCTTTTGCCATCGCAAACGAACTTGGAATTTGCAATGATGCAAAGAGAGTTATCACTGGGCAGGAGCTTGACCAAATTTCTGATGAAGAATTTGTGAAAGCTGTCAATCAGTATCAAGTTTATGCAAGGGTAAGTCCAGAGCATAAGGTGAGAATTGTCAAAGCGTTTAAGGCGAACAACAAGATTGTTGCAATGACTGGTGATGGCGTCAATGATGCACCAAGCATTAAAGCGGCAGATATCGGCGTTGGAATGGGAATCACCGGCACTGATGTAACAAAGGAAGCGGCTGACATAATCTTGACCGATGACAACTTCTCAACGATTGTTGGGGCGGTCAAGGAAGGGCGAAGAATCTATGACACAATTTTGAAAATTTTGATTTTCTTGCTTGGGACATCACTTGCCGAACTTATTGCAATGTCAGTTATCGTTGTGGGATTTAGAGATGTTCATTTCTTCCAGCCTGCACTTATTATGTGGATTAACTTTGTATCCGACACATTTGTTGGACTTGCATTGGGCTTTGAAAAAGCAGAGAAAAATGTTATGAAACGAAAACCGACCAAAAACTCTGGCAGTTTGTTTAGGGGTGATGTTGGGATTAACATATTTGCTTCATCAATTTTCGTTGGGATGGGACTTATTGCACTCTATTGCGTGACCACCTTTGCAATGAAACTTAACACTTTTGAAGTGACAACAATTTGCTTTATCTTCCTTTGCTTCACAGAATTGTGTCACTCATTAAATCTTAAAAGTTTTTCAAGAAGCCTGTTTACAAAAGATATACTGGACAACAAAATCTTGAATTGGAGTTTTGTTGGCTCTGCACTTTTGACAGCACTTGTTGTGGTTGCACCTATTGCACCAATTCAAAAGGCGATGGGTATCTGCTCAATAAACTGGTGGCAATGGCTTTTGGCACTGGGTTGTGCAATTTTGATTATTCCTTACTATGAAATCGTCAAACTCATTATGAGAAAGCGTGCAAATAAGCCAAAGCTCGAAAGGACAAAGAAGAAATAATGAAAAAAGAATACGGACAGGTTAAGGTTTCTGCGACGGTTGATAAGGATAAGAGAGAAAAAAAACGTCGCGAAAATGGAAAAGTTTTTGATTTAAGTGCAATTTCAATTATTGCTTGTGACTGTTTGCAAGCAATTATCTGCATCTTTATCAATTTGTTTTTGATTTCCCAGATATTGGAAGACCCAACTCATACGACATCACAAAACATCATCAATATTGGTCTATTTTATGTTATTGAATACGTGATTCTGACTGCTTCATACGCAGTGACTGGATACGCTCTGAAAAAAATAAACAAAAGCATTTTTGTATCAATTGGGGCAGCACTTTTGACAATGGTTGTCATTTTGGTTAACCTTATTGGAAGCAAACTTTCAACATTTTTCCCACTTATTGCAGTGGTGTTTGGACTCGCTTGGGCGTTTTTCTCATCCGGGTTTGACAATCTCACAACTGAGACAATCAGCAGTAAGCATCAGGTGAAATTTTTTGCAGTAAAGAAAGCTTTGTTTCAACTTACATACATAATCTTCCCAATCACGCTTGGCGTCATTATTGACAAGATTGATTTCTCATTTATGGCACTGATTATGCTGGCAGTGTGTGCTGTTTTGATTGTATTCTCATTCTTGATTCGACCAAAGAAAGTGTTTAAGCAACAATTTAAAGTGCTAAGCTTCATCAAGTATTTAAAAGAACATAAAGAAGAGACAAAACCGCTTAGAAGAGTGTATATGCAAAACTTTTTCCGTGGTGCGTCATACGACTGTTTCACAACGCTGATTACAATCCTTGTTATGAAGACTTTTGCGTCAAACACATTTCTTGGAATGTTTCAGTCGATTTTTACAGCTTGCTCACTTGTGACAATGTTTTTCTATATGAAATATTATCGTGAGAAAAGAGTCAATTTCTTCATTTTACCGACAATTTTGTTGGTGGCTGGCTCAATCATTGCAATCCTATGTGCAACAAACAAAGTGACAATCTTGATTTTCTATGCAATCTACTCAATCTTGAACGTTATTTTGATGACAATCTCAGATTCAAGAAGGTCAGGGGTTGTCAGGACACTTTCACTTCACGAACATATCCTTGAAAGCTACGCTGTTTCCGAATTTTTCTTGGGGACAGGCAGAATACTTTCTTCGCTTATACTTCTGCTTTCTGGGGTGCTTGATAGTGTTGTTGGGGGCGGAACAATTTTCCTTAAAATTGCAATCGCATTTGTTTGTGTGATGTACTTCTTCTATGGACTGAGCACAATCTGGCTTGAAAAGTCACTCATCAAACAAGATGAAAAATTTAGAATGGCTCACGCAGAAGAAAAAATAGAAAAAACAGAAGACTAAGACATACTCTTTATGAGAAGCATTGCATATAAGCCAAAAGCTGAAAGGACAAAAAAGAAATAATGAAAAAAGAATACGGACAAATTAAGGTTTCTGCGACGGTTGATAAGGTTAAGAGAGCCAAAAAGCGTCGCAAAAAGGGCAAAATTTTTGATTTAAGTGCAATTTCAATCATTGCTTGTGACTGTTTGCAAGCAATTATCTGCATCTTTATTGATTTGTTTTTGATTTCTCAGATATTGAAAGACCCAAGTCACTCGACATCCCGAAACATTGTCAACATTGGACTTTTCTATATTATTGATTACACAGTTTTGGCTTGTTCTTATGCGGTGAGCGGATATGCACTGCGAAAAATCAACAAAAGTATTTTTGTTTCAATCGGTGCATCTCTTTTGACAATGGTTGTCATTTTGGTCAACTTGATTGGAAGTAGGCTTTCAACATTCTTCCCACTTATTGCAGTGGTGTATGGACTCGCTTGGGCGTTTTTCTCATCTGGGTTCAACAATCTCACAACTGAGACAATCAGCAGTAAGCATCAAGTGAGATTTTTTGCAGTTAAGAAAATTATGTTTCAGATGACATACATAGTCTTCCCAATCACGCTTGGCGTCATTGTGGACAAGATTGATTTCTCGTTTTTGGCATTGATTATGTTGGCAGTGTGTGCAGTTTTGGTTGTATTCTCTTTCTTGATTCAACCAAAGAAAGCATTTAGACAACAATTTGATTTGCCAAAATTTGTGAAATATTTGAAGGAATATAAAGAAGAAACAAAACCACTCACAAAAGTGTATATGCAAAACTTTTTCCGTGGTGCGTCATATGACTGCTTTACAACGCTGATTACAATCCTTGTTATGAAGACTTTTGCGTCAAACACATCTCTTGGAATGTTTCAGTCGATTTTTACGGCTTGCTCTCTTGTGACAATGTTCTTTTATTTGAAATACTACCGTAAGAAAAGAGCAAACTTCTTTATCTTACCGACAGTTGTGTTGGTGGCGGGCTCAATCATTGCAATCATTTTTGTGACAAACAAAGTGACAATCTTGATTTTCTATGCGATTTATGCAATCTTGAATGTGATTTTGATGTCAATTTCAGATTCAAGAAGGTCTGGGGTTGTCAGAACGCTGTCGCTCCACGCACACATTCTTGAAAGCAACGCTGTTTCCGAATTCTTTTTGGGGGCAGGCAGAGTGATTTCTTCACTTATGCTTGTGCTTGCTGGGGTGCTTGATAATGTCGTCGGAGACGGAACAATCTTCCTTAAAATTGCAATCGCATTTGTTTGCGTGATGTACTTCTTCTATGGACTGAGCATAATCTGGCTTGAAAGAGCACTCATCAAACAAGATGAGAAATTTAGAATAGCTCACGCAGAAGAAAAAATAGAAAAAACAGAAGATTAAACTTCTGTTTTTTTAATCTAAATTTAAAAAGTGGTTCATTGTGATTTTTAGGACAAGAACAATTCTTAAAATAGTTTCAATCCTGAATTTCCCTTTATTTTTGTACATTCTTTGCAGAGTTTCGTAACTGATGTTACAACGTTCACATAATTCATTTTTGGTGATTTTCTCCCTTTCGATATATTTATCAATTTCTGCTGTGTTTAATGGTGTTTTCATTAGTTTCTCCTTTTATCAATATCATTTTTCTTGATATTTATACATATAATATCACAAGATAGTTAGTAATGTAAAGAAATTATATCAATTTATTTGATAAAAAGTGAATGAATACTGATAATTTTTGCGATAAATACTAAAAAATTATATATTAGCACTAATTAAGGAGATAAGATGAACTTAAAGAAAATTAGATTGCTGATTGGAAAAACTCAAATTGAAGTTGCAAAGGATTTGAAGATTACTCAAAATACTTATTCAAACTATGAAAGTGGAAAAACTCAACCTGATTTTGACACATTGAAAAAGCTGGCAAGTTATTTTCATACCACAATAGACAATCTGTTGGGTTTTGAAGTGCCATATCTTCTTGACAAAAGCACATTGACACCAAAGCAGAAGAAATTGGTGGAGACTGTTTGCGGTTTGGATGACAATTCTTGCGATATGGTGGATGCTTACATCTGCGGAAGAATTGACGGAAAA
>CAZIPJ010000007.1:0-38145 GCA_964541365.1 uncultured Lachnospiraceae bacterium
TAATATGATAAAAAACAAATCAAAACAGGCTGGATTGAGCTTAAATGGTAATTTGCATTCAAGACTACGGAACGAAAGGTCTTGGGTTCGAATCCCCACGAGTGCACCACACAAAGAAAACTGGTCAAAGTTTTCTTTTTTTAATAAAATTATAAAAGTTTCAAATAGAAAAAACAAAGGCAATGATGTTGTCTTTGTGTTTCTAATATGAAGAAAACTAACAGGCATAGCACATTTTATGTTTAAAGTTCTATAACATTATCTGCCATATTCATAACTCTTTTGTCGTGTGTAATGACAATAACAATATCGTTTTCCCCAAGTTTCTTAATCATCTGAATAACATTTATCACATTCTGTGGGTCCAAATCATTTGTTGGTTCGTCAAATATGTACACGTCTCCACGACGAGACGCCGCACGGACAAATGATATTCTCTTCATTTCTCCGCCAGACAACTGACCTGACAAGCTAAGCTCAGAATTGTTTGTTCGTTCAATTGCTTTGGACAACTGGAATTTTTTTATATTCTTTTCCATAAATGCAGTCAAATCCGCATTTGGATATGCTATGTTTTCCACCACACTTCTATCAAAAATTGTACAATTCTGCAAGGTTAAATTTATCTTGTTTGAAAGTTGAAACAAAGAGCTTATTTCAAAAATATCATTTATCAAAATTTTACCACTTTTATATTCTTTAATTCCAAGTAAACAGCCAATCAAAGTGGTCTTCCCGCTTCCACTCGAACCACAAATACAAGTAATTTTTCCAGCTTCAAAAGTCGCATTGATGCCTTCTTTGTGGAACTGTCCAATCTCTATTTCTATATCACGCATCTCGATTTTATGAATTTTATGACTGCGAAGATAATGGATTTTCTTTTTCTCAGTTTCCAATTTCGCTTCTTGGTCAAGCTTTTCATCTTGCGTTGGAGAGAGTTCTCTTATGCGGCAAACTCTCGTTGAACAGTTTACCAACTGATTGAGATTATACCCCATATCATTTATTGGAGAGAACAATCGGTCTAAGTATGATACAAGCAAAACGATTGTGTCAATGCCAACTTTTGCAAACCCATATTTAGAAATTAAGAAATAAACTGCAAAAAACATAAAAGCGTATTCAAAGATATAAAGCAATGTCCAGTAAATCATATGGATATTCATTCTTTTAGTCACGATTTTATTGATTTTGCCGTGTTTTTCTTTCAATATTTTAAGTTCGTGTACTGCCGAATTTGTGAAAGAGATAAATGGTAAATTGTTGATACAATTTGAAATGTTGTTGTTGACTTTTGAATTTACAAAATCCATTTCCTTATATAGCTTTTTGTCTTGCTGAGTTCTCCATATTGCAACAAAGAATATTAAGACTGCCACAACAAGAGCTAAACCACCAACAAGAGAATTTATATTAAATAAATAGGTTGTAGCAATTACAGTTGATACTATGTATGGCAAAATATTTATATTTATACTTTTTATGTATTCTGAGACCGCTTCCGAAGAACTTTCAACAATAAATATTACTTCGCCGTTGGAACGCTTCAAGTCCATATTTTTTCTGAGTGCCAATATTTCTTGTAAGGCGTGCTCTCTGTACCTTTCCTTCGCAATCCCATCCGAAAATCTCTGCATCAAGTTTCGTGCAAGAGTGTTGTAAATCAAAAGAAACGCCATAGTTGCACACGCCACTGCACAGACTGCAAGAAAACTTAGGCTATTAGGCAAACGAAACCCAAAAAGATAAGCTTGATTTCCCAACGCCTTCGCTGTTAAACACGCAATCATTTGCGCAAAACCTAAATAACTAAATGCACGCAAACTGCAAAGAAAGAAAATGCAAACGAAAAAGAACCTTTCTTTACCTTTTAAAACCTTCCAAATAGTTTTGTATGCAGAAAAAATTTGAAACATATTACCCCACCTGTAATTCAAAAGTGATTATACCACAGATAAGAACGATTTGTAAAAAAATCTGAAAAAGTTTTTATTCTCAAACCCAGGGCAATAAAAAAACTTACAAACTGTAAGTTTTTATTTTTCATAATAGTGCAACAATCTAAACACTTGGTCATACAAATCTTCTTTTTTGTCTTCGAAAATTAACACGTGGTCGTATTTGTCCATATTACTCACATATGTAGCAAATGAAACGTCGTAGTCATCCGCAGGAGTATTTGAATGAACATAAATCAACACAACCAGCCCACCAAATGTTCTAATCATTTTGTTTATAGCTTCTTCTTCTGAAAGTGAAATAACCTGAAACATTCCTTTTTGCAGACCATCCCATATTTCACTTGTCTTTATTCCATAAGTATTTCCACGTCGATTATATTTGATATTACAATCTAGCATATCATAATTTGAATTCTTTTTATAAGCAAAACCTTTTTCTGTACTATTTTCATAGTCAATAATGTTTCTGCAAATAATTTCATCTTCATCATCTGGTTTTTGATTTCTTGAAGTACGCTTTGTCACAATCATTGCTTTGTTTTTTGCCAAATCACGAATAGCAGATATAACATAATCTTTTCCCGATGTCGCCGAGCCAGTGATTATGAAAACTTTTGATTTGTTTCTTCTAAAATTTACCATTTCCATATTCTTACCCCTTGCTCAAAACCTTGATTGGGTTTGTAATTTTGTTTATTATAGTTTTGACTTGTTTCTTGCTGTTTTCCAGCGTGTCCACATTCAAAATTACATTATCAAAAAGTGCAATATTTTCAATGTAAATTCGATAAATAGTAATCGCCTTGTTATATCTCGTAGTTGCAGTTTTCTCGATTTTGGCAACCATTTCAGGACTAGGGTCTTTAAACCTTGCCATTTCTTCGTTTATAAAATCTTGTAAAACAGGTGCTTTTCTATACATATAAATAGAGATAACCTGTGAACCTAGTGCAGTTTTGATATCTTGCAAAACTTTGATATCATTTACGATAACAATCGGGCATTTCCCTGTGCTTAAATGTTCGTACAAAGTGCTAAAATGAAAACCATATCTCTGCCCATATTGTTCGTAAACTAAATCACAGCTTGATGGCACACCGCCACCAATCACATCATTACCATCTGTCGCTCTCAAATCTCTTGTAACATATTTTGGGACAATAACTGGGTCAAAATTTAAATCTTTCGATTTCAAAAACATATCAATAATTGTACTTTTCCCACATTGAGAAGGACCTGTAAAAGTTAAAACAACCGCCATATTTTCTCCTAAAAAATCTTCGTAGTCAACTTATAGATAATATCAATCCACTCATCCCTTGGATGGAAAAGTCCAGAATCTTTCATCTGTTTCAACTGGAATGGATTCTTGTAATCAATGGCTTGCACTTCTTCAAGTTGAAGTTCCAAATCTGTGGAAGGGATTGACAATTTCAACAAAAATAAATCATAAAATTGGTTTTCAATAAAGTGGTCTGAGACTTTCCTTTGGTCTCTGAAAGAAGTGACATATCTGAAATCCGACAAATCAATGTCAGAAGGAATTTGTGTCCCAATCTCTTCCATAACTTCTGCATAGACAGCATTAAGAGAGTCATAGCCAGAAGAAACGTGACCTGCCACAGAAATATCCCATTTATTTGGATACTTCTCTTTATTTGCGCTTCTTTGCTGAATTAAAACTCTATTATTTTTATCAACAATAGCTACCAAAATTGCTCTATGCCACAAGCCCTTTTGATGCACTTCTTGTCTGGATGCAGTTCTCCCCGTTGGCAAACCATTTTCGTCCAACACATCAATATATTCCATACAAATCTCCTTTCCCACATTTTAGTACGGGGGGGGGATTTGTCAAGTAAAAAAATCATTTTTTCAAAATTTAAACTTCAACCCTAAAAATAACAATTTCTTTGACACAAAAGAACAAATATCTTAAACAACAAAACAAAAAATATAGCCGGGCTTGGCTATATTTTGTTATTTTCTTACAATCAAATCTTCACGGTCTGGACCTGTGCCAATCAATGTAATTGGAACACCAACAAAATCTTCAACCGCCTTCAAGTATGCTTTTGCATTTGCTGGAAGTTTCTTAAATTTTTTCACGCCAGCAATGTCAAAATTGCCTTCAAAAGTTTCATAAATAGGTTTCATTTTTGCAAGCTTGTCTGGGTTTGTTGTGTAATCTGTTGTCGCCACTTTGTTCTCATCATCATAGTATCCAACGCAAAGTTTGATTTCATCAAGCTTTCCAACTGTATCAAGATGATTCATCGCGATGTCAGTAAATCCATTTATTCTGGCTGCATATTTAAGTGCAACCAAGTCAAGCCAACCGCATCGTCTTGGTCTTTTTGTGGTTGTGCCATATTCGTGTCCAAGTTCTCTAATACGGTCGCCGATTTCATCTTTCAGTTCCGTAACATATGGGCCTTCCCCAACCCTTGAAGAGTACGCTTTGATAACACCATACACTCTCCCAAGATTTCCAGCGTTGAGCCCTGTGCCATTTAAGATTCCGCCGATTGTCGTGTTGCTGCTTGTAACATATGGATATGTACCAAAGTCGATGTCGAGCAGTGTCGCCTGAGCGCCTTCGCAGACAACCTTCTTGCCTTGCTCAATACTGTTGTGAATAAAGTTCACCGTGTCGCAAACATATGGAGCAAGTTCTTCTGCATACTTTTTATATTCGTCAAGTGTCTTCTTGTAATTTATTTTCTCTTTCCCATAGAGTTCAAACATTTTGTTCTTATTTTGAACATTGTTTTTGAGAAGTGCTGGAAATTTGTCAGAGATAAAGTCTTCCATACGGATACCAAACCTTGCCATCTTGTCAGAGTAAGCTGGTCCGATTCCCCTTTTGGTTGTGCCAATCTTATTTTTCCCGCGCATTTCTTCTTCCAAAAGGTCAAATTCTTGATGGAAATTAAAGATGACGTGTGCCTTTTCGCTGATAAGCAATTTGTCAGTTGAAATTCCTGCATCTTGCAACATATGGATTTCTTCAAGCAAAACTTTTGGGTCAATCACAACACCGTTTCCGATGATTGCTGTTGCACCAGAGAAAATCCCTGATGGAATCAAATGCATCGCAAATTTTTTGCCATCGATGACAATTGTGTGACCTGCGTTGTTTCCACCAGCACAGCGGAGAGACAAATCAGCTTTTGTTGAAAGAAAGTCAATTATTTTCCCTTTTCCTTCGTCTCCAAAAAACGCTCCCAAAACTACATCTGCTTTTTTCATATAATCCCCCTACCAAACACACATATTATACCAAAAAATGCCACCACCGAGCAAATAAAATAAAGAATATTCAAATTTTTTAAACAAATCTTGCACAACTATCTAATTAGTAGCATAGTAAAATATCGTAATTACTTGACTGCCGCATCCCGCAAGTTTTATAATAGTGATATATCTTAACGAAAGGAGGATTTTGTTGATGAAAAACCTTAAAGGAGTGATTGGTTACGCACTTGGAATTTTGTTCTCAGTGTTGGTACTCGCTTGGAATGCAATGGCTTTCTACACAGTGACAGTTTCAGCATACGGACAAAAAGTTTCAACATCTCAATCAATTTATGACGCACTCTCAATGTCAGGCTTCACAGGTGATATGCAAACTGCAAAAATCTTTGCAATCATTACACTTGTTTTCGCTTGCATTTTGGCAGTAACTTGCGTTATTGGTCTTCTTCACGAACTTGGAGTAATCAAATTTAAGTACATCACATACATCAACTACGCTGTTGCTGGACTTGTTGCTGTATTCGCTCTTCTTGCAATCATCTTCTGCGGAATTGCTTGCTCAGATGCAAACAAACTCACAGGTTCTGGCGTTTCAACATCAGTTGGTGCTGGATTGGTTATGAACTTCATCTCAGCAGTCGTTGCACTTGCAGGAATTCTTTTCGCAACAATCAATGGCAAAAAGAAAAAAGCTGAATAAGACTTGAACAAAAAAGGAATGCTCTCTTTGCATTCTTTTTTTATTCCACAAATTTAAAGAAAAAAGAGCGGTGAAACCCGTTCTTTTTCTATATACTTTTGTAAATGCTCTCTGCCACTTTGATTCCGTCTTGCGCACTTGAAACTATTCCACCTGCAAAGCCTGCTCCTTCTCCCACTGGGTAGAGTCCCTTGATGTTGCTTTCAAAACTCTCATCTCGACAAATGGTCAGTGGACAACTTGTCCTGCTCTCGATTGCAACCAAAAGATTTTCATCTTTTGCAAAGTTTTTCAGTTTTTTATTTAAAAGTGGAAGTCCAAGCTTCAAGCTTTCGCTCACAATCGCCGGCAAACATTTTTCAATTTTTGTGAAAGTCAAATCTGGTCTGTAAGAGAAATTGATGTTTGTCTTTACATCTTTGCCATAGACAAAACTCCCCACCGACTCAGCTGGTGCATTGAAGTTTCTTCCACCAAGCTCAAATGCAAGTTTTTCATATCTCGCTTGATACTTTATTCCTGCAAGCACATCATCAGAGCCAAAGTCTTCTGGCAAAACGTTGACAAGCACCGCACTGTTTGCGTTTTCTTTGTCACGAGCAAAAAGACTCATCCCATTTGTGACGACTTCTCCTTCGTCCGTGCTGGACGCAACAATTTCTCCACCTGGACACATACAGAAAGTGAAAATCGCTCTACCGTTTGGAAGATGCTCCACAAGTTTGTAATCCGCATTTGCAAGTCCGTCCACTTTCTCAGCTCCATATTGGCTGAGATTTATGTCAGACTGTTTTTGCTCAATTCTTACTCCCATTGCAAAAGGCTTTTGTTTAAGCTCAGCACCCTTGTCTTTCAAGAGCGAGAAAACATCTCTTGCACTGTGCCCAACACACAGCAAAACCCTGTCGGCATTGAGTGAACTTTTCTTCTGAGTCAAAACATCCAAAACTTCAAGTTCTGTCACCTTGCCATTTTTGATTTTGATGTCCGTAAGTTTTGTGGAGAACATAAATTCTCCGCCAAGACTCTTGATATGCTCCCTGATATTTTTGACAACGGCTTTCAATTTGTCACTTCCAATGTGTGGTTTGTTGAGATAAGTAATTTCCTTTGGTGCGCCGAAAAACGCTAGTTCTTCAATCACACTTTTGCAGAAGTCACTGTTTAAATTTGTATTAAGCTTTCCGTCACTGAATGTGCCAGCTCCGCCTTCACCAAACTGAACATTTGAAAACTTGTCCAATTTTCTGTTTCGCCAAAAATTCTGCACATCCACTTCTCTTTCATCAACAGTCTTCCCCTGCTCAATAAT
Source organism: uncultured Lachnospiraceae bacterium (assembly GCA_964541365.1). GTDB lineage: Bacteria > Bacillota > Clostridia > Christensenellales > UBA1242 > Caccovivens. The sequence goes on from CAZIPJ010000007.1 coordinate 7,235, forward strand.
AAGCGGTTTGAGTCCCATTCTGGCAAGTGCCAGTCCTGCAAACATTCCACTTGGGCCAAAGCCTACGACAACAATTTTTTCTTTCGTCTGCTTCTTTTCATATTCAAGTTTGAAAGTTCTTTTCTGATAGTGCAGTTTTGGAAATTTCTTTTCAAGCCCATTTTTAAGCGTTACACCAAAACTTGCAACAAATTTTAAATTTGGCTTTTTTCTTGCGTCCACAGACAATTTCAAGATTTCAAAACATTCAATATCTTTCGCTTGTATTTTTAATGTCTTGCTTATTTGAGCTTTTACATCTTCATCTGAAAATTTGATTGGAAGTGAAATTTGTTCAAGTTTAATCATAAGCTCTCCCCAACAATATGTCCGCTCGTCCACGCCCATTGCAAGTTAAATCCACCGCAAACGCCGTCCACATCGCACACTTCTCCTATGCAATACAAATTTGCAATCTTCTTGTGCATAAGTCTGTCATCCAGAACTTCAAGTGGAACGCCACCAGAAAAAACTTGGTTGTTGTCAAGATGCCCGCAAATATCAAATTCCAAATTTTTGATTGTTTTTGCAAGAAGCGAAATTTCTTTTTCTTGCAGTTTTAAACAATTCAAGTTGGTGTTGAGCTTTGACTGCTTAAAAATTTCATTTGCAACTCCGCCAGCAAACATCCCAACAAAAAATTTGTCAAGACTGACAGCAAGACGCCTTCTTTCCGAAAGCATCTCTGCCAAAGCTTTTTCGCTTACATCTGGCAACAAGTCAATTTTCACTTTACCTTTGAAGCTATCCTTTCTTGAAAAGAGAGTTGAAAGGTTGAAGACAACAATTCCGCTCAGCCCATTTTCTCTAAACAAAACTTCTCCAATTTCGCTTTTTATTTCTCCAAAAGAGTTTGTCGCCGTCACCAAAACATTTGAAACTCTTATTCCATTTAAATCCCTTGTGCCTTTGCTTTCAAGAGAAACAAGACTAGGCACAAATTTTTTGTAATTTACGCCCAGCTCCTGCAAAACCTTTTCAGAATTTCCGCCAGTTGCAAGCACAAGCTTTTCACTTACAAGTTGAATATTCCCCAGCGTAACAACAAACCCGCTTGCATCCTTTTTCACATCCAGCGCTTGTCGCTCGGAGAAAAACTTGACTTCTTTTGCACCAAAATTTAAAACATCAACCACACTTTTTGCACTGTTTGAAAGTGGGTAGACTCTGCCCTGCTCATCGGCATAAGTTTCAAGACCAAGTCTCTTAAAGAATTGCAAGGTCTGTCTTTGGTTAAACTTCTTCAAATACTTGTCAATGTTTTGATTATACGCATCAGAGCTGACATTAAGGTTTGTCAAGTTGCACCTGCCATTTCCCGTCACCATAAGTTTTTTTGCAGGTCTAGTTCCGGCGTCAACAACGGCAACGCTTTTTCCATTTATGGAGCAAGCACACATCATTCCACTTGCACCGCCACCCAAAATAATGACATCAAAAACTTGTCTTTCCACAGCAAAAGTCTCCTATTGCTCTCATTATAGCACAAAAACACTCTCCAAACAATAAAATTTGCTTTTTGTGAATATATATGTTATAATCGCTTGTCAAAAATGCTCAGCAACTTTCAAGAAGTTTTACAAAGTTCCAGCTAGCCATCTTGACAAAGCTTTGAATACATAATATTATAACTTGGTTTTAAGGAGAATAAATGAACACAATTTCATTGGAAAAAGCAAAAACTATTATCGAAAAACACAAAAGCCCAGACAAAACAGAAGATTTAGCAGAGCTTTATCGCCAAGAAGTGCTTTCTCCGACACAAAGTTGTGCTGGACTCATTTTGCAATACGCTAGGAAAAAAATCACAAAAAAGTTTGGTGCAGTAATTACTGGAAAACTTACAATGCAAGTGTCTCGCGATAAGGAAAGTTATGCATTTGAAGATATCCCACCTGATGTGTTAGAAACTCTTTGTTGTGGAGACAACTGTCACGAAAACTGTGTAAATGCATCTTTGCTCGGTCTTCCAAACAATGCAATTATTCACACAAGCGAAATCTCAGTCTTGCCAGAAGAAAAAACAGGGCTGGCTGGACTTTTGCACAGCTACGTACAACTTGGTGGAGAGATTTTCGACTTGAAACTTGGAATCAAGATGAACAAAGATAACTATGATAGACTCTTTAATGTTAAGGAAATTTCACAGCTTCCAGTTTCCAAAGTTCAAAATGACTTTAAAGATAAGACACTCGAACAACTAAGTAATCACAAGCCACAAATAAGCTATGAAGAATACCTTATGGCAAGAGACGACTGTGCAAGACTTGTCGGAACTGGAAAATAAAGACAAAAAGTCTTTGTTATATTACAACAATTGCTTAATTGTCGCTTAACTTCACTCATAAGCAAGTCAAATTGTTTCGCAAATTTTAAATTTTTATGATACAATACACCTATAATATCAAATGAAGGACATATATGAAAAAATTTATTACCAAAATTGCCTACGCAATCCCACCGTTTTTAATCTTTTTGTTGGTTCTGGGAGTTTCCTACCTTGGAAACCAAATTCTGACAAGCGCTGCCGAGCCTGGCACATTCCATTACGGAACACCTTGGGCTCACACCCCACTTGATGACAAAATCCCACTCGTTGCTGAATTTATCTATGTTTATTATTTCACATTTCCCGTTGGGATTGCCACATTTTTCTATCTTGCATACAAAAACAGAACAAGACTCTACGACATCTTCATCACTCTTTGTTTAAGTTTTGCAATCTCCGGGATTATTTATTTCTTCTTTCAGACAAGATTCATCAAACCAGACTTCATACCACAAAATTTCACAGACAAATTTGTTGTGTGGACTTGGAACTCAACAAATCCAACAAACTGCTTTCCATCCCAACACTGCTTTATGGCAATTGCAATATTCATCGGATGTGTTGACGGAAAAGAACTTAAACTTTGGTACCGCATTTTTGGCTGCATAATCGGAATCCTTATTGTACTTGCAACAGTGTTCACTCGTCAGCATTTCTGGGTAGATTTCCTTGCATCGTTTGTAATTATGGTTCCAATATGGCTTCTTTCAAGATTTTCCGGTTCAGGCAAAAAGGTATCTGAAAAATTTGATAATGCATATTTAAAAATCAAAAATAAAATGAAAAAGAAAGGTTGACCTTTCTTTTTTTTTGAAAATTTTAATAAACACCCGTCAAAAATCTTTGATTTATTTTTCCAAAGATATTATAATGTTTATATAATTAAACGATAGGAGAAAAAATATGTGGCCATTTAGCAAAAAGAAAAAAGAAGAAAAGAAAACCGTTAAAAAGCAACCTGAAAAAGTTGCAGAAAAGAAAACAGAAGAAGTTGAGCAAAAAACTTCTCCAAAAACTGAAACTGCAAAAACTACTGCAACCGCAAAGAAAGCGCCTGCAAAAACTGCTGCAACTAAACCTGCAACTAAGACAGCATCAAGTAAAACCGATGCAACTGTGACAAAGACAGAAACAAAAACAACTCAAACTAAAAAAACAACAGCACCAAAGAGTGCTAAGCCAGCCGCTGCAAAAACAACAGCAGAGACCAAAAAGGCTGAGACAAAGAAACCTGCAACAAAGGTTGAATCTAAAAAGACTCCTGCAAAAACTGAAACTAAAAAGGAAACAGTTAAGGCAGAGCCAGCAAAGAAGACTGCTGAAAAAACTGAAACAACAAAGAAAGCACCTGCAAAGAAAACATCAACAAAAACAACCACATCTGAAAAAGCAGCAGAACAGAAACCTGCAAAAAAATCAATTTACAGAGTGGTTTATGATAAAGAAGCAAGAGTTTGGGTCATCAAAAAAGACGGCGCAAAAAGAAACATTTCATCTTTTGTGACAAAAGAAGAAGCAATGACAAGAGTGAAAGAACTTTCAGAATCACAAGAACTCAACTTTGTCGTACATAAAAAAGACGGAAAATTCCAAAAGAAATAATAAAAATCAAAAAACACGCCAAAACGGCGTGTTTTCTTTTTACTTATTTTGCAAAAGTTTGTATCTTCTTTCAAATTCGTTTTTAATTGTTTCAAAAATTGTTTCCACTGGCTGCGACGCATTTATCACAAAAAATCTTTCTGGCTCTGCTTTTGCAAGTTGAAGATAGCCATCTCTAACTTTCTCGTGATAATCCCTGCCTTTGCTTTCCATACGGTCAAGATTTTTGAGATTTTCATCGGAAGCTTTTCTTTTCATTGCTTCATCATATTTTATGTCAAGAAGAAAAGTCACATCAGGAACAGTGTCACAAATGGCGAAGTTGATAATGGATTTCAAATCTTCAATATCTCCCCCCCCCGCGAATCCTTGGTAGGCATAGGTTGAATCAAAAAATCTATCCATAACAACAACTTTCCCTTCCGCAAGAGCAGGCTTGACAATGTCAATAATGTGTTGAGCCCTACAAGCATTGAACAACAAAACTTCCGTTTTTGATGAAATTTTTGATTTTGAATGAAGTAAGATTTGTCTTATTTCTTCTCCAACAACCGTTCCACCAGGCTCTCTTGTAGAAACCAAATCGAACTTTTTATCTTTTAGATATTGTAAGAAAAGTTTTATCTGCGTAGTCTTTCCGCAAGCTTCACCACCTTCAAAAGAAATCAGCATACCTTTTTTCATATTTGTTTCTCCCTATCAACAAAAATGTTCGGTTGTAATCTTTCCGAACATTTCTATTTTTATAACAAGTCTTTAATTACTCGTGATGATGACATCCGCAGTCTTCGCCGCAGCAGCAATCATCTTCGTATTGAAGAACATATTTTTCCAAACTCTCAGTCTTGTAGAAGTTTTCTGGCATATATTCAGTTGTGAAATATCCTGCTGGTGCCATCAAAACATCTGGGATTCTGTTTACAACACTTGCACAAGTGAGTTCAACAGTTGCAGGTCTTTCAATCACAACTCTTGTGTTTGGTTCTCCTTCAACAGTCCAGTCATTGCAGTCAAATTCTGTGCTGTCATAAACTTTTCCAATACACTCAGATTCAATCACAATTCCTTCCTTAGTCTGTGTTGTCACAACAGCGCTCATTCCAGTACAAGCACCCTTTGGAATTGTCAAGCCAAGAGTTGAGCTTTTGATTGCTTTCTTTGCGATTTGTGGAACGCATTTTTGAGTTTGGTGTGTCACTGTCAAGCCAAGTTTGCTTGCAAGCCAGCCGTTGACATTCCACATATAGCTTGGCGCAAATTTGCCCGCCTTGATGATTTTCTTTCTCTCTGCTTCTGAGATATTGTCAGCAGAAGCAATTTCTTTTTCAAATTCTTCAACAGAAAGACCAGCACCGTGTGCTTTTGCAAGCGCAATGCCATAGTCTTCAACATTGTAACTGCTCTTTCCTTTGATTTTTGTGATTTTGTGAGTTGCCCCAGCAAGCACACTAATCAAGTTCCCCCAGAAAACATCTTGATATCCACTTCCGCAGATTGTACATTCGTTTTCAATCGCAAGCTCATTGATTTTTTCAAAAAGCTTTGGATTGCTGTTTTGTGGGAAGAAAGCTTCTTCACAAGTTGTGATTGCATTTACACCACATTTTGCACAAGTAAGAAGTACATCTTCGCAGTCTGAAAGAAGGCTCATTGTTGTCACAATAACAACATCAACCTTGTGTGCCATCAAATACTTTTCAAAATCTTTGGCATTTTGAATTTTGACTTTATAGCTCTTTCCATCTTCGATAATTTCTCCGATATCTTTGCCAAGAATTTTCTCGTTTATGTCAAACGCCCCAACAATTTTTGCGCCTTTTTCAAAAACATAACTCATTGTGTATTTGGACATTTTTCCACATCCATATTGAACTACATTTATTTTACTCATATAATTCCCCCTTAAAAATAGTTTATAATATTTTCGCCAAAATTCAAAACAAATAACAGCAATTAAAAAGAAAAAGGATAGAGAAATTCTATCCTTAAATCTTTATTATCTTGCCATCATTTTTGCTCTGTGTCTTCTTCTCTTATGGATAATCCAAGTAACGATAAGAATAAGCAGAAGCAAGATAAGAAGTGCAAGAATCAACCAAAGCCACCAGCGACTTGCGCCTTTTTCTCTCCATACTGCGTACAAAGTGATTGAAGAACCATTGGTCTCTTCCAAGAAGTCTTCGTCAATCGTCACACTGTCTCCTGCAAAGTAAACAACATCACCATCGGCACTCGTTGCCCATCCAAGGAAGGTCTTGTTTTTGCCACCTGAGAATGGATTGTCAATGAATGTCACAACATCACCATAATTTACAATGAATGTCTTTGACTGTGCTGAATTGTTGTTTGGTTCGTAAACAATGACAACTTGTTTTACTGAAACGCTTGCAACAAGAGTTTCTGTTCCATAGTCAACTTCAAGCAAGAAATTAACTTTCTCATTTGAACCAGAAATAAGTCTGCCGTTTCTTCTCCAACCTTGGAAGTCAAAAGCTTTTTCAACAGTAACTGAAAGGCTGACTTTCGCTGTGTGCTTTGTGCGATAAGTGTATACATTTGTATCTGCATTAAAGCCAACAAGGGTAAGTTCAGACTCATCGCTTCCAGCTTTAACTTCAATAGATGAGATTCCTTCTTCAAAGTAAACATCAAATTCAACAAGGTTGAGCAAATAGTAAAGTTTTACAACAGTTGAGCCGTCACCGAAAATCATATCGTCGCTGTTGTTGCAAGTGTAGCGGTCATAATGATATCCGTCAAACTCAACTTGCAAACTTTCAATATCGATTACTCTGTCTGTGACACCTTCTTTGGTTTGTGTTGTTTCAGGTTCGCCATAGTCGCTTTGTCCAAGCACTTCAAAGTAGTATTCAACAGTATAAGTTGTGTCGGCAACATCTGACTCAACATTAAGTTTGATGTCAACATCATTATCAATAATGAGTGTGTACTCATTTGTGGTTACGATGAGCTTGTGTTCTTCATCTCCACCTTTGATAATTTCCCAAGATACAAATCTATAACCAACTTTTGGAGTTGCAGAAATTGTAACTTCTGCGCCAAAAGCATAATCGCCTTCACCTGTTACGCTCAAAATTTGCTCATCATTGAAGTCGATTGAGACATTGATAAGACGCAGAGCGTAGTAGATTCTGATTGTTGTGCTTCGGTCACCGGCAATATATATGTCTGAATTTTGAACAGCATTTCCATACATTGTTGCAGTGTAATATCCAAAGAGCACGCCCTTGAATGTATCTTCTTTATATCCAGGAAGTGAATCAATACCGTCAATGTATTTTGTTTTGATAAGCTCCGGAGAAAGGTAAGCATTTGCCGTTCCCCTTTCAACAACTGTCATAACTGGGTCGCCGTATGTCCAGCTGTTTCCAGAAACTGTTTGAACATAGTATACAATCGTGTATGCGATGTCAGTTTTTGCTTCAATAGTGATTGTGATATCAACGCTTTCATCGTTTACATCGTCAGCAGAACCAACAACATAAGTCATAAGTCTGCCTGTTACATTGCTTGTTTGAGCCTTTCCATTGATTTGATAGCCCTTGAACTCAAATCCTTCCATAATCTGGAAGTTTGTTGTGATTGTTTGTCCGTATGCAACTGACCAAGTGTTTGTTGCAACAAGTTCTGCTTGTCTGTTTTGAGCAAGAATTGTGAACGAATTATCAACATACCCACCGTTTGTATCAACAAAGGTCAAAGTTACATTTTTCTTAACTCTGTTGAAGTAAATTGTAACAACTGTTGAGCCGTCACCAGCAATTGCAACTTCACCTTCGTCAAGAGATGTTCTCTCAACAACAAAGCCCGCAACGCTTATTGCATCAGCAGCGATATCGCTTGCCGTCAAAACTTGTTCGGTTGTGCCAGTCTTTTCAACATCTGCATAAGCGGAAAGTTTTTCGTATTTTCCATCAAGGTTTACTGTCTGGAACATATAAACAACTTTATACGCTGTGTTGGTATTCTTTTGTGGAGAAAGTCTGACTACAACATTTTGTGATGGAACTTTAAGATTGATTGTAAAGTCAATAAGTCCTGTTGAAGTTGTCGCTTTAACAACTGTAAACTCAATTCCACCAAGAGCATTTCCATATTCGTCAAGAACAGTGATATTTGTATTTTCATCCAATGAATATCCCTTGTTGAGTCTGAATCTTACAAGTGCTGATTGCTCATACAAGTACATTGCACTTTCTGAAAGCACGCTCAATGCTTTTGGATTTGTTACATCAGTTGAAACTTGATAACTCTTTCTTGTGAAGAATACTTCTGCAACAGATGTTCCATCTCCCTTGATGACTGCGTCATTCAAAGAAACAGAACTGAAATCAAATCCAACAAAATCAAATTCTGAGTTTGCAGAAACAAGTGCTTTTACATCTGCTGGCTCAATCAGAGCTCCTGTTGTGCCAACACCGCTCATTGTGTAAGAAGGTGTTGTTGAATAGTCAAGAGCAACAGTCTGTTTAAACACTTTGATAATGTAATTTGTATTGTCGCTTGGAACAGCCATAGCATTGAATGCGATATCTCCGCCCAAGTCTTTTTCACCGTCAGAGCCTTTCATAACAAAGCTAAGTCCGTTGAGTACAACTCCTGCAACACTTGAATCTGAAAGGTATTCAAGGTAAGCATCCTTATAACCTTGCATCTCTGTCAAAGTCAAAGTAACTTTATCTCCAAACAAAACTGACCAAACCACTTTTGTATCTGTTGAGAGTTTTGTATCAAGAGTATGGCTGTTGTTATCTGTTGAGATAGCCACTTTTGAAACGCTGTTTGTAAGATTTACTGACAAGTTGAAATATCTTCTTGCGTATCTGATTCTGATGATTGCTGTGCCATTTCCGTCAACAACAACTGAATCTTGTTCTGGGTCTTGAATTGATTTCAGATATTCAAAACCTTCAATATTTCCTTTTTCACTTGTTGCCAAGAATTCACTGTAAACAAAGTCTGTTGTAAGCACGGTCTCTGTCTTGATTGAATTTGCAGTGATGTCAACATACTGTCCTTGTCCTTCTCCAAAGTTTCCAGTCAAGGTTTCAAGCAAGATTCTGATAGTAAATTCTGAATCGCCAAGTCCCCATCTTACGTACAGCTTAACATTGTCGTTTGCGATTGTTGTAAGATTTGAAACCTTGCAGATTTCATCTTCTTCACAAAGGATATCTTTTCTTGTGCCGTTTTCGTAATAATACCAACCAGCAAAAGTGTATCCCTTGTTCTGCCATCCAAGTGTGTTGAATGCTTGAATTGAGTATTCTTCTCCGTAGATGAATTGTCCAAGAGAATTTTCGGTTGTTTCTGTTTCAGAGTATGCAAGTGTCACTGTGTACTTAATTGGTTCCCAGATTGCATAAAGCACAACATAGTTGTCATCTGATGCACCAGTTGCCAAATTCAAAACGTAGTATACTCCGTCTGCACGGTTTAAATAGATTCCGTTTGCAGAGATATCTGACTTGTTGTTTACTGCAACAACCTGAGATTCTCCTGCATTTGTTGACCAGCCAACAAACTGAGCACCCGACTTGCTGAATCCATTTGAGTCTGCAAGTGCAGTGATTTCATCAAACTTGGCTGTCATACTTGCGATTGAGCCTGTGCCTTCGTTGCTTGCAAACGCAATCGTGTATTCATTTTGTTTCCAAACTGCGTACAAATCAAGGTCAGTTGTTTGCAAGTATTGTGCAATTTCATCCCCAACATTGTACTGTGCAGTTCCGCCAGCTGTTGTTGACCAACCAACAAGTGAGTAGCCTGTTTCAACATAGTTTCCAACCAAAACAACATTTGTTTCAAGATATCTAACATTCATTGAAGTATATGTCAAGTCTTGTTTGAAGTTTTTGAAGAACTTAATTTGATAAGTTTCTGTTTCAATTTCCACTTTAACAAGCACATCTTCCGCAGGAATTTGAATGTTTATGTATCCATCAACAATACTGCTTTCAAACAGAACATTTGAATAAGTCTCGCCTGTCACTGTAACTGATTTAAGTTTGTAACCAGCATTGAATTCAACTTTAAGTTTGAGAGTTGATGTGTATTCAATTTCTTCTTTGTCGCCATTTGAAACAGTCTTTGTAACATCTCCCGTTGTTGCTCCATAAGTTATTTCAACTTTTGAAATGCCTTCTGCAACCGCACCAGTTTCCTTATCAGTCAAATCAAATCCAACTTCAAAAGTATTCAAAACATATTCAACTGAAATCACTGTGCTTGCGTCGCCAGCGATTGTCAAGTCTGACTCTCTCACTTTGCCGAAGCTATAACCAGCGTGTTCGATATCCAACAATTTAAATCCATTTTCAATATCGTCAGCTGAAATTTGTTCAGCCGTTGCACCTTTAAGAGTTACCGCTTGCTCAAATGCACTGCTTCCGTCAATTTGTTGTAAGTAATATCTGATTGTAAATTCAGTGTCTCTGTTTGGCTCCCAAACTGCAACAGCTTCAATATCTTCTGCCACAGTATATGAGAACTCTGCTTCGTCAATATAATCAACTTTTCCAGTCGTATTTATTGACCAACCAAGGAATGTGTATCCCGCTCTTTCAAACTTGTTTGCAAGAAGTTTTGCTTTGGTGTTGAATACAAACTTTTGTGTGTATTCTGTTTGTAAAACGCCATTTCCGTCAACAAATCCACCTTGTGTAGTCTTGAATGTCAAAGTGAATTCGCTTGCTTTTGTTCTTGCAACAACGCTTACATTTGATGCTGGCATTACAAAGTTGTCATCGGTTACTGTAAGGTCTGCTGGTGTGGTTGTAAGTCCAACAAGTTCGTAGCCTGCCTTGACAGGTTTGTTGATATGCACCCCAGCACCGTTTTTAATTTTTGCTGATATATATTTGTTTTCCAAGTCAACAGACAAATCTTTAATGTCGTTTGTTGACGCGATTGAAACTTCTTCAAAGCCACCGTCATAACTGAGCGTAAATTCAAACCACAATCTTGAATAGTAAACTTTAAGTGTCAAGCTTCCGTCTGCTTCAATGTTTCCAGAAAGCACTGCATTGCTGTTTGTCTCGTCAAGTTCAAAGCCAACTGTGTCTTTGTCAGCAAGTGCAACATAGTAAGCGGTGCTATCAGTCTTTCCTTTAAGCTCTGCTGTGAAGCTTTCATTCTTGTCATAAGAGCCGTCTACATTCTCAAAGTAGTATTCAATCTTATAGTCAACATCAGCAGGTGACCAAACTGCCCAAAGTTGCGTGTCTGAGTCAGCATCATAAGAGCTGAAACTCAAATCTTCATCAGAAGTAAATGTGTATTGAACAATGAAGTTGTCTGCGTTTGCCTTTGATGTTGCCCAACCGGCAAACTCATAACCAGCTCTGCTCCACCCGATTGTCTTGTCGCTCTTAATGCTGTAAGCTGTACCGAATGTGACTTTGTCAACTGAGCTAACCGCATCAGCATCGTCAAGATTTCTGTAATAAGTAATGTCATAAATATTTGCACTTGATTTTGTGCTGATTGTCACTGCATATGCAGGCATCTTCAACAATTTATAAACTCCACCAACTTTGACAAGTTCAAGCACAAGTTTTCCGTTGTAATAGAATCCGTTTTCGCCTTCTGTCAAAGCCCAACTTGTTCTGCCATCGTCTGAAAGCGCAACTGAACCTTGCAAACTGCTTACAGAAATTTCAAACCCGTCAAAGCTGTAACCAGCGTACATATTAAGCACAAGGTCGATTGGAGTTTCAAATGTGAGTTTGAAGTTTCCGTTGTACTCCATAATATTTCCGCTTCCAGTGCTTACTGGATAGAAATCTTGGACTCCAACAGAAGTATTCAAAGTCAAGTCATATGAAAGTCTTACATAGCGGATAACAACAACAGAGTATTGTCCGTCATCATTGTGATATTCAATTGACACCGCACCTGGTCTTGTTCCGTTTGTGATTGCAGAATATGCAAACCCTTCAAAACTTTCAACGACTTTCAAAATGCTGTTAAGGTATTCAAAATCAACAAGTCTGTCTGTTTCACCTTCTGCAATAAGCTTGCCATTTTCAACTGTAAGGTTTTCGTTTTCAATTTCACTTACAGGTACAAGTGTGTAATCAGAAGAATCAAGTTCTTGAAGAGCAAATCTAACTTCAAACTTGGTGTCATCTCTTGCAGTTGCATTCAAAGTGATAACTGTTTCACCTTTCAGTGTGAACTGATAATATTCTTTCTCGTCTTCAACAACATCTGTTCCGAGCTTGAAGTTTGCAAAGTCATAACCGCCAGCAAGAACTGTTGTTGTAACATCTTCCGCATCAGTGTAAGTGTAGTAAACTCTCACTGTGCTGTCATAGTCAACCAACATTCCTTCTGTGTAAGAAAGCACCTTGTCTCCCACAACAATTGTGGCTTTGCTAAGGTCAATTCCAGCACTTGCATCAAGAATGATTCTGTAAGGAATTGGTGTCCAAACTGCATACAGGTCAACATTTTCCGAATATTTGGTCATCTTGTAAGTGTCTTGTTCAACAAAGTCAACCGTCTTCAAATCTGCGTTTGCTTGTGAGATTGCCCAACCAGCAAAAGTGTATCCTGTGCGTGAGAATTGATTTGCTGTCAGAGTCACATCTTTCATAAATACAACATTGTTTTCGCCTGTTGCATCTTCCTGAACATACTCAACCTGTCCAGCGCTAGTTTGTCCGCCGTTGCCGTGGAATGTAAATGTGAAGTGTTTTGCACTTGCTTGTGCTTCGAGCACCACATCGGATGCATCCAAGTCAAAGTTTGCAACGAGTCCAGTTTGACTGATAGTCAAGTCACTTGAAACAAATGCGTCGAATTGATATCCATTGTTTGTGACAACTGCTTCAAGTTTGATGCTTGCACCATATCTAACCGAATACAAGTTGTCTTCAAGTTTCTTCAAATAGAAATCTTGAACTTGTCCGCTTGCCAAAACTTCTTCGCAAGTAACTTTTACTTCATCCACCCCAACTGTCTTTGTAACTGTCAAGTGGAAGTATTTTCTTTCATAGTTTACAGAAACTCTCGCTGTTCCGTTTGCATCAATGTTGACAAGTTCAACATTCTTGAAGTTGTATGCATCAAAGGTTGGACATTCTCCGCTTTCAAACAGAGCCTTAACCATTGCTTCTGTAACTTGTGTATCAGCGATTCCCTTACCTGTCAATGTAAGTTCTTCATCTCTTTCAAATTTGGTTCCGTCAAGACTTTCAAATTTGAAGTCAACATAATAATTTGTTTCAACAGCCGTCCATTTTGCATAGAGAGTTGTTGTTCTCAAAATCTTAACAACTGAGTCAGCTGTGATTTGTGTTTCGTATGTAGTTGATGTAAACCAACCGTCAAACTCATAACCCGCTCTTGTTGGAGAAACAAGTCCGACAACTTCATCCACTCCATCAAGTTTGGCATTTGAATACTTGTCATCAAACACAACTTTAAGAGTCGTCAAAACATTGCCGTCATATTTGAGCTCTGCCTTTGATGTTCCAAGCGCATCATTAAGGTCAAAATTGATTGTGTAAGTATTTGGAGAGTACACAACTGTTTCAGTGTGTGGCTCTGCGCCCATTGTTCCTGTCACAACAGCTTTGTCTGGTGTGTATCCTGCAATCTCTTGTGATGTCACTGCAAAATCTGCTTCGTATTCAACAAGTGCAGTGTAGGTCGTAAGTGCTTCATCTCCATTAAGATATTGATAGTTGATTGTCAAAAGGTATTTGTTTACTGACCAAGATGCAACAAGTTCAACATCCCCGTAAAGTCCAGCTGAAAGTGAGTCTTCTTGCAAGTCATCAAATACAATGCTTCCAACAAATCTTTCTGACCAGTTTCCGTCATTTGATTTGATTGCGTATCCAATGAGAGTGTGTCCAATTCTTGACAAGTTGTCAGAAGTGAGCAATGTAATTGCATCTTCAATTGTATAGTTGTCAACATACTTTCCGCCAACAAGTGTAAGTTCATTGAATGTCCCACCATTTGCATCAAAGGTAATTGTGTAAGAAACTGCTTCCCATTTTGCATAAAGAGTTGCAACCGCATCTTCTGTGTCAGCAAGATTTCTAACTGTCGCTTTGTCTGCATAAAGGACTTCTCCATCAGAAGTTTTTGCCCATCCAATAAACTCATAACCTGTCTTTTCAAAAGTATTTTCAGGCAGAGTTACATCTTCATCATAAATCGCATCGATTCTTGCAATGTCTCCATTTCCAGTGTTTTTGTCAAATGCGATGAAGTAATGTACTGGCTGCCAAATTGCATAGAGCGTAACTTTATCATCACCAGCCGCACCTGTTGCAAGTTGTGATACTTCTGTTCCGGCACGAAGTGGATTTGTTTGTTCATTCTTATCCAATGCCCAGCCAACAAACTTGTATCCCTTAACCGCAAATTCAAGTCCTTCATCAGTTGCATTTTTCAAAGCAAAGACTTCTGTGTATTTGTGGCTTTCTGCTGTGGATTCCTTTTCTGTTTGTGTGCTTACAGAAGCATAGTTGGAATTGTAAACAAGCTCGTATGAGTTTTCTGTCCACTCAGCATTCAAAATAACTGTCTTTTCTGAAACCGCTGTCAAGTTTTTAACGCTCGTTGTTTCAGCTGACAATTTGACTGTATTTCCTTCGTCATTTTCGTAAGACCATCCATTGAATGTGAAGCCTGTACGAACAAATGTGTTTTCTCTAAGTGAAACATCCTTGTCGTACTCAACATCGCCGTGAGCTTCAATGAACCCTTCGCCACCATTTGGAGAGTAAACAATGTTGTATTTAATTGGACTCCATTGAGCATACAGCTTCAATCCGCCGATTGTCTTATACTCAAATGTTGCAAGGTTTTGATAGGTCGTTCCTGTTCCGTCACTTGCTGTATTCCATTCAACAAAGGCATAACCAAGTTTGGAGAATCCATTTGGTTGAAGCGATACGCTTCTGTTGTAAACAACATTTTCTTGTGCGTAAGAAGTTTCAGCACTGTCAGCAAGTTTTCCGCCATTTGCATCGTAAGTAATTGTGTAAATATTGTTTTGAGCTGTCGCAACAATGTCAAAGTCTGTTGTTCCAGCAGTGATGTAATACTCAGAATCTTCGTTTGTCAAGACTCCACCAGTGAAGCCTGTCAAAGTGTATCCTTCGTCAACTCTTTCACTTGTTAGTATTGCGGTTGCGCCATATTTCAAAGTGAATGAAGTTTTTTCTGTCAAGTTTTCAGTGAATGCGTAACCGTCTTCATCGACTGTCACCGTCACACTTGAAACACCTTCTGCAAGAGCAATAGTAACATTGACTGTGTTTCTTATATAGTAAACATTAAATCTTGTTGAGCCATTACCTTGGATAATAACCCCAGCTTCAAAGGTTGAATAGGTGAAGCCTTCAATCTCTTTAAGTTCAAGACTGTCAACATCTTCAATTTCACTTCTTGTGAAGCCTTTTCTCTTGTCTGTTGAGTGTACAGTATAGTCATCTCCTGCAAAGTTCTGCACATTATAAACCACAGTAAACTCAACTTCCAATGTTGTTACATTCGCAAAAATCGTCTTGTCTTGTGCAGGGAATTGTTCAATCTTAAAGCCACTTTCTGTGTCGCCTGTCACAATATTCTCTGACCAATCTTTGTAAGCGTAGCCTTCTTCAACTGTTAAGTTAAGTTCAACTTCTGCTTCATATCTAACGATATACTGACTCAAACCTTCAACCGCTTCCGCTGTGCTTTCTTTCACATAGAATCCGTCCACAGTTGCGTTCAAACTTTCAACACCCACAACCAATTGAAGTGCCAAGTTGTAAGAATTTCTGGTGTATCTAACAACAACAATTTCAGCTTCGTCGCCATCATCCACAACAGCCAAAACTCTCTTGCCTTCTTCAAAGTCTTTGTAAGTAAAGCCTTCGATTGACTCTTCGGCAGATGCGATTGCTTCTGTGAGCATTTCTGCGGTAATTTCTGTGTCTACATTTGCAGAAAGTTTGATATCTGCAATTTCTCTTTGAGCATAACTGCTTCCGTCAAGAGATTCAAATTCAAATCTGACAAAATAGTCAAATGGGAGAGCAGTCACTTTAACTTCAAAGTTCATATCAGCTTCAATGTCAAATGTGTATGAAGTTGACGTAAGTTTTTCTTCTCCACAAATTATTTCATCAAACTGATATCCCTTTTTCATTGTAACATTGATTGTTACACTTGCGCCATATTTAAATGTGTTTGAAACCGCACCAGCACCACCAGCTGTTGTAGTAGTTGCAGTTGCTTTTGAAACACCAAGTTCTGGCAATGTGAAATCAACAGTGTAAACATTTCTTCTGTAATAAAGTTTCAAGTCAAGACTTCCGTCAGCCAAAACCAATGATTCAGTCAAGGTGTCAGCAACTGTCAAATCCAAAGTGAAGCCCTTAAACTCAACAGTTTGGTCAATAGCCACAAGTGCATTTGTCTTGCTTTCGATTGTCTCCGTTCTTGCAAGAGTGAAAGTGCCGTCAAAGTTTTCTGTATAGTAATTTGAAACATATGACGCCTTACCTTCTTTCCAAATTGCATACAAAGTTATTGAATCACCATCTCCACTCTTCAAATTGAATGCGTGGAAATGTTCATCGTACAGATAGAGTCCGGCAGTTCCATTTTCAAGCAAATATTCTGTCAGTGAATCATAACCTGTGATGTCATCAATTTCAGTGACATCATCAATATCTTTTCCGTTTCTTGTTGACCAACCGACAAAGTCCCAACCACGCTTTGTAGTGACTTGTGTGATTTCGCTTGCAACATCATAAGTTGCATCCAAATCAAGCATTGAACTTCCACCGTTGGTGTCAAACTTAACTTTATATTTGTTTGCAGTCCAAACTGCGTAAAGAGTAACACTTGCATTATTTACATCTGTCAAGTTGTCAGAGATTGTAGAGCCAACTTCATAAGTTGTGTTTGTTTCTTCAAACAACCAGCCAGAGATAGAGTAACCAACTTTTTCAAAGCCAGTTCCGTCCGAAAGTGTTGGAGCTTGTCCATAGTATGCGATTGTATTTTCAATAGCACCAGTTCCACCGTTTGCGTTATAGACAATTGTGTAACTGTTTGCTTGTGCTGTTGCAACAATTTCAACATCGTTTGCAAAAGTATATGTAAAGTCAAACTCTTCGCTGTCTGACAATACATCTGTTGCAACTGAGTATGAAACAAAGTGATAACCCTTTTCAACTGTTGCAGAAATTGTGATTGTCTCATCGAATGTCACGCTATACTTATCGTCTGCGAGTTTTGTTGCATTTGAAACCACAACATCAAGTTTGTCGAGTGGTTTTGTGATTGTAATTGTAAATGTTTCAACAGTCCAGTTTGCAAAGATTTCTGTTGCCGAAACACTGTTGCAAATTTCAGTTACAGAAACTTCTCTTCCATTTTCAAGTGCAGTTGTCCAGCCTGAAAGCTCATATCCGTCTCTTTGGATGTTTGTCTTGCCAAGTGGCAATGCAAATGCTGCAAAGCTTACAAAATCTGTTCCATCAATGCTTGTGTAAAGAACTGAATAGTCACTTCCATAAGTTGCATAGAGAGTAAGTTTTCCATTTGTAATTTCAAGTGTGTCATTGTCGTTTGTCTTAATACTTTCTATATTGGCTTTTGTTGAGCCATTTGCAAAGTTTGAATCATTAAAGTTTAATACAAGTTCATATCTGTTTGGTGTCCAACCAGCTGTCACTGTGTCATCGCCAGCACCATAAGTATAGGTGTAAACTTTTTGTCCATTGGCATCAACTGTCTCTGTGATGCTTCCTTTTGCACCGTCAGAAAGGGTCCAACCAGTAAAGCTGTAACCTTCACGAATTGGAGTTTCAAATTCATAAGTACTCATATAAATTTGATTAACAATCTTTTGCTTTTCGCCTTGGTACAAACCATTATTTGCATTGATAGTCAAGCTGTAACTGTTTGTACTTGCTTGTACAACAAGTTTTGAGTCTCCCAAGCCCATCTCAACTTCTTGCACCTTGGTCTCTGGTGCGTTTGTCAAGACAAGTCCAGTTGGAATTGTTCCAGAAACTGCAAAGCCTT
Source organism: uncultured Lachnospiraceae bacterium (assembly GCA_964541365.1). Lineage (GTDB taxonomy): Bacteria > Bacillota > Clostridia > Christensenellales > UBA1242 > Caccovivens. The sequence goes on from CAZIPJ010000007.1 coordinate 25,272, forward strand.
CCCAAGAAGAGCCTTCGCCAACTGTTACAACAATCTTAACTTTTGCTTTATACAAGATTTGAAGTGGAGCAGTGTATTCAACTTCTTCACCGTCATTAACAGAAATCTTAACACTTGCAATTCCAAGTTGTCTTTCGATTTCCAATTGATAGCTGTTTCTTGCAAAGTAAACATTAAATTCTGTGCTTTCGTCAGCATTTACAACGACATCTGAAAGCGTTGATTTTTCTTCGTCAACTGAGAATCCATCAAATGCATATTCCTTTCTATTGACTGTCAAAGTAGTTTCTGTGTTTGAAATTGTAAGTTCTTTTCCAGTTGTTCCGTCAGTTCTTTCAACCACGATTGGAGTAACGCCTGTATATTTGCCTTCAACATCCATCAAATAAATGTTGATTTTGTATGGTACATCCGCTCTCTCTGTCCAAATTGCTTTGAGAGTTACATCGCCATACATTCCAGAAGGCAGACTCTTTTCAGTGTAGTTTGTTCCCTTAACAAAGTTTCCATCATTTTCATCAGCGTTTTCACTGGTAACTGTCCAGCCTGAGAAAATCCAACCTTGTTTTGTTACTTTTGCAAAAGTAATTTGCTCTTCAATAGTGAATTTCACAGTGTAGTCAACATCAGCTGTTCCAGATATGCTTCCACCGTCAACATCGTATGTGATTGTGTAAACAAGAGCAGTGTAGAACACATTGATTGTGTGGTCTTTCGCTGGCATTGTTCCACTTACCACTTTATCAGTTTCTGCAATGCTGTATCCAATAACTTCTGGGCTGTTGTAAGAGTAAGTTTCTTCATACTTCAATGTTTCAACAACCGAAGTCCTAATTGGAGTTGTTGTGTTTTTGTAGAAGTAGTTTACTGTCAATGTGTAAGAATTTCTTGTGTAGTAGAGCTTGATAACAAGTGACTCATCGCCTTCAATATTCAAAGAGCCCCACTTAACATCATCGCCAACTACTGATGATGAAACTGTATAGTGACTGTATGTGAAGCCAGACAAGTTTTGTTTAATATCTTGCAGAGCAACTTCTGTATCCGTTGTTCCAGTCTTTGCAACTGAATCACCAAATTTTGTAAAGTCGTCATCGTCAATATTTTGTTTGTAATATTCAACATTATATTCTGTGGTTTCATTTGCCTTAACTGTTGCTGTCAAGTTTACGCCAAGAGTTGTTGCTGGCATTTTGAAGCTGTCAATTTCAACTGTACCTGTTGCAGACACTTTTTCAATCTCAACTTCGGTAAAGCCTTCAACACTCTTCCATTCATCAAATGAATACCCGAGCTTGAAGTTTGCAGAAAGCTCAACCTTTGCATTAAACATAACTGTATATGTTCCGTCGCCATTGTCTGTCACACCGTCTCCGCTTGCAGAAACGCTTGTCACACCTTTGCCTTTTGCAAGAGTCAATGAGTAAGACTTACGAGTGTAGAATGCAAAGATTTTTGAAATACCGGATGCGTCTTCACCAGCATCGTCTGTCTTGATTGTGTCACCTTCAAACTCATAACCAAGATAGTTGAATCCAGTAAAACCATATCTTCCATTGATGTAGTTTGAAATCTTATCAGCAATCAAAGCATCATCTCTTTCAACAACATCATCAACTTTGTAGGTTTTTCCATTGTAATTTACAACATCACCTTCGCTTAAAATTGGGTAGTTGTTTGCATCTTTTGCAACATCTTCAAAAGCAGTTTTTTCAGAGTTGTATGAAAGTTCTTCTTTCATAAAGTAGATTGTATATGTAATATCGGTTCTGCCAATCCAAGTTGCATAAACTGTCAATCCGCTTTCAAGTTCTGTAAAGAAATCAGTTTGTTGGTCATTGATAATTGTGTCACTTGTAATATATTTTACATCAGCTTTCTTGACAAGTTTTGAATAATTTGGAGCAGCAAAATCAGTTCCGTCTGCAATTTCCGTTTCAACATAAACATATTCCATTGCCGCCGTGTCATCGCCACGAGTGAAGATATACGCTTCTTTGTCAGCTTCAACAGTAGCATCATCTCCACCGTGTTCCTTGAAGATTTGATAGCTTACTGCACGGATGTTGTTTTGAAGTGCCCAACCGTCAAAATAATAACCAGAAGCGACTGCACTTGGCCACAAGCCGTCAGCACCAAAAGTTTGGTCATAATAAACTTTCTTGCTTGAAGTTTCAACTGTTGCTTCTGTGTCATTATCTGGTTTTGTAGCCGCAACATTAAAGTTTACAGTGTATTCTTTTGCAGAGTATTGAGCGGTAAGAGACACATCTGAATCGTACGCCCAAATATTGCCGTCAGTATACTTCTCTCCGTCTACATTTGATACGCTTGCAATAAGCTTTCCATTTTTGTCAATAACAAAGATTTTTTCTTCATCTGCAAAGCCAGTCAAGTTGTATCCGTCTTTTTGATATTTTGCAAGATTTGAAAGAATTGTCTGTTCTGCATCAGTATAAGAGTGTCCGAAAGTAACTCTCTCTGTGTCAGACGCTCCATTTGCACCTGTCACTGAAATAATCAGCACGTGTGCTTCCCAAGTCGCTGTCAAAACATAGTTTCCATTTACATCGCTTGTGAAATTTGGTTTTGTGAGTTTTTCATTTTCGTCGTAAACATTTCCGTCAGCATCAACCCAGCCAGCAAAGTCATAACCTTTGAGTGTGAAGCCATTTGATGCAAGTGTGACATCTTTGTCAAATACTGCATCAGTTGGAGTTGTTGTTCCAGTTGCAGTTCCATAAAGCTGTTCATCGCCTGCAACATAACTGATTGTATAGTTGTTTTCAGACCATTTTGCATAAACAGTCTTTTCTTCTGTTGCAATCCAAACACCGTCAGCAATAAACCCTTCAACATCTTCTGTTGAGAATCTGCCAGATGCTGTGATAACAATATCATCTCCGCCCTTGGTCTTTGTCCAACCAACAAATGTGTAACCAATGCGCGATGGATTTTGGATAATTTCTGAAAGTGAAGAGCTTAAATAGATTGCAGTAACACTTGTAGTTCCTTCAACTGTTGCATCTTCCTGACTCAAAGTAATTGTGTATGCTTGTGTTGTCCAGTTTGCAGTAAGCACAGCATTGCCTGCACCAAAAGTGAACACGCCATCTTCAAAAGTTCCAGCACCAGTCAAAGTCCAACCTTCAAAGCCATAACCGCTTCTTGTAGGAGTTGAAACAGTGACTGTTGTTTTGTAGTTTTGCTTTTTCTCTGTCACAGTTTGAAGTCCGTCATAACTTCCGCCGTTTGGGTCAATTTGTAATGTGTATTCATTGATTTCCCATTTTGCATACAAGGTGTGAGCGTCTTCATTTGCAACAATAGTTGTTTCTTGTACAAGCTCTGCAAAAGCCTTATCTTTGTACCAACCAACAAAACTGTAACCCGTTCTTGTTGCAGTTGCAAGAGTTCCATAAGCTGAATCAAACTCAACTGTCTTTGTTGCTGGTGAAAGTGTTGTTTCTTCATCATCTGCAAGTGAAGCAATATTCAAATCAAATGTAACTTGAATGTTAGATTTTTTGCTCCATTGAGCATAAAGAGTTGTTCCAACTGTTGAAATCCAGTTTCCATTTTCATCTGTGAGCGTTGCAACATTTTGATTAAGAACACCTGTGCTTGTCAAAACTTGAACGCCACCTACTGCGGCTGTATACCAACCGTTAAAGTCATAACCTGTTCTGCTTGCTGTTGGTTTTATCGTTTCCCCAGAAGTTGAGTTTGGCAATGTTGAACCAGTCCAGCCTGTGTAGAAATTGGTATCCTTATATGCGATATAAACTTTTCCAGATGTTGGTTTGATTGTAACAGGAGTTGTTCCGTCTCCAACATTTGCATTCAAAACAACTTCAACAGCGTCTGTCTGCCAAGTTGCTGTCAAAGTCACATCACCAAACTTTCCAGTCAAAGCATCCCCAGCATTTGCCACAGAATTGATTTGCCAATTTCCTGAAACAGTTGTTGCTTTCCAGTTCTTGAAGCTGTATCCGTCTTTTGTTGCCGCAGCCAATGTATCCGTACTTTCGATTGTGTATTTTGTTACCGTTCCGCTTGCAAGCGTTCCGCCGTCCAAAACATATGTGATTGTATATTCTTTTGCTTCCCACTGTGCAGTAAGTTTAATTTTTCCATATGCATTTGCAGAAATTGTGAGTGCTGTGCCGTCAATTTCTGGTGCAGTGTTTGAGTGAGCTTCATCTGCCCAAGACACAACCCAACCTGTGAAGTCATAGCCATCTCTTGTTGCATCTGCAAGAGCAAAAGTTTGTTCTGCCGTTTTTGCTGTATAAGTTATTGGATTTGTTGCACTATTTGTTCCGTTTGCGACATCATATGAAATTGTGTAAGCTCTTCCTTCAAAATAGAGTCTAATTGTCGTTGCCTTTGCAGTCATCTCAAATGTAATGTTTGCAAAACTTGTTGCAGTTTGAAGCGTTCCGTCAGTAAGAAGGTAACCAGTGTACTTGTATGCGTTGTCAAGTTCCAAATCAGAAACAACAACCGTCGCACCATAGAATACTTCTTCTGAGAAAGTTGAAACATTTGCAGAAGCAACGCCATTTGCTGTCACAGTAACTGTGTTTGGTGCAATAGTAGATGCTTGCAGAGCATCAAATCTTGCGTTCAAATCAAGTCTATATTTATTTCTTGTGTAGTAGATTTTGAAGACTGTATTTCCGCTTCCATTGATTGTGTTTTGCAAAATGTTTGCAGTATTTTCATCATCAAAAGTGAAACCTGTATCTCTGTAAGTTGAAGCATCAACTGTCACTTGTGAGTCAGTTGTTGCAGACTTTGTGACAGTCTTTGTTGCAGAAGCGTCATACTCTCCTGCAAGATTCATTTGATAAATTTCAATTGTGTAATCTGCAAGTCCAGCTGATGCGTTTGCTGTGATTTCAACATCGATTGTAACATCGTGCAAATATTCGTTGTTTGAAATTGTTACCGCATTGTTTGTAACAGTCCAGCCGCTGAAAGAGTAACCTGCACTTGCCGTTGCAGATAATGTAACCGTCGCACCGTATTGAACTTGTTCTCCGTTTACACCAGTGCCCATAGCAGACACGGTTGCAATTCCGTTTCCTTTAACCAAAGTCAAAGTTTTTGTTACGCGTGCGTAATAATATGTAATTACAGTGCTGCCATCTTCCAAAATTTCTTTTGTCTGGCTGGCAGGAGAAACAAAGCCTGTGTATGTCTTTACAGTTGGCGTTACAGAAGCCCCTGTGACACCTTTGTCTTCAACAGTCTCAACCAGAGAGCAGTTTGCTTCTGAAAGTACGCTGTCAAAGTTTCCAAGTTTCTGTTGATAGTAATAAACAGTGTATGGAGTGTCCGCACTTGGAGTCCATTTTGCATAGATGTAAGCAACAGTATCTGCTGTGCTTGCATCAACAAAGTTTGCTGTATCAACATTGAAAGCTGTTGTTGTATTGATTTGTTTTGTAAGCTCTACATCAGAGAACCAGCCAACGAAATCCCAACCGCGTTTTGTTGGAGTTGAAAGTTCTGATGCAGTGAAGTTTGTTGCATAAACTTTTGAAACAGCAAGTTTTTCATCTCCGCCATTTACATCAAATGTAAGCATATAAGTTTTTGCTGTCCACTTTGCGTAAAGTGTGATGTCAGAGTAAACCCTGCTGTAAAGGTCGTTTACAATTTTTCCTGTCGCGTCAACATACTGCACGCCAACACCATTTGCAGAAATGTAATATCCACCAAAGGTATAGCCTGTACGTGTTGGAAGTGCGATTGTTGCATTTGCAAGTTCGGTTGAGCAAGCTTGGTCAGAATAGTATTTCTCTGTGTTGAAATAGTACCAAATCGCATCGCTTCCGTCTTTTCCAGATTGCTTGTCAAAAGTTACTTTATATTTGTTTGCAGTCCAGTGTGCATAGAGAGTTGTTTTATAAATTTGTGAAGTTGAATCATAAGTTCCTGAAACAAGACTATCTCTTGTGATTCTTGTTCCGCCGCTAATTGCTGTATACCAACCGTCAAATGTGTAACCATTTTGTGACGATGTTGGGATATCACCCAATCCAACTCCGCCTTTGCTTGAAGCAGCATCAGCGTAATTTGCTCCATATTTTGCAAACAATGTTGATGGAGAAACCGTTCCGCCATTTCCATTTAAAGTGATTTCAACATAATCTGCTTGCCACTGTGCATAGATGTAAACTTCTGCGTTTGGTTCTGTTGTCAAATTCAAAAGTTTAATACCGGTCACAGTAAATTGTCCGTTGTTTCCAGAAATTGCACCTTGTGTGATTCCTGTTGTTGTCTCTCCATCAGAAAGAGCCCAACCAGTGAAAGTGAAACCAGTTCTTGTTAAAGTTGCTGTAAATGTTCCTTCCTTAGAGTATGTTGCAGAAAGTCTCCAAGTGTTGTCTGCTCCCTTGATTGCAGTCAAGTTTGTAAGTCCGCTTGTTGTGTCAACTGTTCCGCCGTTTCCATTTAAAACAATTGTATATTGATTTTCTTTCCATTTTGCAAACAATGTGTGGTCAGCTGGTGTTGAAACCTTTGTAGTTGCATCCACCTTGTTTGTAAACGCTGCTTCTGTGTACCATCCTTCAAAGCTGTATCCAGGACGAGTTGGCGCTGGCAAAACTCCGTAGTTTTCATCATAGGTCACAGTCACCGTTGTTGGAGAAACTGTACCGTCTGCTGCATTTGGAGAAAGTGTAACAGTGTAAGTCTCTGGTCTCCACAAAAGCGTAAGTTCTGCTGTTGTCCCTGCACTTGATGCAAGTCCAGAGAAAGCAAAAGCGTTTGTAAGAGCAGAGCCAGTGCCACCAAGCCAAATTCCATCGTATCTGAATCCATTTTCGTATGCAGAGTTGATTGAGAAGAGTTCATAAACCCCGTCAGAGTTTACATCTGCTCCCCAAACATATCCGCCCCTTGTTGGATTGTTTGAAGCACTGACAGCTGTCATTGCGCTGCCATCAAGTTTTTTGTTTACCCCAGTTGTTGAAACAGCAACAATATCAGTGAAAAGCACATCTTTGATTACAGGGTTTATTGATGTAACTGTAACAGTATCTTTTACAGTGCCATCACTGCCAATAATCTTAACTTCAAAACTGTTGTAAACATCTTTAAATTCAATATTATATTTGTTGTCAACCCAGCAAGCAATCAAAGTAACATTTCCATATTTGCCAGATGGTGAAGCATTTTCTGCGTTGAAATACTCTGTTGTCAGCCAGTTTTCAACATCAGCAGCCACTTTCCATCCATCAAATCCGAAACCTGCCTTTTCAACTGTGCAAGTAATCTTGCCACCTTCGTTTGCAAGTCCAGGCAAAGTGAATTGTTCATAGATGTAATATTCCACTTTTGCACCACTGCCAATTTGTCCGCCAGTTGTGTCATAAGTGATTGTGTATTTTGTTGCATCATAGTAGAGATAGATTTTAAGTTGTCCATCACCTTGCACAACAAATGTGGTTGCGTCATCACGTTCTCCACCATTTCCTTGTGCAGGCTTGCTTGTGGTTGTAAAATCATTTCCGCTGTAATAATATCCAGCAGTTAATGCGCTTGAAACTTTCGCCTTAACATCTTCAATAGACAAATCGCTTCCGGCAAATTCTTCAAAAGTTCCGCTTACAAGGGTTGGATTTGCATAACCACTTGCAGAGTTTTGAAGTCTGTAATAGATTTCATATCTAACTTTTGTTGCATCAGCATTCGCTGCAATAAATGTTGCAGGAATTTCATCTTCATTGTTTGCCACATTGATTGAATCACCGTCTTGGAAAACAAATGAATATTCTGCAAAACTTGAACCGCTTTCAGTTTTAATCTCACCAACAGATGCAGACGCACTGCTAAGCCCCATTGTAAAGTTTTTGATTGAATAACCAGCAGCAGCATAAGCTTGCAAAGTGATTGAAGCACCATATCTTGCATAAATGTCTGAACTTGAAGAAACTTTATAGTTTGATGAAAGTGCCGTTCCGTCTTCGTCACACGCACCACTGATAAGCACATAATCAATTCCGCTTCCGATTGCCAAATTGAATGAGTAAACATTTGCAGAGAATTGTGCATACAAGTTAAGCACATCAGAAGATTCGCTTACTTCGCCGTTTGCAACATAAGCCCACTTCTTGTTTGCATCAGTAAACTTATCTGCATTTGCAAGCACTTTTCCGTAAGCATCAAACACTCTGATTCCGTCTTTTTCAGCACTGTAATATCCTTGGAATGTGTAACCTTTCTTCCAAGCAACAGTTGTGATTCCGTCTGGACGAGTTGACGCATCTCCTGTGATATCAGAAACCACTTCTCCAAATGTTGCCAAGTGAGAATTTGTAACCTGTCCGTCTCCACCCGCATTGTTAAGCACAAGTGTAATTGCAGTCGTCTTTGGCGTCCAAACTGCTTGCAAGGTTACATTTCCATATTCTCCTGAAAGCTGTTGTTCAACAGCAAACGCACCAGTAGCATTTCTCCAAGTGCTTGAAGAATCCCCGCTGAAACTTGTCACTTTCCAAGAGAGAGTATACCCTTCTCTTGCAATTTGAGTATAGCCATAAAGATTGAAAGTTTGAGTAATGTTGTATTCTTGAATAGTTGAAACAGGCTCTCCTGAAATTGTCTTCCAAGTTCCACCGTTTGCATCGTATGTGATTTCATAGACAGTTGCATCAAGTTTTGCATAGAAAGTTTGTACGCTGTCACTCTTCCACAAACCATTTTCAATAATGCCCATCACAGTACCTGTGCAAAGAGCACCATTATCATCAATAATTTGCTTGTCAAAGTTTTGGTTTTCTGTGTACCATCCGCCAAAAGTATATCCAGCAACAGTAATCTTTGGTGGTTCTGCTTTTTCATCACCAGTTTCCGCTTTAAACAAATAGTTGCTGTCATACTCTGCATAAACTGCATCACTTGTTCCAGTAAGAACTGCTTGGTCTCCATTCATAAATGAAAGTTTATATCTCTTTGCAGTCCAATAAGCGTAAAGTGTTGTAGTATTTGCGTTGTTTTCGCCATTATCAAAGAGCCAAGTCCCCGTTGCACTTGTGTATCCAGTCATTCCGGCAACAAGTGCTCCGTTTGTGTCAATAACAGGGGCTGTTCCATTTTGAACAGTCCAACCACCAAAAACATAACCCGTTTTCTGTGGATTTGTTATATTGCTTGAAAGCAAAGCACTGTCATAAGTTGCAACAACACTTTCTGTTCCGGCGGTAGTTGCACCGTTTGAATCCAAAATAATTGTTGTCTGTCTTGGAGTCCATTTTGCAAAAAGTGTAACATTTGCATCATTATGCCAAACAATAGCTCCATTCAAGGAAGAAACATAATCCGTTGTTCCTGTCAATGTTGCACTTGTTGAGATTACAAAATCTTCGCCGTTGAGTGTCTTCGTCCAACCACCAAATGTGTAACCAGCCTTTGTTGGAAGCACAATTTCACTTGGGCTGATTTGGTCTGAATCGTAAGTAACAGTCACAGATGTTGTAGTACCATCAGCCACCACACCAGTGTTTTCATTTAATGTAACGGTGTAAGTTTTTGCCGTCCATTTTGCAGTCACCGTCTTTCCATTTATATACGAGAAGAAATCGGTTGTAACATTTCCGTCAGAATCGATATAGCAAGTGTCGCCATCAAAGTAACCTTGGAAATCATATCCCACTCTTTCTGCTTTCAATGCCGTCGCAGTAAATGCAACAGTGCAGTCTGCTGTTGTGAAATATCCAAGTTCTTCTTGCTGATATTTATAATAGAAAGAGAAGTTTGCTGTTGAACCATTGTATGAGCCACCATTGTGTGCAAGTGTAACAGCATAAGTCTCAGGCTCCCACTGAGCACAAAGAGTGATTGATTCGTATTTTCCAGTAAATGTTTCTGCATTTGTATAAAGTTTATCTTTATCCCAAGCACCAACACTGACAAATGGTTTCCATCCTTTGAAGATGTATCCGCTCTTAGTTGTTGTTGGGAAAGCTGTAACAGTAGTTATTTGATAAGATGTTGGGCTCAATCCCAAAATTTCAGTTGTCTCATCAGAGTCAAGATAAGTCACAGTGTATGTTTCAGCCTGCCAAACAGGATAAATCACTTGGTCAAGATTTCCCATTATTGTCTCAGGAAGAACATCCACAACTGTTGAGTTTTCAGATTTAGACCAACCAATGTGCTTATAACCATATCTATAAGCTGTTGGAAGTTCACCAAACTCAGCGCCATAATTAACTGTCTTTGTTGCCGTTGTTCCAGACGCTTCAATGAGCCAACCAGCATCTGTTGTTTTGTCAATATCAAAACCATTTCCATCGTGAAGGTTTGCAGTGAGTGCAAGTTCGTGAATAGCCCACTTTGCATAAAGAGTAACATCCCCGTCGCTTGTCCACACAGCAACTCCGTCTACTGATGAAACGTAGTCATTTCCAGTTCTAAGTGTCGCATCCTTTGTAATGACAATATCTGCACCATTTTGAGTCTGTGTCCAACCGTCGAAATCAAAGCCTTCTCTTGAAGAAGTGATTGCAGCTGCACTTACTTGTCCGCTTAAAGAACCATTGATGTTTGTTGAATAAAGCTTTGAATCACCAAATCTAACATAAACATTATTCACTTCACTTCCGCCATTTGCGTTAAATGTGATTGTGAAGACATTTGCTTTCCAATGTGCATAAATTGTCACACCGTAGTTTCCAGTTGTTACATCTTTCACGCCAACAACTTTTGTAGTTTCTGTAATTTTGTTTGTATCAGTTTCACTGCTTCCACGATACCAACCTTCAAAGTCATATCCTTCGCAAGTTGGAACTGGAAGTTCACCATATTCGCTATCAAAGTCAAATTCTTTTGTAAGTGGAGAAACTTCTGCCCCGTCTTTGTTTACATCAAAAGTCACAGTCACTTTTTCTGCTTCCCATTGAGCAAACAAAACCACATTTTCATTATTCTCTGTGGCAAGATTCTTGACAGTCTGTCCGTCCGTGTAACCATTTCCATCAGCATCTTCCCATCCAACAAACTTCCAACCGACAAGTGTGTATGTATTTGGATTCAAAGTTGCTTCCACATCAAACCTGTGAGTTGATGAAAGCATCGTTCCGCCAACATTTTCGCTTGCGTTTTCTGGCTTGTTTTTGTCGTATGCGATAGTATAAGTATTTGCACTCCAAACAGCATACAAAACAACAGTGTCGTCATTTGTTGTGGTAAGATTTTCAACTTCTTCGCCGTCGCTGTAATCTGTTCCCCTGCCGTCAGCTCTTGTATTCCACTTGACAAAAGTCCAACCAACAAGTGTGTAGCCATTTGTAGTAAGCGCTTTTGAAACGCCATAAGTATGAGTAGAGTCTGCCGTATCGCCATCAATTTCTTCACTTGCAGTGTCTGGCTTATTTGCATTGTACTCAACTGTGTAAGTATTCGCATCCCATTGTGCATAAAGAGTTATGTCAGCATCAGCAGTATATGTATTTTTAGTGTTGTCCGCATAATCATAAGTCACACCACTGCCATTGGCTTGTGTGTTCCAATTGACAAACGCATAACCAGTGCGGGCTGGTGTGCTGTCAGTAATGGTTGCCGCAAGTCCATAAGCTTTTGCAGTTGCTTGTGGTGCAGTTCCATTTCCACCGTTCAAATCGTAAGTAATTGTATATTTTTCAAGAACATAAATATCTTGCGAACTGTTTGAAGAAGGAGTCCACTGGATGCTCACTCTATTTTCAAGCCCACCAATTCCAGTTATTGGACTTCCAGAAACAATGTAGTTGTTTCCTTCCGTTTGAATGTTGATTGTAATCATTCCAGTAGGGTTGTATGTTGAAGAAACAGTTGTTATTCCATTTCCATTGTTGTATGAAACAAGCTCGTCTGCAACTGTTCCACCGTTTACAGAAGAAATTGCAATCCCTGTTGCAGTTGTTCCGCCAAAACCCTTGTAGTTGATTGTAAATGTATAAGTTTTAATTTGCCATTGTGCAAAGAATTCAACTGTCTCATCTTCGCCAACAACATAAATCCAATTTCCGTCAGCATCAATATAGTCAGACTCTCCTGCATAACTTCCGTCGGCGTTCAAAATCTTTGTTCCGTTTGTTGAAGCAGTGTACCAACCAGAGAGTTCATAACCTTCAACTTCTGTCACTTTGATATCAACATTGAATGAGATTGGAGAATTAAATTTTGTTTGCAAAGTCTTTGTCGTTGTTCCGCCAGTTGTAAATGTTCCCCTTCCATTTGTGTTGAAAGTTACATCAAAGTTTCCTGCACTCCACATTGCATAAATTGTGGTGTCCGCTGTAAACTTTGTTTCCATATTAGGCAAAATCATTCCGTTGTTGTCAACAACCCTGTCTCCGAAAGTGCCGTCAACATTTTTCAAGTAATATCCGCCAAAAACATAACCCAAAGAAGTTGGTTTCAATCCACCTTCAACTTTGTCAGTTGAACCAACTGCTCTGTAAAATCCATCACCGTATTTTTCAATAATCTGCTCAACTTGACTTGTCACAGGATAGCTTCCATTGCTTGAATCAAGTGTAATGACATATTCAACGCCTGTCCATTGTGCAAAGAGAGTTTGATTTGCGTTTGATTGGAAAGTTCCATTTGCACCAGTTGTCAAATAAGCTGTTCCGCTTCCATTTGCCACAGTGTTCCAACTAACAAATGAGAAGTGTTCTCTTTTTGGAGTAGACAATTCTGTCAAATCAACAGAATCACCATACATAAACTTACGCGTATTTGGCACATCACTTTCTGCACCATTTCCGTCAAAGTTCAAACTGAAAAGTTCTGACACATAAATCTTATATTCAAGAGAATGCTTATAGATTCTGCCGCTATTGAAGAAGCAGGTTCTACAATAAATGATGAA